>JBEIKL010000216.1:0-3346 GCA_040379745.1 Bdellovibrionales bacterium | reverse complement strand
TTGCTGTTCCAGACCCGTTTTTCGATCCGCTTGTCTCCCGAACCGGACAACCCCTTCAATAGCAGGTTGGCGAGAATGGTGGCACGATGCTCATCGAGTAACAATTGCTCGATTTCTTCGTGAAAGCGCAACGCCTCACAGTTTTCCCACTCGACCAACAATGATCCAGGAGGATATTCACGAAAGCCCGTGTCCGTTTCAAACGGCCCCACCGAAATCACCCGGGCCACTTCGAGAATGAGATTGCCGTGCGAGTCCTGCACCTTGAATTCCCATGAAATCGGTGATTTCTTCGCAAGCTTCAGCGGCTTACCGAATACGATCCTTCCGCCACTCATTTCAAAACGACGTTTCTCCACTTCCCAACCTTGAACGGTGTCATGAACGCTTTCCACACAGGTCACGCGGGTGGCGATGCGTTTTTGCAACAATTCGGTTCCAAGCCTGAGCGCGGAATTTCCGGTGCCGAGGATCGCGGTCAACGGTTGCCAAGACAAGCTTCCCTGATTCAACAGTTTTCTGGCCGAGGATTCCGGAATCAATCCGGGCGCATACCAACCTTCAAAGGGAACCGGAAACTCCAGTTGCGGAACGATTTTCACTACTGCGCGCGCCTCAACGCGATGAATGCGTTTTTGCGCATCTTCCAGCATGACAATTCCGCCACCGCCTTCGTTCGGAAGGACACCGGTCACGGTCATTCCCGCTCCACCGTACCAGCCAGCCTTCAAACCGGTGTCGGCACAAAGTCGAGAAAGCTTGCGCGCACCATGGGTAGGCCACTGTTTGAGACGGGGTCCGGCCAGAATCGCGACATCGACTTTTGAATCGTAGACCTTCATGATTCCATTCTACACCTGATCGATGGTTTGTCGCACCTGTCTTGCGATCCAGTGCAAAGGCCCGTCACAGGACTGGATGATCATCGAGCGCACACCGTCCGCCTCGAATTCGATCGGGTTGAAACGGTTCCAACGGTAAACCGTCCTCGGAGTCATCTTACGCATCGTGAACCGGTCCCACCCGAGGTACTGAAACACCAGATCCGAAACTTCGTTGAACGACTGTTCACCGAGAAGGATTCCGGTCTGGTCCCGACGCATGATTTTCACAAGATTCCAACCTCCGGGAGGCGGAACACCTTCACCATGCGCCCAGATTCTCAAACCATCCAGATGCGCAACCACGTGAGGGTTGACCGGATCGCGGGAAAGGATCTCCCACTCTTCCCAGGTTTGCTTGTGTACGGACGCATCGAAATCGCCGAGCATTCGAGGATTGTTCTTTTCCAACATTCCACGCAACAACCGCTCAAGCTTCGGGGTCCAGAAATAGAGTACGGCACGCTTCACTTCGATGGTACGGGGCGGACCGGAAACCAATTGGTAGTCCACTCCGCTTTCGTCGATGTCGAGAAGGTGTGCATTGGTCAGGATGTGATCGCGTCCGAGTTTCTCGCGGATGAACTCCAGCAGTCCGGTGCGATAACGATTCACATCGACATCACCGAAGCGAGGGCCGATGAAGCCGACACAATTTTTCAGTTTGCGTGATTCAAGATTGCGGGAAGTGAAGCCCGGAAGTTGACGGATCAACGAAGAACCCTCAAACCACCGCGGTTTCAGGCCGAGTTCCAGCAACCGCAAATAAAGATTCTCCACGCGCTCGACAGTGTAACCTTTTTCCTGCGCCAACCACATGCGGTGACGGGAACGCACCCACGGCGCACTTTCGACCTGAAACGGTCGATTGGGATTCTTCTCGTCTTCCTCTTTCCAAATTTCGATGGCACCGGGAAATTCGGAAATCAGGTCGCGATAGACTTGGTCGGGTGTATTGTTCGCGAAACGACGGCCGATATCGTGGTTAGTGGTTTCAAAACTCAACAGATCGAGAGGCAGTTCTGAATTCTCGAGAAAGAAATCGGAATCAGGATTGAGAACCATGACCCGATCACCACGACTGGAAAGTCGTTGGGCCGCAAGCAGTGGAGCCACTCCCGTTCCGACAAGGAGATAGTCCACCGATGGCTTCATTGCAGTTTCTCCTGAGCCAACGGCCCCATCACCCTGAAAAGTGCGGAATTCTGCTGCGCCTTCTTGTATTCAGCGTGGGCACTGCGGCCCTTTTCGTTTTCGATGTGACTGGAATGATCCATGACCTGGATCTCGAACGGATAAAAGAATCGGATCATTTTCTGGATCGTGCGCGGATCCATGCGCTCGACAATTCCCGAAACAGCCGGATCGAGTTCAAGCGTGCGGGCGGCACTCTTGAGATCGCGCACCTGATCGGCCACCGCATTGCGGATCTTGATCAATTGACGGCAAGTGAACTGGATGGCGCGATAGTGTTCCGAACTGAACGGATTATCGGCACGTTCCTGCGGATGGGGAACGGATTCGAGCAACTCGGGCAACACTGCGGGGTTTGCGCGATTGTGGTCGAGCACTTCGCGGAAATAACGGGTGTCAATGAGGGTGTTGCGCGAACGACTGGGCTTGATGTTGGCGGCGACGATGACATTCGTCTGATCGAGAAAATGCACGACTCGAATCGCATCGGCGCGGGTCTTTGTGATGAAGCGGATGCCGACGCGGTCGAACAGTTCTTCGGCAACGCTTTCCGGTTTGTGCAGAAGTTTCATCAGGATACTGTCACGGGTTTTCTTCGGCTTGACTTGGAACTCAACCAGATCCACCCGCAACTCATCATCCTTCGTGCGCCCGAGAAAAAGAGCCCCCTCGTCGTCACGGTTCAGATAACGGTAGAAGCGATCGAAAATCTGCTTCTGGATTTCGGAAAAATAATGAGTACGGATATCGCGATCGATGTGACTGATGGTATGCACAACCTTGAGGATGGCACATGCCCACGGGCGCAACTCGGAATCGGGAGTGGATGCGAACCGGAGCACTTCGCGGATGTCGGTCGCATCGTTGATCTTTTTCGGCATCTCGACCATCAGGCCGGATGGATTTTCCGGCTTGAGAAAATAGCGCTTGATGAAACGGATCGCCTCTTGGAGGTTTCCCTGCAATTCGGCGTGCTCGATCGGATCTTCCGGATCGTAACCGTAGGCAAGGATGAAATTTTTGATGGAATCCTCATCGGTGAAATAGTTCCGGAATCCTTCTTTGGAATCCAAAAAGGACGTTCCACCCACCAGAACATCGAGAACACTTTCACCAATCGTCCATTGTCGGGAAGTCATAGGCAAAAGTTAGCGAAGCATCCGCAATTGCACAATGAAAACTTCATCGACTTGACACACTCGCTCTGTTAAATTGTCGTTATGGGAAAACTCAAACGTTTCTGCGTCACCGCGATCGCCACCGCACTGGGT
>JBEIKL010000215.1:0-3351 GCA_040379745.1 Bdellovibrionales bacterium | reverse complement strand
TTGGCTGGATAACTCTTGATACACTTGTCTTTACCGACAGGGGTAAATCCGGGTTCGCAGCCCGCTTTAGCGTTGATGAAGAAGCGTGATCCGCCCTTGTCGTCAGTCAGGTAATTCCCACCATTCGCGCTACCGCCAATCCCTGCCCATGCAGGTACACCCGGCATTGAACCCGGCGCACAGGCTTGCTTCACGCATTTCGCCGGCTTCTTTTGATCTTCCAACCAGTAGCCCTCCGGACAAGTCACTTTGACATTCTTCATAATTTGACAACTGCCCGCTGAGAACATTGAACCCGATTGAAAACTCCCGCCTTCTGAACAGGCGTAGACCGGATTGATTCGTTTGAGAACGCCGATGGTTTGAACGGGCTTGTTGTATTCACCTTCCAAAGCCGCATAGGCGCGGATCGTCGCCCCATTTGAAGCTCCCGCAGAACAAGCGGCTTTCGCCAGTGCCGGTGATCCGGTATCACCACTCGCAACACCACTGCATTTACTCCGGCAATCTTCTCGATCACGAGGAGAAATCATTTCAGAGCGAATCCCGTATTGGCTGTACCCAACATGAACTTTGTAGTCTATCAAAGTTCCATAACTCTTGATCACTCCGGATCGGGGGGTCCTGTTGGTCAGATCATTGATCGAAACATTACAATAACAACTGCCTTTTTTGGCCATTGCCTGATCGGATCCGAGAACCGAAACAACAGCGATCAGTGCGAGTAAGCGAAATTTCATGTATTCATCCTGTCTTTAAAATGCGTTCAAATCCAATTTCATGTCTTGATTCAGGATAAGGAATATTCTGAAAGGCCTCAAGTCGGCAAAACCGGAAATGCGCTCACAGGAACAATCTGCCTTCTGTCAAACGGGACACACTTGCGCCAATTTTTATATTTATTTAAAGTTTATAAATACCGAAATCACGGCGGTGATGGCGGATCAAAGGCAACGGGGGAAGAACAATGGTTTTGTTGTATGTGTTTTCGATGTGTGGACTCTACCTGGTATCCCGGAAGTGACTGCTCACTTCCCGCCCCGCAACCGGCGGGTCATGGTGGAAATCACCGTCTTGGCCCAAGAGGGCTTCTGCAAAATCACCCGTTCGAACACGGTCGGTTGAATCTCAATCAATTCTGAATCCTCAAGCGCATCAACCGATGCGTTCCTCGCTTCTTCGTTAAAATAAGCCATCTCGCCCACGAATTCGCCGGGTTTGATCTCGCCGATCGAATACGTTTCTCCCGACGCGTGTTTTTTGTACGCGCGAAGCAACCCCGTTTTCAGGATGTACACTTGTTTCGTCAGATCACCCTCGCTGATCAGGATTTCGCCCTTGTTGATCTTCTTCATCACGTAGGCACTGGCATCACTGCGGAATCCGTATTCCGAAACCTTCGCGATCGCATTGTGAAAAACATCCATGTTCGGAATGTCCAATTCAAAATGAAGCTTACCCAGCGCAACGGCATCGAACTGTTCCTGGTTTTTCGGTGTGGAACCGATCGCCACGATCGCCACTTTCGAGTTCTTGTCAGCCAGGATGGAATCAATCACATGACCCGGACGACCTTTCGACAACTCGAAATCGGTAACGAGGATGTGAGGCGGAGCGTTCTTGATCTTCACCAGGCACTCCATGTAATCGGCAGCCGTGTAGATCACACCATCGGGATAACGGACCTCGAGCCACTCGCACATGTTCTTCTTCGCTTCCGCGTTGCTGGTGGCGACCAAAAAAAATTTTTTTCCGTCATTCTTGAGCATGATACCAAGGCCTCTTCCTGTAAGGATATTTTAGCAGGAATCAGAATTGGAAAAAGCGGGATTATTTGATTTTCTTGAAAAGATCGATCGCCACGAGCCGTTGTTCGGCGTGATCCACGATCGGCTCCATGTATTCGAACGGCAAGGGATGGTGGATCTGCTTGCCACGGAGTTTTGACAGCTCCGGAACCCACTTGCGAATGTACTCGCCGTCAAAATCAAAGCGCTCGCTCTGTGAATACGGATTCATCACGCGGAAGTAAGGCTGGGCATCGCAACCGGTCGACGCGCTCCACTGCCAACCTCCATTGTTCGATGCGAGATCGAAATCCAGAAGGGTGTCGGCAAAATACTTTTCACCCATGCGCCAGTCGAGCAAGAGATCCTTCGTGAGGAACATCGCCACCACCATGCGCAGGCGGTTGTGCATCCAGCCCGTTTGCTTGAATTCGCGCATGGCCGCATCGACAATCGGGTACCCTGTTTTGCCTTCGACCCACGCTTCGAAATGTTCTTTCTTGCCGGGCCATTTGATCTGATCGCACTCGCGCTTGAAGCTACCCTTCGCCACATGCGGATACCGATCGAGGATCATCTGGTAGAATTCGCGCCAGATCAGTTCCTTGACCCAGACCTTGGTGCCGGCAGAGAGATGTTCTTCGGCGAATCGAATGAGCTCGCGGATGGAGATCGTCCCGAATCGCAAATGCACGGACAACCGACTGGTGCCGGCGAGCGCGGGAAAATCACGGGCTTCCTGATATTTCGAAATGTGATCGGCGAATTTTTTCAGCAACTGCTTGGCCGCTTTCGAACCCGGTGGCACGACCAGATCCTGTTCTTCAAAACCGAGATCCCAAAACGAAACCGACTTTTGCTTGATCTCGGAAGCGTCCCACAGTGCACCCATCTTCGGCTGATAATCGCGAAGATGACGGGCACGGTTCGCCTCGAACTGTTTGAGCCAGTTGTTCGAGTACGGAGTGAAAACCTTATAGGGCTCGCCACTGCCATTCAGGATCTCATCCCGCTCGAAAATGACCTGGTCCTTGAACGAATGGAATTCCACGCCCGCTGCCTTCAGGCGTGTGAACACCTCGGCATCCCGTTTTTTGGCGTAGGGTTCGTAATCGTTCGCCGTGAATACCGCCTGCACTTTGAGTTTGCGGGCGAGTTCGGGAATCTTTTCGACCGGATCACCGTGCACGACGAGCAGGCGAGAACCTTGCTTTTCCAGGGCCTCGGCAACTTCGTCCAACGACTTCTGAAGGAAAGTGATGCGTCGGTCGTTTTTCGGCAATTTGCCCACGATGGTTTCGTCGATCACGAAGACGGGAAGGACTTTTTCGGATTGATGAGTCGCCTCGTACAGTGCGCGATGGTCTTGCACTCGCAAGTCGCGTCTCATCCAGACCAATGCCCGTTCAAACCGGGGTGCGGAACTCACAGTTCAACTCCAATCAACTTCAGAATGAAGTGGGAACCGAAAAACATCGCCGATCCGGCAGCCAACCACAGTGGCGCGAATTTCAAGCGCAAGGCTGTCGGCAATAGCTGAACCAGGGAGACAAACATCAGGATT
>JBEIKL010000214.1:0-3388 GCA_040379745.1 Bdellovibrionales bacterium | reverse complement strand
TGAGCAGAGTCGGTTTACGATGTGAAAAATCCGGTAAAAAGTATAAATTCCAAGAAGTGTTGGGCGGCATTGCCAGTAATGTCGATGACCTTCAATCCGAAGACGTGAAAATCACTTTGGAGTCTGCATGTCGATAAAGGAACAAAAACTCGCCAGGATTTCCGAGAAGATCCGCTTCCATCATCAACGGGGGAAGCGAATCGACAGTCTGTTGAAGCGAGTATGGATGCTCTATCACGAAGTCGTGCGCGACGATGTGACCATCCGTGCTGAATCCCTTTCGTACTTCACACTTTTCTCCATCATGCCGATCCTGGCCGGACTTTTTCTCGTGGTCAGCGCGTTTTCACAATGGGCACCAATTCAGGAGGATTTTCAGAATCTGATTCAGAACATTCTTGCCCCCTTGCCCGAAGAACACCGTAAGAACCTGATCCAGTTCATTTTCGATTTCAAGGACGTTTATCTGGCGAAGCTATCCAAAACGGGATCGAGCCTCGGGATTTTTGCCGTGATGGTATTGTTGATGATCATCGGAAAAGTATTCCTGAACCTCGAAGATCTGATGAACCGGATCTGGTCGGCACAGAAGAGCCGACCTTGGATCCAGCGGCTGCGTAACCTCGTCTTGGCCATGGTGATCCTTCCATTTTCGATTTTTGTGGCCCTTTCCCTTCCCGGATTGGTGAATCATTTTGTCGGCGTGAAGCCGGGTTTGTTGGTCGAAGGCGGGGTACCGGCCGTTCTTCTGCTCGGATTCCTCTATTTCCTGTTCCGGTTCATCCCGAACGTCGAAGTCGCTCATCGCAATGCTCTTTTCGGCTCCCTCCTGAGCGGAGTCCTCTTCTTTTTTTCAAACATCTTCCTCAATATCTATTTTCGTTTCGGTACTCAGACCGCTTATGGAAAGGCTGCGGTGGTGCCGATTGCTGCGTTTTTCATCTATGTATCCTGGATCATCATCATGGTGGGAGCCGAATGGAGTTTTGTCCTTCAGCACGAGCGTTCCTATACGGAAGAGAATCTGAACCAACCCAACCTTCAGTATGCGGCAGCGCTGATCGGGTTGATTGAAGCAAGTCGGGAACAGCACGATCGCGGAACGGCTCCTCTATCCGAAGAGGAATTCAGGAGCAGGCTTGGAGTCACTTCCACGGTGCTGGATGTCCTTCTGAAATTCCTGATGGGTCGGGGAGTGTTGGTGAAATCACTGAAAGCCACGGAATATGGAACGGTTTTCGTATATTCGTTCGGCCATGACCCGAAGTTGCTCGATCTTGGAAATACCGTCAAAGAATTCCTTGAAATCGGGCCGAATCAGCAGAATTTTGACGTTTCTCAAGTGATCCGGCTGATTTCAACGAAATAAATCTGTGTCAAAAAAAACACATCTCTTTTTTTATAAATTATGTGTGTAATATAAATGAAGCTAAAAACCTTTTCACGATGAAGAGGGGAGAATGATTGTATGGGTAATGACAGACAAAAGCTTTATGAAGAATGCCGTGTCAAGCTGCTCAAAGTGCGCCAAGAATCCATGAATGGTTTGCAGGCTTTGAATCCTTCACTGGCCACGGAAATGGTCGGTGATGAAGCGGACCTCGCTTCCGCGCACATCAGTCAGACCCAGGCGCTCAATCAGCGCGATAAGTTCATCGCCAAGATCAAGGAAATCGATGATGCCCTTGCCCGCCTTGAAAACGGAACTTACGGGATTTGCGAGGAAACCGAGGAACTGATCGAGGAAAAACGCCTGATTGCGATCCCTTGGACCCGTCTCAGCCTGGAAGGGGCCGAGTCCCGCGAGCGCGAACAGAAGCGCTACGATCAAAAACTTGCCTAATTCCAATCCTTTTTTTAGTATCCCTTCATGACTCTTTTGAATCACGAAGGACTTAGGGTCTTCTTCTCCGGAAGAAGACGGTTTCAACTTGCTTGGATTTTCGCATTTTTGCTGTTTTTCTTTGCAGATTACTACCCTCAATGGCCCGGTATCCTGATCTGTTTCCTGGGCGCAACGCTTCGATTCTATTCCAGCGGTTTCCTGAGAAAAGAAGCCAAACTCGCTGTGGGCGGACCTTACGCTTACACTCGCAACCCCCTTTATCTCGGCACGTTCATCATGGCACTGGGTGCGACCATCAGCGTGGGGGCGATCGGCCTTTCCCTGGCGATGGGCCTTGTCTTTTTCCTGAACTATCACTATGTGATCGAGCATGAGGAAGGGAAGCTTCCTTCTTATTTCGGTAACAGCTATCTGAAATACTGCGAGCTGGTTCCACGGTTCATACCTCAGTTCACCGCTCCTGCAAAAGAAGAGCTGTTGAAGCTGAATTCCGATCCGGTGGTTTATGATTTCTCATTCCCGCTTGCGAAACAGAACAAGGCGTTTGAGGCCTATGTCAGTTTCGTGGGACTGATCTGCGGAATGGCGCTTCTTGTTTTCCTGAAAAAAAGCATCGGCATTTGGTAAAGCCAGGCGGAATCAGACAGTGGTGTCGTTACGGTAAAGTACGCTGACCACTTCCTGATAGATGATCTTGAGGCTGGCAGCGACCGGAACTGAAACCAGCATTCCGATCAATCCGTAGAGTTCTTCTCCCACGGCTACGGCCACAAGAAGGGTAAGTGGGCTCAGGTTCACCAGTTTTCCCACCAGAATCGGAAAGATCAGAATCATGTCGATCGCGTTCACGACGAGATAAACGATGGCCACCGGCCAGTTGAATCCCAGCAATGCGACTGCGGGAATGTACCCCAGAAACGGGCCGATGTAGGGCAGGATATTGGTGAGTCCGGCGATCAGCCCCAGAACCGCGGCGTATTCGGCCCCGCAAATCAGCAATCCAATGTAAGTGAGCAAAGCCACGAGAAAAGCCTCGATGGCCTTGGCGCGAATGAATTTTCCGAGCGACTTACTGGTTTTCTTGAGGGTCAAGACGACTTCATCGTAATACTTGGCAGGAATCAACTTCAGGATTTCAGAAGCGTAGTGTTTTCCATCCTTCAAGATGAAAAACGAGAAAATCGGAACCAGTAGGGTGATGGAGGCGATTCCGCTCAAAATGGATGTGGCATGGGAAACGAGCCAGGTGGTTGATTTCGAACCCGCCTCAGAAACCATGGTGCTCAAACCGAAATCGAATTCGAGGCCGAATTGATGTTGGATCCAGGATTCGAATTCCCGGATTTGAACGATCATTTTGTTGCTGAAAGTGGGGATCGACTGTGCCAGAACCGTCCATTGGGAAAGAATGATGCGGGACAAGCCGTTGATGGAAAGGCCAACAATCAGCCCGGAAACCAGAAACACAAGAACAATGGCAGTGAGCCGATTGAGTTTTCGCCGCTCGAGGAATTTCACCACGGGTAAAAGCAAGACCACATT
>JBEIKL010000213.1:0-3434 GCA_040379745.1 Bdellovibrionales bacterium | reverse complement strand
TATGAAAACAAAATGGTTGGCAGTACTTGGTTTGTTGGTGATGGCTCAGGCCCAGGCCTTCGAGCAGATTGAAGCGAACGTGAAGTATCCGGCGGGAATGGGCACGGTATCTTCCGGCTTCTCGTCCATGGTGGGTTTTGGAGCATCTGTATACATGGCTCCGATGATTGACCCATCGGTAAAAAATTATCTGAGCGTGGCCTACAACGGTTATCGTATTCGTGCGGACGGTTCCTCTTCTCTCAAGTTGATTCCGGTGTTGTTCAATCTGGAAGCCGGCGGAAACGTGTTCAAGGATCTGCGTTCAACCATCGCTGTGGGGGCCGGTATCGGCTCTTCCTTCGTCAACGTCACTTCTCAAACCAGCTTCAACTGGTCGGTGCACTTTGCAGCCCAGATCAAACCGGGTGTGGAGTATGTCATTGACGAAAACATCACCGTGGTTGGCCATACACCGGTAACCTTCTATGTGTCTCGTGCGGTCATGTCATCCATGGATTTTGATTTGGGAGTGAGCTTCAAACTATGAAAACGAAAATGATTAAACTTTTTGGTCTTGCACTTTTGGCTGTTCAACTGGTTTCGTGCGGGAATGCGAACAACAGTCTGGACAACATTGAAATCCTGAACAGTACGAATTTTCCGACCATCGGATCGTTTGCCAGTTCGCCAGCCTATGGTACCGGTAACAGCTTCAGTTCGTCCTCACCTTACATTGTATTCACGAACACAGGGTTCGGGTCGTACCTGGCGCCTGCAAGGGGAATCGTTTCAGAATTCGGAATTTCCAACCTTCCGGGCTTTGGCTCAAGCTACTATGTCACCATGATTCACTCCGGTCGGCTTGCGACCAAGGTGCACGGTCTTCAGTCCACCTTGAACATCAGACCGGGAGATGTGGTCCAGACCGGATCGATCATCGGAACCTTCTTCTCAAGTTCAAACGTTGCATTGCAAGTTTTGCTGGACGGAACTCCGGTTTGCCCGCTATCTTTCCTCAGTCCAACCTTGCGCCAACAGATTTTCGCGAATCCTTGCGTGCAGTAATTTACGGAGTTTTTTTATGAGCAAACCACTCGCAGGAAAAAAAGCGCTGATCCTTGGATTGGCAAACGATCGATCCATCGCATGGGGAATCGCCCAGGCATTGCATGATCAAGGGTGTAAACTCGCGTTCAATTTCTTGGGCGAAAGTCTGGAAAAGCGTGTGCGTCCATTGGCGGAAAGCCTTGGCGCTGACATCATCGCTCCTTTGGATGTGTCCAACGATGATCAGATCGCTCAATTCTTTAATACGGTGAAAGAGAAGTGGGGAACATTCGACATTCTGGTTCACTCGATCGCATTCGCCAACAAGGAAGACCTCGGTGGTCGTTTTGTCGACACCACTCGTGCCGGCTTCAAGCTCGCTCTCGATGTCAGTGCTTATTCGCTGGTAGCGGTTTCCCGTGAAGCCGAGAAACTGATGCCAAACGGTGGTACGGTTCTTACTCTTACTTATTACGGTGCTGAAAAAGTCATTCCGAACTACAACGTGATGGGTGTGGCGAAAGCCGCATTGGAATCCTGCGTGAGGTATCTGGCCGCTGACCTTGGCCCGAAAAAGATCCGCGTTCATGCAATCTCTGCCGGTCCGATCAAGACGCTGGCCGCTGCGGGCGGGATCTCGAACTTCCGTGACTTCTTGACCACTGTTGCTGAAAAATCCCCGATGCGTGAAAACGTATCGCCGGAAGACGTGGGCGCACTGGCTGCGTTCCTCTGTCACGATTCAGCGAAACACATGACCGGTAGCGTGATCCACGTCGATTCCGGTTACAACATCATGGGCGCCTAAGGGCGAAAGAATCCAATGGTCGATTTGATCCGGGCTTACCTGAAGTACGATCCCGCCACAAAGAGTGCGCTCGAGGTCCTGTTTCTTTATCCCGGTGTTAAAGCCGTCCTGCTTCATCGTCTTGCGCACACTATGTACAAGTTCGGTGTTCCCTTTTTCCCACGTGCTGTTTCGGAGTTCAGTCGTTTTCTTACGGGGATTGACATTCACCCGGGCGCGAAGATCGGCAAGAACCTCATCATCGATCACGGCATGGGTGTGGTCATCGGCGAAACCGCAGTGATCGGAAACAACTGTTTGATCTATCACGGAGTCACCTTGGGCGGAGTTGATCTCCATCCGGTCAAACGTCACCCGACGCTTGAAGACGGAGTCGTGATCGGAGCCGGCGCTAAAATCCTGGGTAACATCACCATCGGTGCGCAATCCCGGGTGGGTGCCAATTCAGTCGTGATCAAGGATGTCCCGGCCCATTCCACAGCAACTGGAATTCCTGCCAAGATCGTGAATCAAAAGGGAGTGGTTCCTGGCGAGGAACTCAAGCACGATCAGATTTGATCGTGTTCCCATCCATCAATGAATCAATGCCCAAGCCGGAACCTGTTGCTCAATGGTTTTTGGCACGTTGATATCCGTGTTGTCCGCAACGATTGCCGGATTGCTTGGTGGAACTGCTTTAGATTGGCTGGCTTCAATCCGAGCGATCTTACTGATGAAACTTTGTTCTTCATTCTTGTTCAGTTGCTTCACAACAGAGTCGATCTTCTTGCTTTTCTGAGACAGTGCCGAGCAATGGGCGAACCAAGGGGCATCGGGGCTGCCTGCTTCGTTCATCCATTCCGGATTCACGATCAACTCAGGACGTTTTTCGAGCATGCGTAACCACAAGTCTGCCGGTGACAAGCGTGCACCAGTCAACGGCGTGGCAACCAAACTCAGTGCAGCACTGATGCCCGCACCTTTCAGTACATTCGATCCGAAGCTGATCAGTGCCGTACGGAACGACTGCATGCTGTAGGTTCCGCCGATGATCTTCAGAACGGTTCCGTTTCCGACCGAGTGATAGATTTCCTCACCCAAATCCTGAAATGTTTCAAAAACCACTTCGTCCTTGTACTTGTGCAGCAGGAACGCAGCCGGGTTGTGTTTTTTGGCCGAGATGTTCGTGTCGAGTGCGATCTCGTCGGTGTTGATGATGTCCCGAACCAGATAAGCCGCCCGAGGATCACTGAGCAGTTGCTGGTTGTTCAAGGCATGGTTGGTTTGGCGAATCACATCGTGAATCACATATTCCTTGATGATCATCTTTCCCAGCATGGATTTGAGTTTCCTGATTTTCGATGCAGGCGCACCGTCGGATTTTTCCTTCAAAATTCCGTAAGCCAAACGATTGACCTGGCTGTGGATCTGATAGGCATGACGGTAAAGGATGCTTTTATGATCCGTCAGGCATTCTTCAAGGTTCAGAGGCTTTGCATTCGCTTGTTGCGCGACAGAAGACAAGATCAAAAGAGTGAGGATGAATGGTTTCATGGTCTTTCTCGGTTTCAAATCGTAATGAGGTGGTTAGCGCTGTTTTTTGCAGTATTTTGCTGTT
>JBEIKL010000212.1:0-3442 GCA_040379745.1 Bdellovibrionales bacterium | reverse complement strand
CCACTTTGATCACGAACGAATTCAGCGAATGAGCGGAATCAACCCCGTGCGCTTTCCATCAGGTCTTTTGCGTTCTTGAGCGCGGCCGGAGTGAGTTTCTCGGCACCGAGCATGCGGGCGATTTCTTCCTTGCGGCCATCCAACGGCAAAACACGGACATCGGTCACAGTACGGCCTTTCGAAGTCTGCTTGCTGATCGACAAATGATGATCGGCAAAACATGCAACTTGCGGAACGTGCGTGATACAGATCACCTGGTTGTACGCCGCCACCGATTTCAGCTTCTTACCCACGGTGAATGCTGTTTGTCCGCCCAAGCCCGCATCGATCTCGTCAAAAAGATAAACACCGATTCCGCCCTTGTCGGCGATCACGCGTCGGATGGAAAGCATCAGGCGGGAAAGCTCACCACCGGACACGATCTTCTGGATCTGTTTCTTGTCTTCGCCGAGGTTGGTCTGCACTTCGAACGCGATCTCAGAGCCAAGTGAATCCGCACCCCAGGAGTTGAAATCGTCCTGGAAGTCGATCTTCACGTTGATCTGTGCATCGGCCATGCGCAGTTCTTTCAACTCCTTGCCGATGGCTTTCGAGAATGCATCGGAACTTTTCTTGCGCTTCGTGAACAGTTCTTTGGCTGATTTCATCACGGCCGTTTTTTCGTTCTGGAATTCGCTCTCGAGCCCGTCGAGGCGGGTGCTCAGGTTTTCAAGAAGGTCGATTTCGGATTTCAATTTTTCATGATGAGCGATGATCTCGTCGATCGTCTGACCGTACTTGCGCTTGAAATTGGTGATCAGACTCAGGCGCTCCTGCACTTCCTCCAGTCGGTTCGGATCGAGGTCGGCAGCACCAAGATAGATGCGGGTCAGACGGGATGCTTCTTCGACTTCGGCCACGGACCGCGACAAGGTGTCGTAGAGTTCCTGCACTCCGGAATCAAACTGCAGCAGGTTTTTCGCTTTGGTCAATGCCAGCTTGATCGACTGAAGCGCACCTTCTTCGCCATCGAGCGCGGATTCAATCTGCGCACCCAGTGACAGGCGCTGTTCACTGGATTGCAGGAGTTTTTTCTCCTGCTGAAGCGATTCATCTTCGCCATGTTTCAACGAAGCATCATTCAATTCCTGAATCTGGAAACGGATGAATTCCAAGCGTTGAACCCGTTCGTCTTCCTTGCGCTTCAGGGTTTCCCACTCTTCTCGAAGCGCGATCGTTTTCAGGAACTGGGACTTCACTTTCATCGCCTGATCCTGGAGTTCGCTGTAACGGTCAACGAGATCCATTTGCACACCGGCCTTGAACAGCGACTGGTGTTCATGCTGGCCACACAGATCCACGAGATCATCGCAAACCGCTTGTAACATGTTCAACGTGGCAAGTTCACCGTTGATGAAGATGCGGTTCTTACCGTTCCGGTTCACCGTGCGCTTGATCAGCAGGTCGGAGGAATCGGCGTCGATTCCCACTTCCTTCATCCGGGATTTCACCCATGGAAGATCGGCGATATCGAAGAATCCTTCGACCACGGCTTCGTCGGAACCGCTGCGGATCACGTCGGCGTTCGCACGACCACCGAGAAGGAGGGAAATGGCGCCGAGGATGATGGACTTACCCGCGCCGGTTTCTCCGGACAGGATATTCAGTCCCGGCTCGAACGGGATTTCGGCATTTTCAATCAATGCGAAGTTCTTGATCTTGATCGTCTGTAACATGATGGATACTGCTCCTTACTGCCTTACTGCTGACTTCTTACTGAATGTCGGTCACTTTCCGCCGAAATTCAATTTCTCGCGCAAGAGCGAGAAATAATCCCGATTCGGTGCCTTCACTACTTTCAATTTGTGTTTCTTGAAGCGGGTGATTTCAATCACATCGCCCAACTGGAGATCGACCGTGTTCTGACCGTCGAGGGTGATGAACACGTGGCCGGGCATGTGTTCGACCATCATCTGGATCTTCACTGAATCCGGCACAATGAGCGGACGCTGGGTCAGACCGTGGGGACAGATCGGGGTGATCGACATGCATGCCAGGTTCGGCATGATGATCGGGCCGCCCGCTGCCAGGGAATAAGCCGTAGATCCGGTCGGCGTACTGACAATCATGCCGTCGGCACGGACCGTATTCGCCCAGTGATCATCGATGTTGATACGAATGCCGATGATACGGGCAATGGCACCCTTCGATACCACCACATCATTCACCACCAAATCCTGCGTGAGGACCTTGCCCTTGCGGATCAGCTTCGCCTCGAGCATCACCCGCTCGGAGCAATCGATTTTCTTTTGCTTGAGAATGGTGTTGAGGGTATCGAATACTTCTTCTTTTTTGACTTCGGTCAGGAAGCCCAGGGTTCCCATGTTGATGCCGAGAACGGGAATGCTTTTCTCCTTCATCAAGCGGGCGGCGCTCAGATAGGTGCCGTCGCCACCGAAAACAATGATCAGGTCGACTTTCGACGCGAGGGAAGACTTTTTGACCACCTTGAGTTTCTTCTTGATCGGGGACTTGCGGACGATCGATGCGCTTTCGTCACAGAAGTGAACGGTAAAACCCCGGCCATCCAAAAACTCCGCGATTTCCAGCGAAAGGGCGGCTGCATCTTCGTTCTGGTGTTTCACGATAAAACCGATTTTTGAGACGCTCATCCGTTTCCCCGTTTCTTTCCTTTAATTTGTATCAGATTTTCCCAAAAAGCCACATTGACAATCCCCCGTCCCCGCGAGAAATTGCGGGTGTTTTCGGGGGGAAACACCATGGCTTTTGTCGCACCGCTTAAATGCTCCATCCTGCTCTTTCTTGCTCTGACTGTCTTGTTGCCGCTTCCAGGAACGGCATTTGCCGGTGATCACCTGAACGGAGCCATCGGAATCGAGCCCGACTGGAGCGCCACGGCCACCATCGATCCGGCTGTGTTTCCCAATGGCCGGAAAAACATTTACCAGTGGGACGACGAAACGTTTCGAATCAAGGTGCAACGCGGACAACAGCACGCACTTCACTATCCGGTGCCGGTGACCGGAGTTCTGATGCCGGCGCGTCCGACCCTGCGGATTCTGGAAGCGAAACCGGGGCAACCGCTGTTCACGTTCATGAAGACCCTGCTCTCCCTCTCTCCCGACTTTGAAAACTTCAGTGGCTTCTGGGACTGGCTTGGACTGACTCCGCCGACCAAAGAATCGGGCGAGCAATATCCGATGGGTGTTTCCACACTCGAACGCTACGGCGCGACCGGTGTGACCCTGAGCTGTGCGGCCTGCCACTCCTCCAATCTGTTCGGAAAACCGGTTCTGGGAATGACCAACCGGTTCCCGCGAGCGAACCTGTTTTTCATTCATGGAAAACAAGCGGTCGAAAAAGTCACGCCGACGGTTTTCCAACTGATGACCGGATCCAGTTCTTCCGAAAAAATGATGTATGCCGATTCACGCAATCACGT
>JBEIKL010000211.1:0-3444 GCA_040379745.1 Bdellovibrionales bacterium | reverse complement strand
TTCTTTTCCGTTTCTTTCAATCTGATCCACGGCTTCTTTCACCATGTCGATGACAAAACTCCTTTCCATGAGCGGGTGATACATACCACTACCCACCACAAAACTTTTGCCAACGGGTGATTTCACCAGTTTTACATAACTGCTTTTCCATCTGGGTGCGAGATCGTTCGGTTCCGGCCATTGATAGTGGAACCAACCGTAGGGTTTGTCGGGCAACGAAGTTGCTGCGTCGATCAGTCCCTGGATGACCGGCTTTCCGCTCACATCTTTCAGATCCATTTTGTTTTTTCCGAGCAGTTCTGGATCGGGGTGAACCAGCATATTCCCCAATAGATCCAGAACAAAAACATATTTTTCTCCCTTTCTCCATTTACTGGATGGGGTGCTCAGTTCCGCAATTGCGTGCTCACCCTTGGTTTGTATCAGGTGTGATGCACTGTCTACCAATGAAACCAAATCGTTCGTTTCCTTGAATTGATAAGCGAATGGAACTTTAGTTCCTTTAATTGGCAGAGGTTGCAGGGATGGGCTGGGTTGAATTGTTTTTTCCAATTGGGGCATGGGATCTCCTTCAACGGACGAGCGTTGTCAGAAGTGGTTAAGCAAATGGCGTGCCCTTTCATCGGTCCTATCGGTCATGTTGGTCTTTCTTCTTGTAAATCGATTCATTTCTGAGACGATGTGCGTATGAAAACTCTTCTTGTGCTCGGCATCCTTTTGTTTTCCACTCATTCCACTTTCGCCCATCCATCCTTCTCGCACTTCGGATCTGCGATGATGAATGCGACCGGGGCGGGGCATCTTTGTAGTTTCGCACCGGAGAACACGCTTCAGATTCCTGAATCTGCTTACTGGGGCGGGGGGATCAGCAAGAAAGAATTCAAAGAAGTCATTCAGCGCATCGGCGATTACTACCGCCCCATCATTGAGGCGCAGGGTGGTGATCTGGTGATCAACGAGAGCTGGCAGGCGAGTACCGTGAATGCTTCTGCCGAGCAAGAAGAGGGCAAGTGGATCCTGAACATGTTCGGCGGACTTGCGCGTCACAAGTTGATGACCAAAGATGCGTTTGCCATGGTGATGTGTCATGAAGTGGGGCACCACTTGGGCGGTTTTCCCGTATACAAGCCCAATTACTGGGCATCGAATGAAGGTCAATCCGATTACTTCGCTGTGATGAAATGCTTTCGTCGCGTTTTTGGAAATGACAATCATGATTGGATCCTATCGACCATGACCATTCCTGATCTGGTGAAAGAAAAGTGTTCTCAGGGCTTTGGGAACCCACAAGAGATTCTCTTATGTCAACGGGAGTCGATGGCCGGTTTGCAGGTGGCACGATTCCTCGATGATCTCCGTCACTTCATTCCGAATGATCAAGGCCCGATCTTTGAGATCACTTTTGAGCAGCCGGATACCACTGAGGTGCCCAGAACCGTTCATACTCATCCGGGACCACAATGCCGTTTGGACACTTATTTCTCGGGTGCGACTTGTCCAGTTTCTGCGTTTGAGGATTTTTCCCGAACTGATGGAAAAACCGGTGCCTGCTCGATGGAAAATGGCGCCACCTACGGGTACCGCCCTCGTTGTTGGTACGCCCCGAACTGATCCGGTTGGTTTTGATTGGGTTCCATCAAGGGTGGAAGATCGAGGTTCATGGAAGGGTATTCTGTGGTTTTTTACCTACAAAAATTTTTAAATAACCACAATTAATCCGAATTTCAGTGTTCGGTTTTCAATTATATTCGATTATGGGTTGGCTTGAATGTTGCTCGAGCTCCGCGCAAGGAGTCTCTGATGAAACCCAATTATCCGTCCCTAATTTCTGTACTCACCGTTTCGTTACTGGTGAACCACTCAAAGGTCTACGCTGCCACCCAACTTCCGTACTTCGGCCCTGATCAAAAAAAATGCAATATCAAACAACCTGAAGATGAATTTGCTGAAATCGATTCAGGATTTGTGACTAGTGAGGACTGTAGCTTTATTTATGTTCTTCCTCCCAGCAGTGGATACGTTGATACGACGAAACCGATTATTTCTCAAGATATGAGAACGGATTGTAGAGAGCTTGATGAATATGTGCAGGAAATGGGTAAATTTAAAAAAACCGATCCTGAGTACAAAGAATTACGAGACACCTATGATGTAAAAAAAGAACAGTATGCTTCGCAATACAATAACGAGTATTCGATCGTTGTTGCTGATGTGGGGATGAAATGGAATCAGCTGGTAAGAGCATATCAAAAAGCGAATCGGGATTCTCAGTTTGAATTCAAACCGATGCCGATTAAATTCGGAGTTCTGTCGATTGCCGATGCAAACAAGAAGGAAGTTAGCAATCAAAAGGAAAAGATCAAGATTACTGTCTCCAGTTATAAGCCACCCGAAAATCAAACAAATGCGATCCCACAGAATGGAATCATTGATTTTTCATACATCTCCAACTCTGGAACCGATTTCATCATGGGCCAAAAAGTGGGGTTGAAATTGATGTTTGACTTCCAGACGACGTGCTCAATTCTGATGAACAGCAACAATTCAAAAGGTGTTGTTTCCGGCACCTATACCTATGCATACCCGGTGCAGTCAAAGGGGTTGAAGCGATACACATATGATGTTGAAAAAATAAAGGAAACGGTAAAGGAATTCATCGAAAGCACAAACAATGACACATTCAAGACCGAGGATCTGATAAAAAAATTGCAGGATAAAAGTCAGTTGATGAGTGTTGAGTTGAATTATGGACTGTTTCCTGATGTTTCAGAAATGGACAAGGTGCAATTTGCCAATGACTTGACAACGATTGGGTACAATCAGATTTTCAATTCACTGGCAAAGCAGAAAGCCATATCACTTAATTCAAGTTATATTCAAGTTTCAGAGCAGCAAAGCAGAAAAGAATGTTGGTTTTGGTTCTTAGGCTGCAGAAACGTCACATTCACGATCTATAAGACGGTTTTGGATTGGACTCTTTTCAAGGAAAGCATGATTGCGAATTTGAAAATTCCTGAAGTTCAGGGTTCTTTGTATCAAACCCATTACCTCACTTCAACCAGCTCGATGGTTGGAAAGGAATAACCAAATGAAAAAGATCAAGATCTTCAATGCATTCGCAATATTGATATCGGTTGCCAATGTCAATCAGGCACGCTCGGAGTTGATCAACGGGACAATCCAGAATAACGGTGATGCCGTTGAGTATCAGTTTGAGACAAGCAGCGGTCATTATGGATTAAAACTGAAATCCAAGTTCAAACCGAATGTGATCTCAAGGAGTATCGGTTTCTCTGACTACGAAGCATGTGAGTCCATTCATGAACAAATCAAGAATGGACTCAGTCAAGCGCAGTTGGACACGGTTCTGAAACTGGATGTGCCTTCAGTGAATGATATTGAAATCAAGGTCAAGTTGTTCGATCTTGATCAATATGAGAATTA
>JBEIKL010000210.1:0-3461 GCA_040379745.1 Bdellovibrionales bacterium | reverse complement strand
GGTGGTTGAAACCGATCCTTTCCTCGCTTTCCGATTTTTCACTTTTCCTGAGTGCATCGGCTCTAACCGCCATCACGGACAACGCAGCCATCACTTCACTGGCGGCACAGGTTACCGATCTTTCCGAAACATCGAAATATGCCGTAATGGAAGGCGCAGTGGTGGGTGGCGGCCTGACCTTGCTGGCAAATGCTCCGAACCCGGCAGGCTATGCGATTTTACGTGATCGTTTCAAAGACGGAGGCATCAAACCCCTTCAATTGCTCTGGTTTGCATTGTTACCCACCATTGTTGCAGGAGCCTGTTTATGGATGCTGTGAAATCGTATCTCGCCGAGGGCGTCCGGATCGTGCGGATGACCGGAACCGATCTCGAACGCGCCATCCAACACGCCGATGAGATTCGAAAGCTGACCAAAGAAGGACGCGACACGCTGGCCTTGCATCCGCTTTCGAAAAAAAACCAGGCATTGCTGGAACGCGCGCTCCGAAGCGCATCGGCCATTCCGAACTTCACGAAAGACACCGCGATCAAGGCCGTACTGAAAACCTATGAGGAAACCATCCTCACCCCTCATCGCCAGCTCGAAAACCGTTATCGCGTTCGACTGGAAGCGTTCGCCCGTCATTCCCGCCTTTCGCCGCGTGAGTTGATTTTTGCCCTGTATCAGCCTGACTTTTTGATGGTGCTTGCGGCACTGACCAGCGAAAAAGTCAGTCCGCACTTTTTATCCGGAATGCCCGGCTGCTCGAGCGCTGTGGTGCGCACCGGATCGGATGGCGCGTTGACGCTTCTTCGCAACCTCGATTATCCGGCCGCAGGCCACTGGGAAAAATGGCCGACTGTTTTTTTCCACGAACCTTCTGAAACGCATTATCAAAAATACATTTCGGTCGGATCACTCGGCATTCACTTGGCTGGACTGAGTGGCGTGAACGAAAGCGGGATCGGATTTTCCTTGCACGCACATTTTTCGAAAAAGATCTCGCTCCGCGGAGTCCCGATCTTTTTCCTTGGCCAGGAAATCCTCGAAAGCGCGCGCTCGATCGACGAGGCCGTTCAGCTTTGCAAGACCTTCAGGACGATCGGATCATGGGCGATCAATCTCGCCAGTGACCGCGAAAACCGTGCGGTCACGGTGGAACTTTCCGACGGTCAATCGTTTGTGCGGGAAATGTCGCCCGATGATCCGGCCCATGCGCACTCGAACGGTTTTCAATACACGGAATTCAAAAAACAGGAACTCCACTTCAGCGGATCCTTCCTCGAAGATGTCGAAAGCAGGAAGTGCTCGCTCGAGCAGGATCTGACCGTACCGTTGGAAGAGATCATGAGTCTTGAAAAAGCACTCGCAGCATTGGCCAGCCATCGCGATCACGAAACGGGTGAAACGCGCATTTTCGGAAACTCCGTCAGCGTCGTCACCACAATCCAGAGCCTGGCCATTGATCTCAAGAACCGTGAAATCCATCTTTCCGTGCGCAAGGAAACACCGACTCCGCTCGGCCCCTACCTTCGCATCCCGATGGAATGGGCACAGATGGAAACCGCACTGGCATCTCCTCAATTGACCCATCTGAATGTGGTGTATCCCGATGGATTCCTGAAAGCCCTTCACCACTACCACCTGGCTTATTGCTCATGGCACGTGAAGAGCGAACCGCCCCTGCAAGCCCTGGAACAATTGATCGTGGCAACCGAACACCTGCCGCACGACCCGCATCTTTGGATGCAACGCGGGTATTTCGAACTGTTACTGGCCAGCGCAACGGGACACTATGAAATGGCGCTGAATTGTTTTGAGAAGGCGATCAGCGAGAAAATGAGCCTGCACCATGGGCAGGTTGCCCGTTATTTCCACGGGGTTTGCAAGGATCTGCTTGGGCGTCATTCCGAAGCCCTGACCGAGTACCAGTGGCTGGCTGATGCGACTGACATCGACCCGAAACTGAAGAAAAAGGCTGTAAAACGGCTAAAAAAGCCTTATCAATCCAGAGATTGTCAAAAACTCGTCCCTGACTTACAGTTTGTGGAACCGCTGGAATACGCTTAGTCCTCAGATGACATCCGGCGGTGCTATCCTGCACTGGAACATCACCGAGGTCTTTATGGAAACCGTATTTGTCTTCATTCTTGGAATCATCGCCGGTGGCGCCATCGCCTACTGGTACTACCGCACCCAGATCAAACTGGTGAGCGCTCAACTGCAGTCCGAGCTCATCAAGGAAAAAACCATTGCTGAACAAACGGCCTTGAACGAACAAAAAATCAAGGACCAGTTCAGCCTGATCGCGCAGGAAGTGATGAACCGGAACATGGAAGCGCAAACGAAGGCCCTTCAGAACCAGAACACGGTTGACCTCGACAAGAAGAAACAGGAATTCAACCAGTCGTTCGAGGAAATCAAGTCGACCCTGAAGAACACGGGCGAGAAGATCCAACTCTTTGAAAAGGAACGCGTCGATCAATACGCGAAAATCGAAAAACAGATCCAGACGATTTCCCAGCAGGAACAAAAACTGATCCAGGAAACCGAACGCCTGAAGTCGGCACTCACCACCTCGCAAAGCGTGCGTGGCCGCTGGGGTGAACTCGTCCTGCGGAACATCCTCCAACAAAGCGGACTCGTTTCAGGGATCGATTTCGAAGAACAGCACAACACTTCCGGCACTGAAGGCAACACCCTGAAACCGGATTTCGTGTTGCGCCTTCCGCAAAGCCGCCAGCACCTCGTGATCGATTCGAAAGCGTCGATTTTCGAGAGTTACCTTGAGAGCGAATCCATGGACACCGAAGCAGGACGAAAAGTACTGCATCAGGATTTCGCGAAACGTCTTCGTGAACGCGTGAAAGACCTGTCGGGCAAGGAATACCAGAAACATGTCAGTGAATCGCTTCCGTATGTGATCCTGTTCGTGCCATCCGAATCCGCCATTCGCGCGGCTTTCGATGTCGACACCGATATTTTCCAATGGGCGATGGAACGGAAAGTGTTCCTCGCTTCTCCGGCCACCATCTTGCCCTTGATCATGCTGATCGGTCATGCGTGGAACCAACATCGTTTGTCTGAGAAAGCAAACGAACTGTCGCAAGTGGTGTCACAACTGGGCGACCGTCTGGAGAATTTCGTGAAACGGCTGGCCCGCGTACAAGGGGGACTTGAAACTGCGACCAAAGCGTGGAACGAAGCGATCGACAAGTCCTGGAATGGAACCCAGAGCGTGCAGAAATCGATTGAAAAAGCACGTGAACTCGGCGGAAACATCGGCGAACCGCCACTGCTCTCTCCGATCGAAACTGCGACCCGATCGATCGAGTGAGTTTGGAACTTACCTACAGATCCGAGAGAAACTGAGCCAGATCTTTTTCCGGAATCGAGTGTCCGCTGTTGACGATCAAGGCAACCCCGATCCAGTCACCATCTTTGGAAGGGTAGACTCCGACGATCGACTGCACTCCCG
>JBEIKL010000209.1:0-3467 GCA_040379745.1 Bdellovibrionales bacterium | reverse complement strand
TGATCAATTGGTCCAAGTCGATCGTGTAGCGAAGGGCCTGATCGCCCTGGGTGAAAATCGCCGTTTTCACTCCATCGGTGATCGCATTGCCGTAAGTCGATGCACCGGATGATTTTTTGAAAAACGCCTCTTGCGCAGGGAAATACACCGCACATCGCCCGATGTTTTCAATCACCATCGGGTTGTTTTCATCAGTGCCAGTCAATGCCGATACCGCCACCAGTGCCCCAAGTTCCACTGCGCGGGCGGAAGCGCAACGGTGCACACGCTCGTGGTCAAGGTGATCGGTGGTGGTTGAAGGAACCAGCACCAGATGAGGGCTATAGCGTTTGAGTTCGGTGGCGATTTCGGGAAACTCCAGATCAAAACTGAAAAGAACCGCACACTTCAATCCCTGCCACTCAAAAACCGTATTTTGACTGCCAGGTTCAAAATCGGTTTCCCAAGGATTCAGGCACCGTTTGTAGGAATCAATCGATCGTCCGCTGGCGGCAAGAATCGCGCGATTACGAAACTTACCAGTGTCACGATGGATGTTTGGGGCGCTACCGGCACAAATCAAAGCGTCGTATTCCTTGCTGAGGTTCATCACCTCAGGAAATACTTCGGTCCAGATCAGGCGAGCCAATGATTCGCGTGTTCGATGGTCTTTCAGTTTTGATGCGGAATAGGCGGCGTATTCAGGAAGCAAGACGATCCGGTTTCCCTGATCGAGAGCATCTCGGATCACTCCGAGAAAATGATTCTTGAAGTCCTGGACGGATGAGTACTGAGTGCTGATGTCGAACGTGTGAACGGAGAGATGGGTGGTATTCATGGGTCAAGTCCGATCCAGATTTCCATTACTGATCCAACATGGGATGGTCAGAGGGATCGGTAGGAGACAGATCTGGTCCGGGTTCAGGTGCTATGTGAGGGTGTGCCGGAACGCTATGCAGGCGATCATCGTAAAACTGATGGTAATTCATCTCCAGTTTCGATGCGAATTCCAGAAGGACTTCGTCATCGGTAACCTTGTATTTGTTGTCGATTTCAGTCTTTGCTGAACACGACGAAATCAGAATCAACGAAAAAATCGATACGGTGAGTTTCATCATTTGATCTTGCTTTTCAGTTTATTGACAAACGGTACCAAATCCGTAAGAAAATCGTTCTTTCTCAGTTTGAAGTCAACCGAGTCTTTCGAGAGGATGTTGCTGAGATAGTGTTTGAGATTGTGAATCGGGCCCGCAATGCGGTGGGAAACGATGAACCCGACTCCGATCAGGAGCAAAAAGTTCAGTACGGTCAGTCCGATGAAGAGAAGATCCACATCTTGTTTCTGGTGCCTCAGAAAATCAAAAAAGACGTGATTCGGTGAAAGTCCCACATTCAATCCCTTTTGCTTCAGTCGCTGAAAGAAGATCAGGATCACCGAATAAAAACTGACGGTCGTGATCGCGAAAAGAACCACAAAGTAGGAAAGTAGTTTCAATTGAAACTGTGGTTCGATGAGGAAGTTTTTTAGTTGTCTTTTTTTCTGAGTCATTAAACCATATTATCAACGGTATTTTTTACTTGATCAATTGGAAACATGAAAAACATGAAACAACTTCTCTTGTTGGCAATTTCACTTTTTGGTTCATCAATCGCTTTCTCTGCAGAGGATGAGCTGAAGCTTTTTGTCAAACTCAGCCCGGCGGGATCCTTCACTGCCAAAAGTGACAAAGTGAAAGGCGACTTGATCAAGGATGGTGCCACATTCAAAGCCGAAAAATTGACGGTCCTGATTAGCTCGTTCAAAACGGGAATGAGTCTTCGAGACGAGCATTTCTGCAAGCATTTGAAGTGCGAAGCCAATCCCAAGGCAATTCTCACTGATTTTTCGGCAACGAACGGAATGGGCAAGGGGACTCTCGAAGTGGCAGGTGTGAAAAAGCCGATCGAAGTGGCGTATGTGGAAAAAGGAACTCAATTGGTGGGCACATTGAAGTTCAAGGCTTCAGAGTTCGGACTGCCACCGGCGAAATACCTGGGTGTGGGTGTGAATGACGATGTCACCGGCGAAGTGACCATTACCTTCAAGAACAAATGATGATCCGCCAATCGGTTTTTCTTCTGATGCTTTCGATCTTCTGGGTTGCCTGTGCG
Source organism: Bdellovibrionales bacterium (assembly GCA_040379745.1). Lineage (GTDB taxonomy): Bacteria > Bdellovibrionota > UBA1018 > UBA1018 > CAIMNF01 > CAIMNF01. The sequence goes on along the minus strand of JBEIKL010000209.1, from coordinate 1,337 downwards.
GATTACAACTCTAGCACCTCGGATGACTTGGAATATGTGGAAGTCACCGCAAATGATGCCAACGATACCAATTTCGCGAGAGCGTTTGGAATCATCAAAACTCGCTGTGCCGGTTGTCACAATCCAGAAGATCGTCATATCGTGTGGAATTCATACGACTCCAATCAAAAGTGGATTGATTCCGGTTTGGTGGTCAAGGGCAACGCCTTAACATCTGACTTGATTAAAAAAACTTGGCGAAATGGTCCCCCAGGTAACATGCCTCCTCCCCAGGATCTGACAGAGGATGATTATAATTTTCTGAAAAAATGGATTAATGAAATGCCATGAAAATCATCCTGTTTCTTTCGATTCTGTTATCTCTTCTTCCTCGATTTGCTGAAGCTTATCCTCAGTTCATTGCCCATGGATACCCGTCTTGCACCAATTGTCACTTCAATCCGATGGGGAATGGTCCGCTGACCGATTACGGTCGATCGGTCGGTGCGGATGGAATTTCATCCGGCGCGTTTTATCCAAAATCCTGGAACGAGGAAAAGATCGCATCCTTATCGGGTTTCCTGTTTCGCACACCGGTGCAGGATCATGTCCGGGCTCAGTTGAATTACCGTGGAATGCAGATGGTAACGGCCTTGGGCACAGCCTTCCAAAAAAGCCAATGGATCAACATGCAGGCCGGTGGTCAGTTGGTGTTGAAGTTTCTTCAGGACGACAAGCTGACTGTGGTCGGGGAGTTTGGATACAATCCCCCTTCGACGCAGGCCAAAAGTGCGGGTCAGCAGAATAAGAGTTTCCGCTCGCGCGAACATTATGTGGGCTATCGAATCCTGCCTGAAATCGGTGTGTATGCCGGATTCATGGATAAAGCCTATGGTATTCGTGTTGCGGAACACATCGCCTTCAGTCGCGCCATGCCGGAAGTCACCCAGAACGACCAAACCCACGGGGTCATGGTCCACGGGATGAAGGACGGATGGGAAGGGGCCATTCACGGTTTCGTGGGTAATTTATTTCAAGAAAGCGAATACCGTCAAAAGGGTGGAAGCCTGCAGGTCGAACGGCAGCTGTTCAATGATCACCGGCTGGGTGGCTCACTGATGTATTCGAAAAACGATTACGTAAAAATCGCATCCTACGCGCTTCATTCCCGGTTAAGTTTCAATGATGGTTCGGCACTGTTATTGGAGTACGGTCAAACCGAAAAAAGATCGCTCGGGAACAAGGGTGATCAGGTAGGACGATACGGTTTGCTTCAGACTTTCTCGAGACCAATCCGTGGCCTCTACTTCATCGGCAACATCGAATATCAGAAAACCGATCTTTCCGCGAGTTCGTCG
>JBEIKL010000208.1:0-3499 GCA_040379745.1 Bdellovibrionales bacterium | reverse complement strand
CCGGTCGTTCCTGCTGGCACTCAAGCTGGCGGAATTGGAAGAGTTTAAAACTGAAACCGGAGTTCAACCCGTTTTGCTCATCGATGATTTTTCATCAGAGCAGGATTACAATCGTCGGGGTTTTCTTCTGAATTATCTTAAGGATTCAGGATTGCAAATCTTTGTGACTTCAACTGACGACCTCACCCACCATCTGCAAATGCAGGACGGGCTGAGAGGAAAGAGTATCCGGATCGATGGAGGTTGTATCGTTGGGCATTGATTGAGGGATGAAATTCTATGAGTGAAAACGGATCTACAGTCAGCTCAAACTATACAGCGTCACAAATCAAGGTTTTGGAAGGTCTGGAGGCGGTTAGAAAACGTCCCGGAATGTATATCGGTGATACCGGAGTTCGCGGTCTTCATCACCTCGTATACGAGATTGTCGACAACTCTGTCGATGAGGCGCTTGCCGGGCATGCAACGAAGATCCAGGTTTTCATTCACACCGATAACAGCATTACTGTCGAAGATGATGGTCGCGGTATTCCAACCGACATGCACGAATCCGGAATTTCCGCGGTAGAGTTGGTTCTTACCAAGCTCCACGCTGGCGGAAAGTTCAACGAAGAGGGCGGAGCATACAAGATTTCAGGCGGACTTCACGGGGTGGGAGCTTCCGTTGTGAATGCACTTTCAGAATTGCTGAAAGTGGAAGTGAAACAAAAAGGAAAGATTTTCACCCAGTCCTTCAAGCGTGGTGATGCACAAACCACCCTTCTTGAAATCGGTACGACCGACAAGCGCGGAACCAAAGTCACCTTCAAGCCCGATCACGAAATGTTTTCGGTGCTAGAGTACAATGCCGAAACACTTGCCTCACGTTTCCGCGAGTTGGCGTTCCTGAATAAAGGCCTTCGCATCCAATTGACAGATGAACGGGTTGAGAGTCCGCAGATGCAAGAGTTTTTCGCTGAGGGCGGAATTATCCAGTTTGTCGAGTTCCTGAATTCTACCAGACAAAAACTCCATGATGTCATTGCCATGAACAATGAAGTGAACGGTGTAGTGGTCGATGTCGCTCTTCAGTGGAACGATTCCTACGCTGAAACCGTATCTTCCTACGTGAATAACATTCACACCATTGAAGGAGGAACCCACGTATCAGGTTTCAGAACCTCCCTTACCCGTGTAGTGAACAAATTCCTGGCCGAGACGGGGTTGAACAAGAACTTCAAGGAATCACTCCAAGGTGAAGACATCCGTGAAGGTCTTGCAGCGATTATTTCCGTAAAGGTGCCTGAACCTCAGTTCGAGGGGCAAACCAAGGGTAAGCTCGGAAACGGGGAAGTCGAAGGTTTTGTCAGCCAGGTGGTGACCGAATACCTCACGAAATATTTTGAATTGAATCCGAACGTCATCAAAAAGGTGATTCAAAAATCCATCGACTCCGCTGTTGCGAGAATTGCAGCAAGAAAAGCACGTGAGTTGACTCGCCGTAAAACGGCTCTCGATACAGGCGGGTTGCCCGGAAAAATGGCAGACTGTCAGGAGCGTGATCCGGCGCTTTGCGAATTGTATCTGGTAGAGGGTGATTCCGCGGGTGGTTCTGCCAAACAAGGTCGATCACGTAAGAATCAGGCGATTTTGCCACTCAATGGTAAGATTCTGAATGTTGAGAAAGCGCGCTTTGATCGTATGCTTTCAAGCGAAGAGATTCGTGTACTCATTTCTGCAATCGGTGCGGGTATCGGCAAGGATGACTTCAATCCAGACAAGGTCCGTTATCACAAGATCATCATCATGACCGATGCCGACGTGGATGGATCACACATCCGCACCCTTCTCCTGACATTCTTCTATCGCCAGATGTTCTCGATTATCGAGCGTGGTTATCTTTACATCGCCCAACCACCCCTTTTCCGCGCGAAAAAAGGAAATAAGGAACAATATCTCAAGAATGAACACGAATTGTTCGAGTTCCTTCTGAAGGCCGGTATCGACAGCGCAAAAATGGTAATCAATGGAAAGGAAATTGTGGGTGATGAACTCATGAACATCCTTCGCGCGAATTCAAAATACATCAAGTCGATCGAGCGCCATTCCCGCCGCTCCAACCCGGATGTTTTGAAAATGCTGGTTGCGAAGGGTGTGAAAGCGGACGTGATCCGCGACGAGAAAAAACTGAACGAAACAAAGGAAATGCTTGCAACTGAGCTCGCGAAAAAGGGTTACACCACGGAAGCGACCATTCAGTCTGAGGCAGATGGTACTTACACCATGAAATTGCGTACCCGTCTCGAAGGAACGAGCAAGGTGACCCAAATCGGGGTGGGCTTGCTTCAGAGCATCGAGTACGAGGAAATGCTGACCAACTTTGCGGCTTCGGAAGGTATCCACGAAGGAAAGATCGGCTTGAAACTTGGTGAGAAACAACCTGAAACCTTCTCGAACATGACCGAAGTCCTGGATGCGGTTCAGGAATTTACCAAAAACGGCATGAACATCCAACGCTATAAGGGTCTTGGAGAGATGAACCCGGAACAGCTCTGGGAAACCACCATGGATCCTGAGAAACGTACCCTCTTGAAAGTTTCGATCGAAGACGCCCTTCAGGCAGACCAAGTATTCTCATTGTTGATGGGAGACGAAGTCGAACCTCGGAGAAACTTCATCGAACAAAACGCCTTGAAAGTGAAGAACCTCGACATCTAACCGGATTCAGGAGTTGATAATGATTCGTACTGAAATTTTAGCTACCGGTATCCATGTTCCTCCGAATCTCGTGAAAAACGATGATTTGAAAAACATGATGGACACATCGGATGAGTGGATTCGCCAACGCACCGGAATCGAACAACGCTACTGGGCGGATGCAAATACATCCACCTCAGATCTTGCTCTAGAGGCAGCGAAAAAAGCGCGGGAAAATGCCAAGGTCGATAAAAGTGAAATCGACATGATCATTGTGGCCACGCTGAGCCCTGATCATGAATTTCCGGGTACAGCGTGTTTTCTCCAAAAAAAGCTTGGCATTCCAGGCATACCCGCACTGGATGTGAGACAACAATGCACGGGGTTCATCTACAGTTTGTCGATCGCTGATCAGTTCATCCGCACAGGAATGTACAAAAAAATCCTGATTGTCGGAGCAGAGATTCATTCAAAAGGGATTGAGAAAAACGTTAACGGTCGTGAAGTGGCCGTTTTGTTCGGTGATGGCGCTGGCGCTGCTGTTTTGGCTGCGAAGGAAGTGAAGGATGCCGAAAAGGATTCGTTCATTTATTCCACTCACCTTCATGCAGATGGAAACTTTGCAGAGGAACTTTGGGTTCCAGGACCGGGAACAGGAAGTGGACCGGACCGAGTCAGTGCTGAAAAAATGAAGGACGGATACCATTTCCCGAAAATGAATGGAAAAACCGTATTCATGAATGCCGTAAAACGCATGCCAGAAGCGGTGATGGAAGCCTTGAATGCGAACAATTTGAAAATCGAGGATATCGATCTGTTCATT
>JBEIKL010000207.1:0-3545 GCA_040379745.1 Bdellovibrionales bacterium | reverse complement strand
CAGGAATCAAAGTCAATTCCGCCTATGTCGGTATCGCCGGCACCCACATCAAATCATTCAACTCTTCCGGCGTGGTCGCCGTGAAGGACAAGGAAATCACCCAACAGGACATTCAGCGCGTTCTCGAAGCGGCGAAGGCCGTGATGATTCCACAAGACCGCGAAGTGCTTCATGTGATTCCACAGGAATTCATCATTGACGATCAGGATGGTATCCGTGAACCGATCGGTATGAACGGCGTTCGCCTCGAAGCGAAAGTCCACATTGTGACCGGTTCCATCAGTTCCGCGCAGAATCTGATCAAGTGCGCGAACCGCGCTGGCGTGGGTGTGACCCAACTTTGTCTGCAACCGATCGCATCCGCAGCCGCTGTGCTTTCCCAGGATGAGAAGGAGCTTGGTGTAGCCCTCGTTGACATCGGTGGAGGAACCACCGATATCGCCATCTTCCGTGAAGGTGCTCTTCTTTATACAAGCGTGCTTCCGATCGGCGGAACCCACATTACCAATGACATTTCAGTCGGCCTCCGTTGCTCGATTGAAAACGCTGAAAAAATCAAACTCGCGCATGCAACCGCAATCGCATCCCAGATCAATGAAGACGAGACCATCGAGGTTCCGGCTGTCGGCGAAGGAAAACCACGCGTGGTTTCCCGCAAGATCTTGTCCGAAATCGTCGAAGCGCGCGTCGAAGAAATGTGTACCATGATCCAGCAGGAAATCGAGAAGTCGGGTTATGCCGACATGCTCGCAGCTGGAATCGTTCTCACCGGCGGGACCACCTTGCTTCAGGGCATGGTGGAACTGGGTGACTTCCTGTTCGAGATTCCGCTCAAGCGCGGATGTCCGATCCGCCTCGGCGGATTGAAGGAAGTCGTGAACAGTCCGAAGTATTCGACTGCGGTGGGGTTGCTGAAGTACGGAGCGGAAAGGCTCGGAGGTCATCCTCCACAGCATTCGCTTCTCGGCGACGGACTCAACAGTTTGGACGGTGTGATCGGGAAGTTCGGTTCCTCGGTCAGATCATTCATGAAAGACCTGTTTTAAGGGATTAATAACAGAAAAAAACAACCATAGGAGAGGGTGTACATATGTTCGAAATTCAGAGTGAAAAAACATTGGGTGCAAAAATCAAGGTAATCGGCGTGGGCGGTGGCGGATGTAATGCCGTGAATACCATGATCCGTGCCGGCTTGACCGGTGTGGATTTCATTTGCGCCAACACCGACAAACAGGTTCTGGAAAGTGTTCTTGCTCCGACCAAAATCGCGATCGGTCAGGAACTGACCCGCGGTCTCGGCGCAGGTGCCAACCCGGACATCGGCCGTAAAGCCGCACTCGAAGATTACGCACAGATTTCCGAACTCATCGCGGGCGCCGACATGGTGTTCATCACTGCCGGCATGGGCGGTGGTACCGGTACCGGTGCGGCTCCTGTTTTCGCAAAAATCGCAAAAGAAGTGGGCGCTCTCACTGTGGGTGTGGTGACCAAGCCGTTTTTGTTCGAAGGTAAGAAGCGCATGCGCCAAGCGATCGAAGGCATGAGCTCTCTCCGCGAGTGCGTTGACTCCCTGATCATCATCCCGAACAACCGTCTCCTGAACATCTCCAACGCGTCCCTCTCCATGATGGATGCGTTCAAAAAAGCGGACGATGTTCTCTTGAACGCGGTTCAGGGTATTTCCGACCTCATCAATCACACCGGTTACATCAACAGTGACTTCGCCGACGTTCGCACCATCATGCAGAACAAAGGTCTTGCGCTCATGGGTATCGGATTCGGTGAAGGCGAACACCGTGCCTTGGAAGCGGCGACAGCGGCGATCTCTTCTCCGCTCCTCGAAGACATTTCCATCAACGGTGCGACCGGGATCATCATCAACATCACCGGAGCTTCCAGCCTGACCCTTCACGAAGTGAACGAAGCGACTTCGATCATCCAGGAAGCGGCCGATGAAGATGCACAAATCATTTTCGGTACCGTTCTGGACGAGTCCATGAATGCGCGCGTGAAAGTGACCGTGGTTGCAACCGGTTTGGATTGCGATGCGAACCTGCTTCTCTCTCCTGGTCCGATCGCGAATGCTAACTCCAACAAGGCAGCGGTTGCCAATAGCAGCCTGAACAACACCATCAACTCGGTTTCCAATAATAACAACAATAACGGAAACACCAACAACAACCCGAATACCAACACCAACACCGGTAACAATAACAACACCAATACCAACCTGAACAACGGTATCGGTGCGACCAGTGCAGGTAACAGCATTCCGGTATTTGCGAACACTTCCAACGAAAACGCAAACAACAATACTGCGAATACTAACTCCAATGCCAATACCAACAATCCGGGTCTTGACCGTGCGCGCGAGATCGCTCGTCGCTTGGGCATGATGAACGATACCGATGGCAAGGGAATGGATGTTCCAGCGTTCATGCGCCGTAATCAGGAAAACAACGAAAACAACGCCTGATCATCGGTTCAGACTGAATCTCAAAAAGCCCTCTGTCGGTTTCGGCAGGGGGCTTTCTTATTGAAACTTCCTTTCAAGCGGGTAGGATAGGAAATCTATGTCAACGAACTCTGAAAATTTGACCCCGGGTGCCGCCCTGATTGATTCGAAACTGAAAACTTTCGGAGTGGCCAGACCGTCCTTCCATGTGGTTCTGGGTTCAGGATTCAAGGATTCGCTTCAAGGTGGGATTCCAGCCGGTTTTACGGTGAAGGGCGAAATTGCGTTCACCGAAGTGCCGGGCTTGTTTCCGTCCACGGCTCCGGGGCATTCGGGCAAATACGTGGTGGTGGAACACTCCGCGAGCAAGAAAACGGGCATGATCCAAGTGGGACGCCTTCATGGGTATGAAGGGCTCGAACCGCGCGAAGTGGTTCGCACGGTGATGTTCACCCGCGAATTGGGTACGGATCAGTATTTCATCACCAACGCCGCAGGCGGAATCGCCCCGGGACAAAAACCCGGCGACGTGATGATCATTACCGACCAGATCAATTTGACCGGAAAAAACCCGTGTTTTGGCGAGAATCCGAAAAAACCAAATGGCGAAGAATGGGGTCCGCGTTTTCCAGACGTGGCAAACCTGTTTCACCGCGAAAAAAACGCGCAGCTGATCCAATCGTTCAAGGGCGAAAAACTGACCGTACACCAAGGCGTGTACCTCGGTGTATTGGGTCCGGTATTTGAGACACCGGCTGAGATCAAATTCTATGGAATGATCGGCGCACAATCCGTCGGGATGTCGACCGTTTGGGAAACCATTGTCCTGAAACATTCCGGAGCACAAGTGAATGCACTTTCTTTGATCAGTAATCTTGCTGCAGGAATCGAGCGCGCTCAAGACGGTTCAGCGGTCGAACTCGATCACTTTGCGATTCTGGATGCGTGCAAGAATTCTTCGATCGGAATCCTCAAGGGCATTCTGAACGTGGTGGCGACTACGTTCTGATCAAGGCGCGGATCAGGGTGTGCGCGATCGCTGACGCATTATTCAGGGTGTTTTCAGGCTCTTTTTCACAATTTTTCAAGT
>JBEIKL010000206.1:0-3573 GCA_040379745.1 Bdellovibrionales bacterium | reverse complement strand
GCTAATCCTTCCCCGAAAAAAGACAGCGGAACTTCGGTTCTGAAATCAGCCGGTGTCATGAGCATTGCGGTTTTTTTGAGCCGCATTCTCGGATTGGTGCGCGAACAGGTGTTCGCCGCGCTTTTCGGTGCATCCCATGCAACCGATGCCTACCAGATCGCCTTCCGCATTCCGAATCTCCTGCGTGATCTGTTCGCCGAAGGAGCGATGAGTGCGGCATTGGTGCCAACGTTCATTCGCGTTCAGAAGGAGCGGGGAGAAGATCGAGGTTGGCAAGTGGCCACCCGGGTGTTCGTGTTCTTGTTCCTCATTGTCAGTGTGCTGGCCGTTTTCGGGATGCTCTTTGCCGATTCCATCATCGAATTCTACGCGGGAGCCTATCACGGAGTCCCTGGGAAATTCGAACTCACCGTTCGCATGACCCGGATCATGATGCCGTTCTTTCCCTTGGTGGCCCTCGCCGCCGCGTTCATGGCCATCCTGAATGCTTGCGGAAAATTCTTCATGCCGTCCTTCGCATCGGCCATGTTCAACGCAGTTTCCATCGTCACCGGTGTGGTGTTGGCTTCGTTGTTTCCTCAGTGGGGACGTGAACCGATCGAGGGTATGGCCTACGGAGTGATTGCAGGCGGTTTCGTTCAGGCGCTCATTCAGTGGCCTGTTCTTCGCAAGCAGGGTTATCGTCCGCTCTGGAACCGGCCTGACTCCGTGAGTCCGCTTCACGATCCGGCCCTTCATCGCATGATGTTCCTGATGATTCCGGGGACCGTGGGATTGGCTGCAACTCAGATCAACATTCTCGTGAACAGTGTGTTTGCCACCTCGGTTGGCGCGGGAGCCGTTTCCTGGTTGAACTACGCTTTCCGCCTGATGCAGTTTCCGATCGGGATTTTTGGAGTTTCACTCGCATCGGCGACGCTTCCGGTGTTCAGTCGTGCGTGGACCTCGGAACACTATCAGGATGCCTCGGATTCCCTGTTCAAGACGGTGAAGCGCGTGTTTGCGATCAATTTTCCGGCCTCGGCGGGTCTTGCATTTCTGGGAGTGCCGATCATCGCTTTGATTTTCGAGCACGGAAAATTCACCCGCGAAGACACCGTGAATACCGCGCAAGCATTAGCCGCCTACGCAGTGGGATTGACTGCCTATTCGGTGGTGAAGGTGCTGGTGCCGATCTGCTATGCGGTCGGTGAAACCCGTCTCGCCGTTTTTTCCAGCGTGTTTTCCGTGATCTCGAACCTGATCTTCAATTTCCTGTTCGTGAAAAAACTCGGGTTCACCGGGTTGGCGTTGGGCACGTCGATCACCGCCATCCTGAACTCGCTTCTATTATGGTTTTTCCTTTCCCGCAAACTGAATGACAAGAAAGTGGTCACTCACTTCGGTGGGGTGGTCAAAGCGATGGTTCTTTACGGTTTGGCCGCACTCGGAATGGGTTTGTCCGTGTGGGGAGCGGACCACTGGTTCGCCGATTGGGTTTCGATCCCGGCACGGGTCGTTTTGGGTGTCGCCATCGGTGTTGGAGCCTATCTGCTGTTTAGTATTTTGTTAAAACTCGAAGAATCACTTGATCTTCTGAGGATCATCAAGCGAAGATTGGGTTAATGTTCACGAAAAAGGATCACATCAAGGTATTGGCCAAAAATCTCGTTAGTCGTCTGGAGCAAGATGAATCCATCGCCTTGAACCAACGCACTCGACACATGGTTTATCAGGACCTTTATGTGAAGTTGAATCCGTACATCCTGAGCGATGAAGAAGTTCGTGAGAAGATTCTCACCCAATTGGGTCAGAAAGCGGAAGAACTCACCGATGCAGGAGCGACCGAATCGGATCAGTTCAAAGCAGCGAAAGCCGTGCTGATGAACAAGATCGGTGAAAACGCTGTTCACGGGCTTTATTACCAGATCCCGATCAAGAACGTAGCGGTACTCGTGGTGCAGTTCCTGATGAGCCACAATCAGGTCGAAGAAGTTTACCTCTCCGATGACGATCTCGAAAAATCCATCGTCGACTTCTTCAAGAAGTTCGATTCAAGCCAGCTTCATTGACTTTTATTCAATTTTGTCAATATAATGACAGTTCAAGCTTCAGCTTTTGAATAAGAAGGGTGACAATCCCGTTTCTCGTCCGTTACAATCAACAGGAGGTTCGCGCACTGAAATGGAATTTATTCACGTCCCAAACCACCGCTCAAAAACTGACACTCACTTCGATCGCCCTTGTTTTGGCTGGTTGTGCCACAACTTCCAACAAGTCGGCATCCGTACCGGCTAAGTCCGGATTTTTCGGTTCTTCTTCCCAGAGCATTTCCCTTTCATCCGAATACGGAAGCGTATCTCCGAGCGAACTTGTTTATCGCGGCATGAAGATCGAGAACACCGTTTTCGACATTCCGGTCGAGATGAATCGTCCGGTCGAGAAGTGGATCGATTATTTCAACGGTCGCGGTCGTGATCGTTTCGCCCACTACCTGGAGCGTTCAGAATATTTCATTCCTTTCTTGAAGCCGATCCTGAAAAACGCGAAGGCACCGGAAGATCTGGTGTACCTGGCGATGATCGAGAGCGGATTCAACAACAACGCCCGATCCACCGCGCGAGCAGTGGGTGCGTGGCAGTTCATTTCCGCCACCGGCCGGCGCTACGGTCTCGATGTGAACTGGTGGGTCGATGAACGCCGTGACGTGGAAAAGTCCACCATCGCCGCCGTTCAATACCTGAAGGACCTGAATGCCATGTATGGCAGTTGGTATTTGGCATGGGCGTCCTACAATGCGGGCGAAGCCAAGATCGGTCGCGCGATCAAGAAATACAAGACCACTGATTTCTGGGGACTCTGCAATGGTAGCTACCTCAGACCGGAAACCAAGAACTACGTACCGAAACTGATCGCGGCAGCCATCATCAGCAAAAACCGCAAGCAGTTCGGCTTTGAAGAGAATTACTCCAAGATCAGGAACGTGAATGCTGCATTGATCGCGGAAAAGGCGGAAGATTCCGAAGTGGAACGCTTGCCGGATCAACTGGACGGAGAAAAATCCGATTCCACCGCTGAACTGACGAAGGATTCCCCGGGCGATGCCGAAGACCAAGAGATTGTTTCTCACGATTCGGTTGAGTCCATGCTCCTCGACATGTCCGATCAGGTGCGCACACCGCACGTGAACCGCAAGGGCGAAGTGAATGGCGATATCCTCACTGAGATCGAGGTTCCATCGCCAGCTGACCTGTTCAAGGTTTCGTCTGCGGCTGGACTCAATTATCAAGAATTCAAATCGATGAACCCGGAACTGTTACGCTGGTTGACTCCTCCGCACCTCGCGACCTACAAGGTGCGCATTCCGTTGAGTCGCAAGGATTCCTTCCAGAAAAAATACTTCGACGCTGATTTCGAAAAGTCGGTTTCGTTCCTGACCTATAAGGCACGCCGTGGAGACACGCCGAAGCACATCGCGAAGCGATTCGGAATCAGTCCGGATCCGGTCGCACAGATGAACGGCCTGAAGTCGCCGGGTGCTCCGTTGCCAGCGGGCAAGATGATTCAGCTTCCGATTCCAAGCGATTTTGTGCG
>JBEIKL010000205.1:0-3584 GCA_040379745.1 Bdellovibrionales bacterium | reverse complement strand
GCGCGATCTGGGACGGCCTTTACTGGTCTTTTATCGACAAGCATCGAGCGTTCTTCTTGAAAAATCCGCGCTTATCCATGATGGTGCGGTTACTCGACAAGATGCCCGATTCAAAGAAAAAGCCGCTCTTCAAGGCAGCCGCCGATTTCAAGAAGCGCGTGGTGGGTTGAATCCAGAATCGACTTGCCTGAAGATTCTACTGACCGGAAGCGCATCCGGAATGTTTTGAAGGGCAAGATACATCGAGATCAGGTAAATGCCGAGATACATGAAGTCATGCGGAATCTTGACCTTGTTTTCGGCAAGAAATGCCGCGATTTTGAGGAATGAATTCTGGAACGCCTGGATTTCAAATCGCATGTCCTCGTCGAGTGAATTTGCGAAGTGTTTCTTCAGGATCGTCTTCAGTTCGTCTTTTTTGGATTGGTCCCATTCCGGCTTCAAAAGTCCGGTTTCAATCAATCCCTCTTCCAGTCGAACGTCGTCCTGGTAGTAGAACCCCTGATACATCCGGATCAGACCGGTACGAAAAGTTTCATTAAATGTGACCCAAAGCGGACCGGGTTTCAGGGCGTGTCCCTCCGGTCCTTGAAAAATATTCGACATGCGCAAATCGAGAAACAGCCCATGCGGTGAGTAAAGTTGTGCAAAGTAAGTGGTCAGGATGAATTCACCCGTTGATTTGATGGCGGGTGCCTGAATCTGACCCGTGGAGGTACTGATCACGGTGTTGACTCCCGCTTGATTCAGGAATGGATTTTGTTTGGCAAAAAAGTCGGTAAATCCCTCACGCTTGACGATCTTGGCGGTGATGACGGGGATTTCCCGAGCAAGGTCTTTCCAATCGACCAAATCAAGCATGAGCGTGGGAACATGCTTTAAAAGTTCTTTCACTGCATCTGGCAAAAAATTCAAGAACACCATGAAAACATGATACATTCATTTCGGGAGAACTATGAGCAAAATCCTCGTAACGGGCGCAAGTGGATTCATCGGCAAGGCATTAATCCGGATGCTTTTGGACGAAACCGATCACGAGATTGTGGCGCTGTCCCGCTATGAGCGCACGTCCGATCATCCGCGACTGGTTTGGAAGCGGTGTGATCTCTTTTCACTGAAAGACCTTCACCGGGCAATGGAGGGGGTGGACATTGCGTTCTATCTCGTTCATTCCATGTTGCCTTCTGCATCACTTTCTCAAGGAACCTTTTACGATTTTGACCTCTTGCTTGCAGATAATTTCAGGCGAGCGGCTGAGCGCTTTCAATTAAAGCACATCATCTACCTGGGTGGCATGATTCCAGAGACAGAGAATCTTTCCTGGCACTTGAAAAGCAGGCTGGAAGTCGAGGAAGCGTTGAGGGCATCGACTATTCCGGTCACGTCCATTCGCGCCGGATTGATCATTGGCCCTGAAGGATCATCCTTCACCATTTTAGAGCGCCTGACCGAACGCTTGCCGATGTTGGTGTGCCCGGCGTGGACCAGAACACTTTCCCAACCGATCGCACTTCAAGACGTGATGCGCGTGATGAAGCGGGTGTTGAATGATCCCGATCTACGGGGAAAAATCTACGATATCGGTGGCAGTGAGGTCGTGAGTTATCAGATTTTGATCCAGAAGACGGCGATGATGCTCGGCCAGCGTCGCCCCATTTACAATTTGAATCTGATTCCTTTGGGGTTGTCACGGTTCTGGGTCTCATTGGTCACAGGGGTAAGTCGTGATCTGGTTTATCCATTGGTGCTGAGTTTGAAGCATCCGATGTTGCAAAACCGGAAGTATGCATGGCCCTTTCCGGAAGATTGTTCGACTGATCTACAAACAGCCCTAGAGCTTTCTCAACAAAATAAAACCAATGCCAAGTTCTCAGGCTTCATACCGGAGCGCAAAGACGTGCGTTCGATTCAACGCCTGGTTTTGCCAAAGGGGAAAAACGCACTGTGGGTGGCCGAAGAGTATTTCCGTTGGTTGCCTCGATTTCTCTCCTCTTTGGTTCGGATCCGAATCGAAGGGGATCGCTGTACGTTTTATGTGATTTCACCCCGGTTCAGGTTACTGGTTCTGGAGCGGAATCGCGAACGCAGTTCGGATGACCGACAGCTTCTTTATATTATTGGCGGATTGCTGGCCAAGGTTCACGATCGAGGCCGATTGGAATTTCGAGAGGTTCTGAATCGACAGTTTGTCCTCGCCGCCATCCACGAATTCACGCCGGCTTTGCCTTGGTTTGTTTACAAGTACACCCAGGCGATCCTGCATTTGTTGGTGATGAATGCCTTTGGAAAACATCTGAGGAACTTCAAGTCATGAAAAAAATCCTGATTGCCGGTGCAAACGGTTTTGTCGGTACAAGTCTCATTGAATCCCTGATCCAGAATGACGATGGTGAGATCCACGCCTTGGTTCGATCGGAAACCAAGGGAAGTCATTTTCCTGCTTCCGTTAAATTGGTAGTCGGTGATCTTCTGGATGAAGAATCGTTGCCTGTGAGTGATTCGGAATCACAGACACTCGGGGGATACGACGCCGCCTATTACCTGGTACACGGATTAAAGGGTGAAGCTCAGGATTTTGAATTCCAAGAAGCAAAGGCTGCGGCGAATTTTACAGCTTGGATGCGAAAAATCGGGTGTAAAAAGATCATCTACCTCGGAGCACTGGGACCGGAACGGGATGAGTCTCCGCACTTAAGAAGCCGCCATCTGGCAGGGAAAATCCTCACTTTGGCAGGCATACCTTGTTTGGAGTTCCGTGCGTCGATTGTGATCGGAGCCGGCTCCACATCTTTTGAGATGATCAAGGCACTGAGTGAGCGATTGCCGTTTTCTCCCGATTTCAAGCGCATTGAGAATCTTTGTCAGCCAATCGCCCTGGCCGATCTATTGACTTATCTGAGGTCAGCCTTGAATTGGACCGGCGAAGAATCAAGGGTGGTCGAGATCGGTGGCGAGGACCAGATCAGCTATTCAGGTCTGATGAAGATGTATTTGAAAATGAATCATCGGAAGAAAAAGGTGTTCAAAGTTCCGCCGGTCGATGATCGGGTGTTCAAGGCTTTGCTGGACCTGGTGATTCCGGAAATGGCGGATGTCGGGAAGAAGCTTTACGACAGTCTGGTGCATGAAACAATTGTGACTAACCGTAGAGCACAAGAGCTTTTTCCAGATCTGAAACCCATGGGATGTGCAAAAGCCATGGAATTAGCCGTGCATGAATCGAAAACCACTTACCCGCATCTTTGGGAAAAAGAGATGATTCTCTTTTTATTGAAGGAAAAGATCGTTCAACCCCAGGATCTCGGCGCCTGGTTATTGGATCAGAATCTGGTCAAAACGTTTCTGAAATTCCGCGGTGGTCATCAGTAGGTACTGAGCGTTCGGAGAAACGGCTTTGTTTCTGAATCCATGCGTTTGACCTTGATCAATTGATCGGCGTCGATCGTGTAGCGGAGTACATGATCTCCGTTTGTGTAGACCGGAGTTTTGACCCCATCCGTGATGGAAGCGTTCAACGAAGAGCTACCGCTTGAAGCTTTAAAGAACGCTTCTTGGGCGGGAAAATACACCGCACATCGCCCGAT
>JBEIKL010000204.1:0-3603 GCA_040379745.1 Bdellovibrionales bacterium | reverse complement strand
ATCCCTCGCGGAAAAAGTCAGGCTGGTGAACGAAGCACAAAAATACGTCTTTGGTGCGGTCATGGCCTATGTGTGTGACGCCAGCGCGGAGCCACTGACCAACGCATTGATCGCCAAAGCATCTTCGGGTGTTCCGGTGACCCTGATGATGGAACGATTTTACATGGGCATCCTGTATCATCACTGCGTCCGGAAGCTCCGTGATGGCGGAGTCGATGTTGTGCTGGTCAGTGACAAATGGAAGCCCTCTCGATTCTTGTCGTTTTTTCACGACAAATTCTGGGTTCGCGATGGCGAAGAAGTGATTGTTGGCGGCCAGAATATCATTGATTTCGAAAATGACTCTACGGGGTTCAATCACCTGAATCGCGACACAGATCTCTTGGTGTCCGGTCCGATGGCCACTGATTTTGCGGAAAGCTTCCTAGATCTCTGGGCGGAGTACTCCACGGCAAGGAATCGCTCGATCGAATCCTTCCGCTCCGAAATCCAAGAATCAAAGAAATTGCAACGTGAGCTCCGACTGAGGGGATCGGAGGCTTATGCTGATCACCTCAATGGCCCCACCCAGCGTCGACAAGGAGCTTGCAGGGCAATCATTCAAAATGCAGGTGCACGGAACCGATCCATCGCCGAAGTGCTTAAGCGGCATTTTGAGCGTTCATTGCATTCAATCGTGATGACCAGTCCGGAGATCGAGTCGCTTCAGGAAAACGGGTTTTTCAAGCCGATTGAAGAAGCGGTGAAAAAAAGAAACGTGCGGGTTGAATTGATTTCCAATGGAGTCGATGGGGGCACCGGAGAATTCACCGCCACGATCCACCGAGCGATGGTCAATGCATCACTGCGAGGAAAACACTATAAAAGGAATTTTTGGAATTGGGTGCTGCGATGGGAGCCGAAGAAAATTTCAGAAAAACGCAGAAAAACCATGTTGGATCTGGAGTCCAATGTCGGCTTGCGGACATGGACCCATTTCAATTACATGCATGCGAAGCAGGTTTACATCGATCGAACGGTCACTTCGGTTTCGAGCTTGAATCTGGATCGCGCCAGCCTGGAAAGGAATCACGAAGCAGGAGCGATCTGCATGGACGACGGGCTATCAGAGAAGATGGAAACCCAGCTGGTTCTCGATCTGGTGAATTCGGTGCCGATTACCGACGATTAGTCTTTTTTCTCGGGGTCTTTTTCCAGAACATCGCCGAACGGAGATTCCGGAAGATTGAGGATCTGTTTCATCAGGATGCGGATGCAGTCCTTGATCCATGCTTTATCTTCTTCAGACATGGCAATGATCTTCAGCCCCACCTGATTGCCTGGATAATGAGCCACTACTTGTGCTCCGACCGACATCTCCTTGTTGATCACTTTCAGCATGCCAAGCTTCAGGCGCGAGCCCGGCTCCAAAAATGGCTTGTCTGCATCCGTAATCACCAGGCGCATGCCTTCGCGACTGAGGTCCTTCAATTTGCATGTCCGGGTTGAACCGTCTGATGCCTGAAAGCGCAATTCGGCGGGAAACTGCTCGTTGAAGGGAATGCGGATGAATTTGCGTCGATGGGTTTTGAGTAGTTTTTCAGGAAATTTGAAGAAGTAGGTTTTGTGTTGAGCACCCTTCACTTCCATCACTTCTTTGGCGAAGAAATAGATTTTGAACTGGAGTAGGCTCAAGCTGACAAAACAATCCGTTTTAGGATTGCGTTCCACCATGTCGATGATCTTGCGGGTCGCAGGCGTGATTCCTTCGTCCAAACGGGCAAAAATGCCGTCTTCCCGTTTTTCACCCGCGATGAAGCGGAACTTGATTTCAGGGGAATCCTTGCCGAACATGATGGTCCCTTTCGGCTTCAGGTTTTTCAGCTCGTAATGGCAAAGATTCAACTGGTACTCATCGTTGACTTCGCTCATGCCATCTGGAATCGGAAATTTACTGATGATATCGCTCATCGTGGACCCCCTGGCCTATTTTTTCAGTTTTTCGACAAGATCATTAAAGGCTTCAGCCACTTCCGGGAAATAGTCTCCGTCACGGAATTGGATTTTGTGCAAAGCAGGAGTGTCTTTGTTCGCCATCTTCGAGAATTCCAGGCGAATCCGGTACAGCGGACCTGCGATCTTGTGCGACACGATCAATCCACCTACGATCAGGATAGTGCCCACGACCATCGCAATGGCGATGATGATCGTGATGAACTTGGTTTTTTGCATCTGGATAAACTGGAAATAAATGTGATTCTCTGGCAATCCCGCTTGATTGCCAATCTCCACGAAGTCATGGAATCCGTAAGTGATCAGTGCGTAAACGGCGATGAAGATCAGGGTGGCCACCAGAGCGGCATAGCCAATCAAGGTCCACTGAAATCGGGGGTTGATCAGGATCGAACGCGTCTTTCTGGTCTTGTTGCTCATAGGACTATTATCCTTTTGAAATCATGAGATTTTCAATGAAAATAAAGTGTGAAAAACGGTTTTTTTTTGTTAAAAAAGGGGCATGCTGAATTTCAAGGACCTGTTCGATGCCCCCTATGTGGTTTTTGACGGTGGTATCGCCACTGAACTCTATGAACGGGGTTTCTACATCAATCGACCATTTGAGGAGTTGAACATCACCCATCCACGTGATGTGGCCGGGGTACATGAGGCCTATCTCGATGCCGGAGCGATGATGGTCACCACCAACAGCTTCTCGCTCACCCCTTCCCAACTGGAAAAATTCGATATCCAGAACCGTCAGGGCGAGCTTTTGAATGCGGCCATCCGGATCGCTCATCAGGCCGCACAGAACAAGAGCCCCAAGGCGAGGGTTGGTCTTACTTTTGGTCCACTTTCTGTCTTGATTGAGCCACTTGGCCCCACCTCGAAAGCCGAAGTTCAGAATGAATACGCCAATCTGGCCAGACTAGCTCAAGCAACGCCTGAATTTGATTTTTACATCCTGGAGACCTTTAGCAACATCGACGAGATGAGCTGCGCGATTGACGGGATTCGCAGTGTTGACCAAGAACGCCCCATCCTTGCCTCCGTGACGGTTCGTTCTTCCGAGACCGTATTGATCCAACAGTTCGCGAAGCGCATCGGCGAGCGGAATGACGTTCAGGCCTTGGGCATGAACTGCTCCGAAGGCCCCAACGATTTGCTTCAATCACTGAAGGTCCTCAAGCCCTTGACCTCGAAGCCGATTGTGATTCAACCGAATGCCGGCATTCCCCGCAATATCAATGGTCGCTACTTTTATATGACTTCGCCCGATTACATGGCCAAGTATGCCAAGCGCTTCATCGAAGCCGGCGCATACGGTGTGGGGGGCTGTTGCGGTACCGGGCCAGACCACATTCGCGCAATTGCGCAATCCGTGAAGATGATGTCCGCTCGTGGTGTCAGTGACATGGATCACGAGAAAACCGGAACCATCGACCTGAATGGACGGGAGTTCGGAGATCTGGAAAAGGTTTCCGCGCCGATCGCACGACGCCCATTGGCGGATCGGAAGCAATCTAAGATTGGTCAGCAACTGAGCTTAGGCAAGAAGGTGATCACGATTGAACTCACCTCTCCTCGCGGCACCAGTTTGGATAAGTTTTTGACGGCGATTCAAAAAGT
>JBEIKL010000203.1:0-3605 GCA_040379745.1 Bdellovibrionales bacterium | reverse complement strand
TGGCCGCATCCGGATCGAACTGGATTTTACTTTCATGAAGATCGTTGAAGTCAAATGGGGTTGTGATCCACTGCGGGCGCACCCGATTGCGTAACTCAAAGATCAGGCGCGCGGTGGGGTCGGGCTCGAATGCGATGATGTTCTTGAAGCGTTTCAACCATTCCTTGGGCAGAGAGTAACCGCCAGACGGGCCGATCAAGTAGATCGTCTTTGATTGTGGCGCCCATTCCTCTAAAAATGAACGGGTGTGATCCCGGTGCGCCGACCACAGGCTATCGAGGTTGCGCAGAGCCCGCCAGTGGTAGACCATGCCGCCAGAATGGTGAAAAAGTGAGGGAAAAAGGTTCATTTCTAGAGTATGGTAACGGAAATGAGTTCGGGAACGCAACCCACAAAACTAGCTTCCAAGCGCTTCAGCAAGGTCAACATTGAGATCAGCAATATCTGCAATCTTCAGTGTTCGTTTTGCCCGGAAGTCGTGCGCACCAAGAAGCTGATGGACGAGGCGTTGTTTGAGAAAATCATCAAAGAAGTGGCGCCGCTGACGGATCAGGTATGCTTCCATCTGATGGGCGAGCCACTCGTGCACCCGAAGCTCGAACGATTCCTTGAGATTTGTACTCGTGAACAAGTACTCGTGAATTTGGTTTCAAACGGAGTGCTGCTGACTGACAAGCGGGCGGAGCTGTTATTGAACCCGATCGTGCGCCAGGTGAATTTCTCGCTTCACAGCTTTAATGATAATTACCCAGACAAAGATCACGCCGAGTATCTGGAGAAGATTTTCAGGTTCACTGAAGCTGCTTTTGAAAAACGCCCGGATCTGTACATCAATTTCCGCTTGTGGAATTTGCCACGGGTGAATGAAGTCGAAAATCCGGTACAACAAAAGAACCGGGCGATGCTGGGGGCAGTGGAACAGCGTTTTGGTGTTGAATTGGCTTCGCGCTTGGATGCCGATTTCGATGTGCGCCTACAGAAAAGTTACAAGGTGAAGAACCGGTTGTACCTGCACTTCGATACCGAGTTTGTATGGCCTTCTTTGGATCTGCCTACTCTTGGTACGAAGGGCACTTGCAAGGGCCTGATCAATCACTTTGGCGTGTTGGCTGAAGGCACCGTGGTGCCGTGCTGTCTGGATAAAGAGGCCAAAATTCCGCTGGGGAATGCGCTCGAGCAATCCATTCCCGAAATCCTGGACAGTCCCCGCGCGAAAGAAATCCTGAAAGGCTTCCGCGAGCGCCGCTTGGTCGAAGAATTGTGCCAGAAGTGTCAGTACATTCAGCGGTTCAATTAACGATCACTGATTAATCCAGATCATGGTTGAAAAAGTTTTGGCGAACTTTCAGGATCACCCGTCGGTCTGGCTCAATAATACTGGCGACATGGAATCCCGGTAAAACATCAATCATGGATGCTTCAAATAGATACGAATACCAATGGCGATGAAATCCTGGGAGTGCACCTTTGGATTTGATTCGGCTCGATTCGATTCCCAGCATCTCCAATGACTTTTTAATTAAAAGTGCTCGTTCTCTTGCAAGACGGTATGCGGCAATCACTTCGTTGTTTTCACTGGCGAGTGTAATTTCCAGCCATTTTATAGGATTCACAGAGTGACTGACGGCACCAATGAGGTTGATGCTGGTATCCTGGTGTTTTTGCATGAACTCATAGACTTTTTCGATCGATTCAATCGCTGACAAAGGATCGACAAACTTGGTTTCACCGATTTCGAATTTGATGTCCTGAATCCGTTTGTTCAGCTCACGGACTTCTTCGCGATCGACCGACGTGCATAAATGGACATATTCCACATTGACTTGTGTTTCAGGATTGATCTCGGCAAAGCCAAGGTCCACCCCGATGGTGTTGTGGTCAATGGTCTGATAGCGCTCAATGGTCCGCTTCCTTTTTTTGTTCTGCATGTTCACGGACAAAATCGTTTTTGCATCGAATTTGAGTTCGAATTTCTTGTAGGTGCTTTTCACAGACTTTTCAGCCATTTGCACCATTGTATTGGAAAAGTTGTCGCCCATTAGAGGGTAGGATTGCGTGTTAAACGATGAAAAATTCGCGCGGTATTTTTCGATTTTGTTTTCCAGGGCGATGAGGTTCACTGAAACAGTATTTCCCTCGATTTCGAGGTACTGCAAAAGTTTCTGCATCGAAGCGACTGCCTGTTCATCCGAGCCATCATCTTCGTCCGTGAGAATGTTCACCATGACCAAGGATCCTTTGCGGACAAATTTTCTTTGCTTCAAGAGAAACTTCACCAGGGCTTCGGATCCTTTTTCCACTGAACTTCCGCTCAAGCCGAACATCATTCTTTTGGCGAATTCTTTTCTTTGTTCTTCCCCTGAAGTCGATTCCAACACCACCGGTCTGTTGTTGTGTTCATCGTACGCAAAATTCAACCCGGTGGTGACCATCCCCATTTTGAAATCGACGTGTTGATCGCCGTCGAGTACGGAGAAGAAGTGCCTGATGTTTTCCTTGAGATTCTTTTGATGCGATTTCATGGAGACGGAATCATCAATGACCCAGATGATGTCCATCTTCTTGATTAAACCCTCCGAGGTTTCAGGTGTTTCAGAATCAAGATGAAACACTTCGGTTTGGCGACACCATTTTGATTTCTCTTGTGCAATGGAAGTGGTCATTGCCAAAGAAACGATAAAAACGAATTGGAGTAAATTCACTTGAAACCCTCTCTCCCAGGATTTGTCGCCCTGCAGTTTTGCGCAAAGCGTTACATTGGGTTGGTATACATCTCATGTATAAATAGAGCAACTGAATAGTCATCAAATAAAGTGATGACCTAAACGGAATTCATTTAAAAACCTCTGTTCTATCTTCTTTTTTTGAATCGACGACTGAATACTCGTGATCACGGTCGAGGGAGTAAGAATTTCCTATTGGGAATTTTTATTCGTAACCGGTTTCTAAGTGAAGTTAGAATTTGAGAAGTGAACCGGGTTCTCCTTTTCCTGATGTTGTTTTCCAATGTTTCAATTGCGGGCGAGTTGACCCTGCACTTGATTCCTGCACCCAAACCGACGAATTGGTCCTCACCGCAAAAGTTGGCAAAATCCGCACTTCAAAACCAATATGTTCCGTACTCGGGTGGTAAGCGCCATTCAATTGGGCATCTCTTTGTCGAGTTGGAGTGTCATGGCAGTCGTTTGTTCACTGGATCCACTTCGACTGGTGACACGGAAGAACGCAAGGCGATTTTCCTCGAAGGTTACGGACTGGGGATCGTTTTGAAAAACTTCAAAGGTAAACTCGATGATCCGCGCGAAACGGAACAAGATATCCGTCAAATGCAAGCAACCGGCCGGAGCAACTTTTTACGATTCAAGATTACGGATGCGACCTGTAACCGCCTGATGCAATACTGGTTTGAGTATCAGATTCGTGGTTATCATCATACTTATGCGGGATTGAATGCTCGCCCTCTTTACGGTGAGAGTGCGGGATGTACGGCTTTTGGTGCGAGTTTCCTTGAGCTGGCCGGATTGCTGGACCCGGTCTTTGAAACCAACTGGAAAACGAGATTGATCATGCCCCGTCGTTTTGTGGGCGGGCCATTGACCAAGCGA
>JBEIKL010000202.1:0-3617 GCA_040379745.1 Bdellovibrionales bacterium | reverse complement strand
TTCGGGCGACCCATTGACTTCGGTGGAGTTGTCCATGACCGCTGTCACACTATTTGCGAATCTGACCGGTCTCAATCTGGCGAAGCTGGTTTGGGAATCAGCGACGGAAGCTGTCTTGCGCATCGGTGGAAAGCTCGGGTTACCTTGGTTCTCATCCAAGGTGGCAATGAATGAAAGTCTGGATCAACTGGAAAGTCTGATTGCCCATCATCAGCGGAACCAGGTGAGGATTCATCACTTGGCGGATACTGATTTGGTAAATGAGATCCTTGCCGTGAGGTACAATCGTTTTAAGAAACCTGCTTTTGGTGGTTCAGCAGTGATTCAGCGGTCATCACAAAAAGGCGAAAGACTTTGTCGTGTTTACCGGAAACTGGCAAACGGTAAAGATACTTTTGTTGCCAGCGACGGTGGGTTCTTTTTCTTCCGTTGCGCTGATGTGGATCAAAAGTCACTGAGTCAGTTGGTGGAAATGGGTGCCATACCTTTCAATAAAAGTGAAGGCGATCTGTTTTTCATGGCCGAAGTGCTTGCCCCGGCGAACATCACGGTGTTTGAAGGGGTGGTGCGCGAGATGGGCGATAAAAAGGGCGGAGCCATTCAGGTGTTCTTTGATTTGTTGGATGAAAAAGTCATCAACCTGATTCGAAGTCAGATGGTTTCTTATCCGATTCAGTAACGATTTTCTCAGGATGGGTTGCGGTTTTTTTTCCACAGCTCCAGTGCAAGCTTGCGGATTTTTTGTGTCACCAACTTTTCAATCCCCAAAGCAGTGAGAAATCCGCCACCAGCGCAAAGGATTCTGGACTGTGGAAAATCAAAACCAAAGCCGACCCCGAGTGAAAGTAGCCCCGTAGCCACATAAACTCCGAGTACCCAAGGGCGTTGGCGATTGAGATCGTTTAGCAGCAGTTCATCGTGTGTATTCATCTTAAATTAACGCACCCAGCATCAAAAAAGCGCCGGACACCTTTTGGTTACATCCGGAAGGTGCCGAACTTGGTGTCGCCGATCGGTGCGTTCAGCGCCGAGTTCAGAGCCAGAGCCAGGTGGGCGCGGGTCTTCCACGGCACAATGATGCCATCGTCCCAAAGACGCGAGGTCGAGAAGTAAGGCGAGCCTTCGCGTTCGTACTGTTCGCGGATTGGTTTCTGGATCGCTTCAATTTCGGCGTCGGTCAGTTTCTTTCCTTGCGCCTGCAATTGTTCGATCTTCACTTGTGAAAGAACGCCAGCAGCCTGTTCGCCACCCATCACGCTGATGCGTGAGTTCGGCCACATGAACATAAAGCGGGGTGAGTACGCGCGTCCGCACATGCCGTAGTTTCCGGCACCAAAACTTCCGCCCACGACTAATGTGATTTTTGGAACGTTCGTCGTCGAAACCGCAGTCACGAGTTTTGCACCGTCTTTCGCGATGCCACCGTGTTCGTATTTCTTGCCCACCATGAAACCGGTGATGTTTTGCAAGAACAGGAGCGGAATCTTGCGCTGAGAGCAGAGTTCGATGAAGTGTGCGCCCTTGAGTGCGCTTTCTGAAAAGAGGATTCCGTTATTCGCAATGATCCCGACCGGCATTCCCATCAGGTGTGCGAATCCGCACACGAGGGTGTTCCCATAGAGTGGTTTGAATTCATGGAAGCGGGAGCCATCCACGGTGCGCGCGATGATTTCACGGATATCAAACGGCGTGCGCAAGTCTTTCGGTAAAATGCCTGCGATTTCTTTCGGGTCATAGAGCGGTTCTTCGATCGGTGCGCGTTCGATCGCAAACGGGGAAGGACGATTCAGGTTCTGAACCACTTCGCGTGCGATTTCGAGAGCGTGCTCGTCGTTGTCGGCAAGATAATCGGCTACACCCGACGTACGCGTGTGCACATCACCACCACCGAGTTCTTCTGCGGTGACGATTTCTCCGGTTGCCGCTTTTACCAGTGGAGGGCCACCGAGGAAAATCGTTCCTTGGCTTTTGACGATGATCGTTTGTTCGCTCATTGCCGGAACATAGGCGCCACCCGCAGTGCAAGAGCCCATGACGACTGCAATTTGTGGAATGCCCATTGCCGAAAGATTGGCCTGGTTGAAGAAGATCCGTCCGAAGTGTTCCTTGTCGGGAAACACATCCGCCTGCATCGGCAAGAAGGCTCCGCCCGAGTCGACGAGATAAATGCAAGGAAGGTGGTTTTCACGCGCGATTTCCTGTGCGCGCAAATGTTTCTTCACGGTCATCGGGAAATAGGTTCCGCCTTTGACGGTGGCATCATTCGCGATGATCATGCATTCGCGACCGTGGATGAGGCCCACACCGGTGACCACGCCCGCACCCGGAGCCGCGCCATCGTACAGGTCATTTGCGGCGAGCGTCGATAATTCCAAGAACGATGTGCCCGGATCAATCAGCTTTTGAATGCGGTCACGCACGAAAAGTTTTCCGCGGGATTCGTGCTTTGCGCGAAGATCCGCACCGCCACCTTCGCGTGATTTTGCCAAAGCTTCTTCGAGCTTCTTGGTTTCACCCAGATGAAACTCTTGATTGGATTTGAACTCAGCACTGCCGGTGTTGACTTTGGATTCGAGAATCGACATGCCCACAGTTTATCGGAAACTAATCGCGAATGAACTCAAAAACTTGGACTTTGCGCTTTTTTTCAAGGCGCAGTTCGGCACGTGTCGAGCTTTCTTCCACCTCATAAGAAAAGTCCATACGACGAAACCCAAGGTCCTGGAGAGCGATCAATGCCCGTTCGAGATAAGAGCGTCCCGGATCGGAAAGATAGATGGCGCCCTTGGGGTGCACCAGTCGCGCTAGAGCCATCGCCAGGTCTTCGGGGTGGCGGCTTTCGTAAAGGACGTCGCTGGCGAGAACGAAATCGTATTCACCCAACTTCAGGGAAGGAGGCAGATCTTCGAGTTCAGTCCAGTTCCACATCTCGTATTTGATTTTGACTGAATTCAGTTCGGCATTCTGGGCGACCCAGGCTCCCACATCCGGATGAAAATCCGTGGCCGTGATGTCGGCTCCGATTTTTGCGGCCATGACGGAGGGAAGGGCGAGGCCGCAGCCGACTTCGATTCCTTTTTTCTTGCTGAATTGGGATTTTCGCTCGCTCATGAACGTGGCCAAGCCGCGTGCCGAGGGCCAGATCACGCCGAAATAAGGACAGAGATCGAGCAAGAGTTCCTCTTCGCGTGAGTTTTCCGGCTCGTAAACCTTGCAGATTTCGTCGAGGGATCGATCCAGGTCTTTCAGGGCATGGATGTGAATCGGAAAGGATCCGATTTTTTCCATGGTGGGAAAGGTCTCATAGGGGATCAAAGGCGACTGGAGAGGTTTCATTGGTCTTTTTTAACACAAAAACTGTGTGAATGGGGAGACTCTTCGCAAGAGCCGCCATCAAAAACTTGACGCCACTCCGGGTTTTTTTGTTTTACGCAGGGGCTTTAATCCATCATGATGGAACTATGCTCATTGATCCACGTACAGGCTCTCATCCGGCGGTTCGTTTTGACCGGCACCCTCCGGTGAAAGGGGCCATTTATCAGCTGGATCATCGTTCATTCCGGCAACAGGTGATCGAAGAAGTCGTCGAACGCACGATGAAGAACGTGATGATCGAT
>JBEIKL010000201.1:0-3633 GCA_040379745.1 Bdellovibrionales bacterium | reverse complement strand
GATGATGCTCATCGTGTTCGCTGGCTTCAACGATTGCGAAAACAATCCCGCAAAAAAAAGGATCACGTAAAAATGGGAAGGCAATGTGGCGATCTCGATGCACAAGACCGTTGCGGCCAATAGAAAAAGAGAAAAGCACTGAGTGAAGCGGGCTCCTAACCTTTGACTCAGGAAACCGCCCAGCAAAGAACCCAGAGCGGAACCGATCCCGTACATGGCGACGATTCCTCCGACTGTTGGCAGATCAAAGTGTTTCACCGTGGAAAGGTAAACCGAGATGAATACCAAGAGGGTTGAGCCCATCCGATTCAGGAACAATACCGCGATCAGAAGCCACAACTTATTCGGAATGTTTTGATATGCCTTCAACATGATGATTCCCATCCAACCCATACGGAGGCCCTGAAGATCCAGGGCTGGTTCAGTGACGCAAAAGCACGGTTCATGCCAAACCGGAATCGATACCTAGAAAGACTTGAGCGAAAAGAGTGCGGTAATTTACCCACACTTTTTCATGGAATTTGTTTAATCCGCAACAATCTCCAGACTTCAAGATCACTTCGGAATGAATTCAATTTAAAATCGGATTCTCATTTTTTGCCTCGAAGACGGCCTTAAAAAAGGAGGTGCGACGATCGCCATTTTCATCAGCGGGATATTCAAACTTGCCCCGAAACTCCAAAACCGTTGGCGTAACCAGATAAAACCGATAAGTCACGAATCCACCATTTTTCAAAGCGATTCTGGCAGTCGAAATATGATCGAGAACTTTTTCCACAAAACCAGTTCTCCTGATCAGAACTGAATCGACATCGACCAGCTCCCCGTTGGTGAATCGGTAAGAAATGTTTCTATGGCGATTGGTTTCTTTTCTCAGTGCCAGGTCGATCGTATCAGTGACATGAAATGAAGAGGTGATTTCACGGTTTTGGATATCTTCGCCATTATGAAACCCCTGGCAATCCACTTTCGCATCAAACCCCTCAGACCGATCTGCAGAAACCGTGATTGAATGCCGGGCAATCTCCCAGAATTCATGGAGTTGAATTCGAGCGATTTTAAACGTGCTTTTGGGAAGAACTGTGACATCCGTTACCGGTTCCATTTCTTTTTCTTCGAGCGGAATCGGGTTTTCGCATAACTGATTCCGAATACTGGGATTTTTCTGATTGGTTGTACCATTCGATTTGGTGAGATTTCCGGATCCACAGCCCACCAGAACCAGTGAGACAAGAGTGATCGCGAGGGACTTTACCGACTTTTTACTTTTCTTGAACATTGAATCGAGTTTCCTTTCGGGTTTTGAATGCACTCCCGAAAGCAGTAATTGTGCCAGTCTGAAAAACGGACCAAAGTCCATTATTCGAACTATAGAACATCACTTGTGGGTGATCGACCACACCCCACATTTCGCCGTCTTCAAAAAACGACAAATATCTTAAACCTTTTTAGTTAATGCCGAAGCTTCAGCAGATCACGGCGCATGATGAACTGATAGCACCAACGGGGAATGCGACGAAGGAGCCCCATGAACAGGGACGGAACCGTTGGGAAAAATACCTGCGATTTTTTCTGAACGATCGCCTGATGGATCCAACTCGCAGCTTGTTCGGGTTGCAAGAGAAACGGCATCGGATGCGAGTTATCGGCAGTCAGAGCCGTCGCGATGAAACCGGGATGCACACAAGTCACGTGAATGCCTTCATGAACGAGGTCACAAGCGAGCGATTCACAAAACGTCGAAACAAATGCCTTACTGGCACCGTAATAACTCATCCCCGGCAATCCGTTCAAACCGGACAACGAACTGATCGCGACGAAATGTCCCTTTTTTTGCTTCAGAAAATGAGGAAGCACTGAAGAAAACGAATGGATCACGCCCATCACATTCACCTGCACCACCTGCTTGCCCCGAACCGTGTCAGGGATCAGCGTTTTAGGCATGTTCATGCCGGCATTGGCGACCATCACATCGATCACACCATGATCGCTGACAAACTGGTCGACCGCGGAACGCATCGCTGATTCGTCCGTCACGTCCGCTCGGTAATAACGGAATCCATTCGGCAGTGGCCCCACTTCTTCGGCGGATTGAAACCCACACACACCGACCTTGCCACCGTTTTGAACAAACAACTCACCCAAAAGCTTACCGATTCCGGTGGAACCACCGGTAATGAACACGTTCATGCTGAATTCCTCTTCAAGGATTGATCTTCAGGTCAGGGCGGGTCATGATCAGTTCAAAGAACCCGAAATCGAGAACCACCGGTTCACCTAACCACTCAATGTTTTCAGAGTGATCAGGTACATCGTCGCCGGTGTCCTGATGGATCAGAACACTCAGTTCACCATGATGGGCTTTCAGGAACTCCATCACGCGACCGCGATGTGCCGAATCGAAATGGATTTCAAAGGTGGGAATGGGATGGGGTCCATGTGAGGAGTCGATCAATCCGGAAACCTTCTGTAGGCAATCACCCAGCGTGACCTTGATTGAAAGTTGAAGGCGCTCGGCAAAAGAGCGTTGATCCGGATGGTAATAAATGTGCGCGTGGTAGATCATGCGTAATTTCCCCTTGGATCAAGGATAGCGAGAGCCCCTTTGATTCTCAAGTGGAGAAATGATGTGCAGGTCAAACCGAACTGAATTCTTTCATCAACTGTTCAACGAATGGTCAAATTCAATACCGTATGTCCACCTACCGATTATTTCGAAATCGTAATGGTGAGATTTCCGTTTTTTCCGGTGGTTTTGGTTGGATCGATTTTCACCGTTTTACCACCGGAGTTGACCGTCTCTTTACCCATGAGCTTGGCAATCTTCGCGCGAATCAGACGAACATTTGCAGAGCCCAATTTAGGCGTGTTGGTTGGTTCGCAAACCTCGGCAAAACACGACGGGTATTCTTTTGAAAAATCTTTGGCTGACTCCTCGATGAGGGCACCTAATTTTGACTCCAAATCGCCGATTTGCTTTTCGACATCGGCTTTGACTACCGTTTTCTTGGTGCTTCCGCAGGATGAATCTCCCACCATCTGGCAGACGCGAGTGCTGAAGTTCAACAAGTTGTAATTCGCACTTCCCTTACGATACCCTTGCTTCGACTGGATCTGATTCATCGCCCACACCGCAGCCGCATCCTCCTTGGTGAATTTCATGGAGTCAGACATACCCGTTTCATTTTCAGAAAGATAATAAAGCACGGCCGAAGCGGAATCATTGTCCAGCCGCATTTTCAGGTAGTGCGGATTCTTGTTTTCGCTCTTCATAACCGCAACCTGTTCCAAGTCTTTCTGCAAACCATATTCTTCGTAGAAGCCCTTTAAACTTTCCTTGAAGGCATCATTCGAACTCGAAAGAGTGCCACTATGATTGACCTGAACGAAGTTCTCAATGGTCTTGAAGCCCTTTTGATCGACCAATCGGGCCGCCATTTTCAATTCGGCGATCTTGACCATGTCGGCAAACACGGTGGAATTCTTTTTATTTTCGAGAATCTTCTCTACGATTTTGACATGAGCTTCGTCGCAATTTGTGGAGGTGATAGCGCCTTCATCGGTCTTGTCTGAACCTTCATCGGTCTTGTCTGAACCTTCATCGGTCTTGTCTGAACCTTCATCGGTCTTGTC
>JBEIKL010000200.1:0-3644 GCA_040379745.1 Bdellovibrionales bacterium | reverse complement strand
GATAGACTTGCAGGGCGAGATACCCCACAAAATTCAGCATGATCAGGAAGAAGGGAAAGTTCTTCAGCTTTTCCATCAGATCCTCCCCGCCGTCAACTCGAAGTTGGTCTGCTGGGTGGTGCTGTCGATGTTGGTCGAACGCAAGCGCACATCCCGGAACATCTGATCAGCGCCCATTTTCTCCATCACTTCACTGATCAGCCCGATGTCGGTCGAACGGCCGATGATTTCGACTCCTCCATCATTGAATGTGATCCTGCTCAGCCAGACTTCCTTCGGGCAAGCGAGTGAAAGCGTGACCAACGCACGCAAGGGGATTTCGCGCGATTTCACCAGGGAATCGAACACAGACACCTTCGCACTGAACAGATCGAGCATGCCGTTCAATTCGGCCTTTTTCGCTTCAAAACCGCTGAAGCTGTTGAGGCGTCCAGCCACTTTGGCCTTTTCGGATTCCAGCGCTGCCACTTCGGCGTTCATTTCTTCGGTTCGCTTCTCGATCCAGTAATCGTATCCGTAGTTCGCACCCAGGGCGATCAGCATGGGCAACACCATCCGGGGCAACAACGCCGTCAACAACTCCTTGGAATTGCCACCGGAACTGAAAAACGGCTTTTTATCAGAGCTTTCCGCATAAACGGCCTGCTTTTTCAGGGCAAGGTTGATCTTGATCATGCGCCCGCCCCCGCTCTCAATGCCAAGCCGATCGGTACGATTGCTTCGGGCATGATCGACATGAGGTCAATGGGTTCGCCCTTCAGCTTCACGTCGATGAACTTGAACGCATTCAGGTAGTCGCACGGAATGTTCGTGCGTTCGTGAACGGAACTCAACAACATCTCGATGCGGGAACCTCCGCCCGAGAAAAGGATTTTTGAAACCGGCGGCCCCAGGGACGAAGCACTGTAAAAGTCGATGGTCTTGCGGATCTCGTTTGCAATCGTCTGGCATGCGCGATTCAGCACATCGCGAACTTCTTGAGGAGTATTGGCCGAAACCTTGAGTGCCTCGGCATCCTGGGGTCCTGCCAGATTCAGCTCGCGCTGGATTTCCTGGGTAACGAAATTCCCTCCGAAAGCGGCTTCTTTGGTGAAGTGAGGCACTCCTCCCGAACAGATCACCATCTTAGTACTCAATGCACCGACATCGATCAGCATGACCGATTCGGTGGGTGAAACGTCATAGTTGTGCTCAAAGACATTCTGGAGAGCGAACAATTCTGCATCCATGATTTTCGGTACGAGCTTCGCCTCCGAAATCACGGACATGTATTGCTCGAGAAAATCCTTCTTCACGGCAACCAATACGACTTCGACCTGATCGCCCTTGGGCTTTCCGATCATCTGGAAATCAATGACTACATCGGTGATGTCGTAGGGGATGTACTGTTCGGCCTCCCAGAACACTTCATCCTGCAATTCCTTCGGATTCTTGGTCACGTTGACCGTGAGGTTCTTGATGATGAGACCGCTTCCGCCCACGGCGGAACAAACATTTTTCGATTTGATTCCCGCGTTTTTCATCGCGGTCTGAATCAGCGCAACCATCTGGGCCGGATTGATGATTTCGCGCATGTCGCTCATTTGGGGAATCAGGGGAACGGACGAATATCCCACCAGTTGCCATTGTCGGTTTTTGCGTTTGAGTTCAACGACCTTGATGGTGGATGCACCAATGGAAAGCCCCACCGCCGAATTGTCGGTGAATAATGAAAAGACCACTCCGGATCGAAGTAGTTCGAGAAAACTGTTTCCTGCCCTTCCCTGAGCTGATGCCATTCTACTCTTTATATTAATTGAGAAAAACGACAGGTGTCGACACAAAACTCGACCGTGTCGGTACTAATTGATTGAAATTCTTGCGGTTGGAGTTTCGACTTCCACATAAGACGCACGATCGAGTCGAGACTCCGCCAAATCCTTGACGGGAAGAATGACCAGCACTTTTTTCGTTTTCGACTGACTGAGACCGTTGACCGGATCAAAGCACAATTGATCGACGACGAGATTGAGATTCAATTTCCTCGCCTGATCCACGGGAAGTATCGAAAGAGTGTTGTTTCCGTTTTTCCAGTTTTCGGTGCGCAAGGACTCACCGACCGTCTCTTGCCCGGCGGGCGCTCCTGCTTCACAGTCATTGACCACGTCCACTTTCACTTCTCCCGATTCAAAAAGGGTCAGCTTCAGCGGTTTTTTCAACCGAATCGAATCGGTTTTCAAGCGCTCGATTTCGACGGCGATTCGTCTTGCAGCATCCAGGCTTTCCCATTTGGGTAAGCGTTCCTGATAGACCGGCACCGCACTCAACACCAGGAACAAGGTGAGCGTCACGCCGATCAGGATGCGACGGCGGCGGCGTTCCCGAACGATGATTTTTTCATGCAGCTCGCCTTCCAGAAAATTACGGTCTAAACGTTCATCCATGCCGATACCTCGTACAATAACTCCACCAGCGCACCCACGACCAGGAACGGTCCGTAGGGAATCGCGGTTTTCATCAATTCGTCGTTTTTCTGAATGCGACCCACGATCAGGCCCACCACTACCCCCAACAGGGAGCTGATGATCAAACTGGACCAGATGCCACCCACGCCCGTGAACGCACCGATCGTGCCCATGAACTTGATGTCGCCTCCGCCGAGCCCCACCCGGCCGGTCATTTTCTCATAAGCCAGGGCGAACAGGAAAAACACGCCAAAGCCGACAAATGAGGCGAAAAGAAGGTGTCCAAATCCGTTTCTAAAATCCCAGTACGCGGTCAACAGGCCCACCGCCCAGCCACCCAGACTCAACTCGTCCGGAATGATCCGATGATCAAGATCGATGAAGGTGATCGCAATGCCGATCGCGATGAAAAACCAAATCCGGAATTGCGCAATGTCGATCGAACCGCGAAACGCGATGAAGAACAACAGACCGGTGATGAATTCGACCAGCGGGTAACGCCAGTGGATTTTCACGCCGCAATGAGCGCATTTACCGCGCAAGAACAGATAACTCAGAAGCGGAATGTTTTGATACCACCGCACGGCATTGCCACACTTCGGGCAGTGACTGCCGGGCTTGACGATGGATTGCTCCAACGGAAGTCGATGGATCACGACGTTCAGGAAACTGCCGATCAATAAGCCAAAGATCACGACAAAAGCGGATAGCACTACGGGCGGGAGCATCATCATAGGTTCTTTCTGGAGAATACTGCATTCCCGATCAGAAGAAAAAACAAAACCCAGAAGATTCCGTACAGTAGACCGCTCCCGAACACCGCACCGGTCAATGCCTCTTCATAATAGAGGCGGTCACCCATGAGTAAGGCGCCCAAGTTCGGCGTCAAGTAGTTCAAGGTCCGCACCCCCGACTCCATCGTGGCAACGAGTTCATGATTATGACCCAAGAAGACAAACGCGATCATGATCATGAACACGAGTGCGGGACGCAACCACAGACCAAAAAGCAAACTGGCCGAGAGCAACACCAGTGATTCGACATAGGTCAGTAAAAACGACTGCACAAAGGCGTAAGAAAGATCGCCCAGGGCAACCTTGACTGCGATCCACAATGCGAGTGAAAGAATCGTGAAGTTCAAGAGAAGGAACAACGCCATGCCCAGCACGCGCCCGAAAAAGAATCGCGCACGCCCCAACG
>JBEIKL010000199.1:0-3660 GCA_040379745.1 Bdellovibrionales bacterium | reverse complement strand
GTCATCCGAAATACACGATGATGATGTTTACCCAGGATTATGTATCGACCCTGAAAGGGGGCGGAAAAGGCCTTGTATCCCGCGGAACAAAGATCCTCTACATTGCCGAAGAAAAAGGCGAGCCGAAGATCATTTCCGAGAATTTCACCGAAATGATGTGGTAACTTTCCCCTTGTCATGACCACTCGAACTTTTCAGACAGATACCTTGATCGTAGGCGCCGGATTGATTGGCAGTGCGGTTGCCATGGGTCTTGCCCGATTGGGCATCGACCGCGTGATGGTGGTCGATCTGGATCTGACCGGTGAGTGGAGTTCGAGCGAACTGAATGCGGGCGGTGTGCGCGCCACTTGGTCGCAAAAAGTGAACTTGCTCGCCTCAAAGCACTCGATTGAATACTTTGCCCAGCATGCGAATGAAGTCGGCTATCGCGATTGCGGTTATCTGTGGCTGCACCGTCCGGCGACTTTTGATCAAGCGCTGAAGGCGCGCGAGATGCATGTCGCAAACGGTTGGCCGGTCGACGTGCTCGACATTCCGGCACTGAAGAAAAAAGTTCCGTTCATCGACAAGACCGATGACCTTGCCGGTGCGATCTTCGGCGTTCGAGACGGGTTGGTGAATCCCAATCGATTGAAAGAACACTACCGCGAGCAGGCACTGAAAAAGGGCGCCCAGTTCTATCACAATGTCTGGGTCACAGGAGCATGCGAAGCGTCTTCCCCATCTGCGGGTGCAGTGAAGAAGATCAAGGCATTCCAATTTTCCAATCAGTTGCCTTCCGAAGAAAAAAAGCGCCTGTTGTGTGAAGATCCAACGACCTTCCAGCCCGGACCAGCGGTGGGGCAGTGGATTGAAATCGAGGCTAAAAACGTGGTGAATGCGGCCGGTGCCTGGGCACCACATCTTGCGAAAATCCTGGCCTATCGCTGCCCGTCGACTCCTCTCCGTCGCCAGATTTCCTTGTTCCAGTCGCGTGATGTCGACCTGACCGAATACGGAATGATCATTGATCCGAGCGGAGTGTATTTCCATCCGGAATCGATTTACGGTTTGAGCGGGTTCGCCACACCGAACGAAGCTTCAGGATTCAACTTCCAGTACGATGCCGATGCGTTTTTTGAAGAACACATCTGGGCCCACCTCTACGAACGTTCCACCGCATTCGAAAGCCTGAAACACGTCAGCGGATGGGCGGGGCTTTATGAGAATTCACCTGATCATCATGCGATCGTCGGAAAGGTTTCATCACGGGTTGGGGCGAGTGGTGCGCCGGTGTTTGAGGCGCATTCGTTCTCCGGGCACGGGGCGATGCAAAGCTATTCGGTCGGAATCGCATTGGCCGAGCTGATGGTGAAGGGGCGGTATGAAACCCTCGACCTGGCCGAACTGTCAGGAGACCGTTTCGTCAATGGTCAGTCGATCGCCGGTGAAACCTGGGTCATCTGATTCCATCCGTGTTTTCCTGAAAAAGATGCGGATCGTCTGAAATTCTTTTAAACTCATCCTTATGATCAACGAAGCATTCCGTCTTCCAGTGTACGGTATTTCAGCACTTTTGGTTTATTTCATCAGTCTTCTTGCGCTTTCCTTCTATCGCGCGCGATCCGCAACGCTGGAGGATTACTACATCGGAAGTCACAGTTCGACCTGGTGGTTGATCACGTTGGGAATGATCAGTGACTCCGTTTCAGGTGTGACCTTTGTCTCAGTGCCGGGATCGACTTTCAGTCAGGGATATTCCTACATGCAAATCGTGTTGGGATATTTTCTGGGATACATGATCATCACTTCGGTATTGTTGCCCCTGTATTACAAGCGCAACCTGATCTCGATCTATTCCTATCTGGGCGAGCGCTTCGGCATGTATGCGCAGAAAACCGCTTCTGTTCTTTTCATCGCTTCGAGGACATTCGGGTCTGCCGCCAGACTCTATATCTCCGTGATGATCTTGCATCAGTGTCTGATCGCTGAATTCGACATCAGTCCGTTGGTATCTTTCACGGTGGCGATGGCGTTGATCGTTCTTTATACCTATAAGGGCGGGATCAAGAGTTTGGTCTGGACCGAGGCTTTTCAGTCCGTGATTCTTTTGCTTTCGATCCTGGTATTGGGAGTGATTTTGTGGATGAAAGTGCCCGAGCCGATGGCCGCTATTTTGAAACCAAAACTCTTCCACATGGATCCGATGCAGCCGAACTTCTTCCTGAAATCCCTGATCGGCGGAATGCTGATCACCAGCTCGATGAACGGACTGGATCAGAACATCATGCAGATGAACCTGAGTTGCAAGAACGTGGGTGAGGCGAAGAAGAACATGTTCACGCTTGCATTCGTGATGGTGGCCGTGAACTTCGTATTCTTGGCGATCGGAGTCCTGGCGAAAGAACATTATATCGAGCGGGGATTGCCGATTCCGATGCTTTCGGACGCGTCGATCGCGACCGATCAGGTCCTGCCGTTCCTTGCCCTGAATCACATGGGTAATTTTGCAGCGATGATGTTCATTGTCGGTCTTTCCGCAGCGACGTTCAGCAGTGCCGGCACGATCCTGCCGGCCATCGCTTCCTCGATCGAAATCGATCTGTTTCCGCAAAGTTGGCGCAATCGCATTCCGGTCCGGGTGGTGCACACTTTGGCCGCAGTGCTGATCCTGCTGTTGATCATCGCGATCTATTTCGTCGGAGCTAAATCCCTGATTGATCTCGTTCTTCGTTGTTCGGGCTACACTTACGGTCCGTTGATCGGGTTGTACGGCATCGGCATTTTCACGAAAATCGATCTCGATCATCGCAAGGTCCCGCTTTGGTGCGGACTCGCCATTGCTTTGACGGCGCTGATCGATTTCAATAGCGTGAAACTGCTCAATGGCTATCGCTTGGGTGTGGAACTGATCGCGGTGAATGCCGTGTTCTTCCTGATCCTGGCGTTGGGGTTTGGTCGTCAAAAAAAGCCCGTTTCGTAAGGTATTTTTCCTCTGATACACTAATCGGGTGAGAAGCCTCCGTGGTATTACCCCCATCATTGCGTCAGTCTGGGTTACGACTTGTTCGGTCGCCCTGCCTGCATTTGCAGGAAAGCCAACTGTCACCGAATGTCCCGCACAGGAACTCAGGGTAGATCGTGATCTTCGTCTGACCATTCAGGATCAGGATGATCTGGGGATCTGTTATGCGAGTTCAGCAGCGACCATGCTTCAGGCGCTCGATCCTGCACACCGTGCGGTTTCCGCTCTTGAACTCTCCCTTCAGACCGCTCTCACCAGTGATTCATTCGGAACCCAAAGTGACTTTGTGGTGAGCCGTGATGCGGTCGTGGACGGAAAAACGGTGAAGAAACACAAGGCATTCAACGAAAGTGGAAATGCTTGCAGTGCGTTTCTCAAGGCAATGGAGATCGGTGCCTGTCCGAAAGAACTCAGTCTGCTCGAAAATTCGGATCGAAGCATTTATGATGAGGCGGTCGAACGGGCCGAGAGAGAAGCGGCCGCGCGGAAAACGCAAGTTTCTCAGTCCGCTTCCGCTTCGGCGGGTAAGAGTCCATTCTCTGCTGGCGGATATGTTGCCCGTGGTATGCAATTTGGAAAAGACCTGGGTGATACTGGTGTGAAAGGCCAGATCAATCCAGTGAAACTTCAAGCCGAAGTGCTCTACCAAGTGG
>JBEIKL010000198.1:0-3661 GCA_040379745.1 Bdellovibrionales bacterium | reverse complement strand
TCAAGTGTGGATGATGCACGAAAGGGGCGACTTCAACAAGGTCTGCTCCTAGAACGGGAAGCTCACGCGCTACCAACTCGATCACCGTGATGCAGTCGTCGGTCAACAACCCACCGGTTTCCGGCGT
This sequence comes from Bdellovibrionales bacterium, assembly GCA_040379745.1. GTDB lineage: Bacteria > Bdellovibrionota > UBA1018 > UBA1018 > CAIMNF01 > CAIMNF01. Next base: position 3,534 of record JBEIKL010000198.1, on the reverse strand, counting down.
GCCGGTTGCCCCCGCTTCGTCCGCATCGAGCGCATCAATGTCGAAAGACACATAAAGCGAATCGACTTTTTGTGATTTCAGTTTTGCAAGAATGGCGCTCGCAATCGCTTGCGGACCATGCTGATTCATTTCGTTTGCCCAGTATTGAGTCACGCCCTTGGTTTTTTCCCAGTGAGCCTTGTCTTTTCCACTCGACCGGATTCCCACCTGAATCAACTGTGACGGATGGTTCAGTTCCGGAATCATGTGCGAAGCCCAGGATCCGAAGCAAACTCCAATCCCAAGACGTTCATCGAGGAGATCAGTATGAGCATCAAAATGCAGGATGGCCGCGTTTTTGCCCAAGTGTTTCTGGTGACGAAGGAATTCCTTTACGGCTGGATAGCTGACTGAATGGTCGCCACCGATCATGAGCAGTTTTTTTTCAGGGTGATGATGGTGCAAGAGCGTGATCGCATCAGCTGCAATCGAAAGGGGCGAAACGCTGTATGTGCTGTGTTCGTTTCCGTGCATGGCTTTCTTGCATGCGCTGAGTGTGGCGTCGTTCAGGTATTCATCGAGTAAAAGATGGGGATTCGTGCGTACATCTCCTAAATCAAGAATGTTTTGTCGCTCCACTGTATTTAGTGCCGGGTAGAGTTTTTCCCGTACCGCCAGTGGCCCCCAGTTCGCGCCCCGTTGAATGCCGCCGCCTGAATCGGAAGGAATTCCATAGATCAGCACGCCTTGATGATCGGCTATTGCTTTCAAGGAGGTGTGCCACGCTTCAATCACTTCGGGTTCAGTGGTTGTATCAGGGTAGAGCGTACGAGAAAGGTTCTTTCGTTTCGAAGCGCCTGCATGAACGGTGTAAACACCGAAACCGGGTGCTGCGAAGGTGTTCGAAAGGGTTTCGAGCAATTTCACGCTTTACCCGCCTTTCTACGGTAGCGCATATTCAAAATTTCGACCACGAGTGAGAACGCCATCGCAAAGTAGATATAACCTTTGGAGACGTGGCCACCCATTCCTTCCACCATCAGCATCACGCCAATCAGGATCAAGAAGGCGAGTGCAAGAATCTTGATCGTCGGATTGCGATCCACGAAATCACTGATCGGGCCGGAAAGTTTCAGCATGATCAACATCGATACGACGACTGCTGCGATCATGACTGGTACCGACTGCGCCATGCCCACTGCGGTGATAACCGAATCGAGTGAGAACACGATGTCAATCAGCATGATTTGAATCACAATCGAACCGAATTTGACCTTTTTCTTTGTGTTTTGATCGCCGTGCGACTCGGGGTGAGCGGCTTCTTCAATCTTTTGGTGGATTTCAAGGGTGGACTTTCCGACGAGGAACAAACCCCCTGCCAAAAGAATGATGTCACGACCGGTGACCCCATGATCCATCAGGGTGAAGAGGACGTTCGTCAAGCCCATGATCCAATTCAAGGAGAGGAGCAGGGCCACGCGGAAAACCAGTGCCAGCATCAAGCCAATGGTGCGCGCCTTTTGTTGAAGAGCCTTTTCGACCCGTGATACCAGGATGGCGATGAAGATGATGTTGTCGATTCCGAGAACGATTTCCATCGCAGTCAGGGTGATCAGGGCAGTGAGGTTTTCTATCGAAAAGAGAGCGTCCATGGTGGTAGTCTAAACAAAGAATGACAATTATGAAAGATCGATTGATTGAGCCTGATTTTGCTTTTCAATACCGTAAGAATGAGTTTTCAGTGGAAGGGATTCCGTTGAGTGATCTGGTGGATCGTTACGGTTCCCCCTTATACGTCTATTCGGGTAAGGCGATCCGCGAATCCTATACGCGTTTGAAGAAATCCTTAAAAGGATTGCCGGTACAGATCTGTTACGCGGTAAAGGCAAACTCCAATTTGTCGATTCTGAAGTTCTTGCGCGACTTGGGAGCGGGTTGCGACCTCGTTTCGCACGGCGAGTGGAAGCGGGCTGAACTTGCCGGAATCCCCCGCGACTTGCGTGTGCTTTCGGGAGTGGCGAAAACCGCTGCTGAACTCGATGAGTTACTGCAATTGCCGAACGCCGGCGTGGGATCTATCCATGTGGAATCGGTGATGGAGTTCGAATTGATTCAGCTTTTGGCCAATTATCGCAAGAGCCCGGTGACCGTGGCTTTCCGATACAATCCGGATGTCGATGCAAAAACCCATGATAAGATCTCGACCGGCCGTCGCAAAGACAAGTTCGGGTTAACTCGTGAAGAAATTTTGGATCTGTGTGTGAACTACGGGCAAGACGAATTCGTCCGCATTGCCGGGATCAGCATTCACATCGGTAGTCAGATCACCTCACTGAAGCCCTATGAACAAGCTTTTAAAATTCTGAGTCGCTTGTGTGACGAAGTCGAAGACCACTTGGGGCGCGCACTGGATTACATTGATCTCGGTGGTGGTATCGGTGTGCCCTATCGCCCGGGTGAGGAATCATTGTCTTTGAATGAATTTGGGGCGTTGGTGCGGAAGTATTTTTATTCGGAGAGCGCGGCTCGCGCGGGGAATGGGCGCGGGCGTGGGCGCGATGCTGCTAGCGGTGGCGGCGCGCATAGGAGTGGCGGCCGCAAGATGAAGAAGATCTTGCTCGAGCCCGGCCGTAGCTTGATGGCAAATGCGGGTGTGCTGGTATCAGATGTCGTTTATTCAAAAGTGCGTGGCAATCACCGTACGTTGATTTTAGATGCAGGCATGAACGATTTGATGCGTCCGGCGCTCTATGATGCTTATCACGGAATCGTTGCCGTTCATCAATCCCGCGAAATCAAGATGGCGAAATGGGATGTGGTCGGTGGAATCTGCGAAACTTCAGACTACTTTGCACGCGAACGCCCATTGGCTGTGGAAGGTTTGCCGGGTGAGCGCGTGGCGATTCTTTCAGCCGGTGCGTATGGATTCTCCATGAGCAATTCCTACAATACGCGCCCACAAGTAGCCGAAGTGCTGGTCGATCAGGGTAAAGTGAAACTGATTCGTAAGCGCCAGACGTTCCAGGATCTGGTTGGGTTGGAATAGCCGCCAGAGATTTTGAGTTTTGGTTGGATGGGGATAGGTGTCAGACGATTCAGAGTTTGGCGTGCTTTTAATAAGTGATAGAGATTTCGAGATTTGGTTGGTTTGGAATAGGCGACAGATGTTTCAGGGTTTTGCGTGCTTCTAATAAGCGACACTCTTTTGAAATTGTGATCCGATTTTTTAATATTAAGAATCGTTCTGCCGAAAAGAGCGGATAAAGTGGTGCGCCCCTTTCATCATTGCGATTTAGATCATTCCGCCAGCATGGCCGATGGAACCGACTTCGGGCGCCCGAAGTGCGATTGCAAATTCAAAGCGCGAATGTTAGCCGCCGTGCTCTTGGTGCTTTGATGGGTCACTAGTTATAGGTGTTCCTCAATAGGTGTTCCTCAACAGGTGTTCCTCAATAGGTGTTCCTCAATAGGTGTTCCTCAATAGGTGTTCCTCAATAGGTGTTCCTCAATAGGTGTTCCTCAATAGGTGTTCCTCAATAGGTGTTCCTCAATAGG
>JBEIKL010000197.1:0-3662 GCA_040379745.1 Bdellovibrionales bacterium | reverse complement strand
TTTAGCGATTTATGCCGTGGTGGTCTTCGTGGCTATCGGAATGGGATTGGGCTGGGTTTCAGCGGGTTCCTTCCTTTTGGGCGCATTTTTGAGTCTTTTGGCTGGTTATGTGGGCATGAAAGCCGCAACCAACGCCAACGTTCGTACCGCGGAAGCGGCTCGTACCGGCATCAAAGCGAACGCTTTGGTGACTGCCCTCGACGGCGGTGCCGTAATGGGTCTTTCCGTTGCAGCCCTCGGCCTGATCGGCTTGGGTGGAGTTTACCTCTATTTTAAAGATCACGCAGATATCAGCCCGATCCTTCACGCTTTTGCGGTGGGTGCTTCTTCGATCGCTCTTTTTGCTCGGATCGGTGGCGGTATTTATACCAAGGCTGCTGACGTCGGTTCCGATATCGCTGGTAAAGTGATTGAAGGAATCCCTGAAGATGATCCACGTAACCCGGGTGTTGTTGCCGATAACGTCGGTGACAACGTGGGTGACGTAGCCGGAATGGGCGCGGACATCTATGAATCCATGATTGCAGCGATCGTTGCAGCCATGGCAATCGCGATTACTGCAGCAGTCGGACAAGTTCCTCAATTGCTGGCTTCTGATGAAGCGACCAACAAAATGGTAGCAGTAGGCCTTCCTCTCCTTCTTTCAGGTTTGGGATTGGGTGTATCTATTGTTTGTATCTTCATTTCTCGCGCAATGAAGCACATGAATCCAGCAACCGTTCTTCGCGGTGCTTTGATTCTTCCTCCGATCATTCTCGCCGTCGTTTCTTACGTAGTGATGAACATGTTGGGTGTGACTCAAGCGGTAACTGGAATTCTCGCACTCGGTGCGGTGGGTGGTGCAGTGATCGGTCTCGTGACTGACTACTATACTTCTTCCACTCCAGTGATGAACATTGCCCGTGCATCAATCACCGGTGCAGGCACCAACTTGATTCAAGGTCTTGCGGTCGGTATGGAATCCACAGCGATTCCAATGTTGGTCGTAGCGATCGTTGCTTACCTCGCGAACAAATACCTTGGCCTTTACGGTATCGCTCTTTCAGCGGTAGGGATGCTCGGCGGTACAGCAGTGGTCATGACTGTGGATGCTTACGGCCCGATCTCTGACAACGCCGGCGGTATTTCTGAAATGTCCGGTTTGGGTAAAGACGTTCGCGATATCACCGATGAACTCGATGCGGTTGGTAACACCACTGCAGCGATCGGTAAGGGTTTTGCGATCGGTTCTGCGATTCTGACCGTGTTGGCGCTTTTCTCTGCGTTCAACATGGAAGTCAACCACGTGCGTGAGCAAGCGGGTATGCCAGTGGTGAACCTTGCAATCACGGATCCAAACATCTTGATCGGGATCTTGGTGGGTTCCATCCTTCCATTCCTCGTTGGTTCTACGACCATGTTGGCAGTAGGCCGCGCAGCGGGTGCGATTGTTGAAGAAATTCGCCGTCAGTTCAAAGAAATCCCAGGTTTGATGGAATTGAAAGCGGATCCAGAACCGAAGAAAATCGTGAGCATTGCAACTGCAGCGGCTTTGAAGGAAATGATCCTTCCGGGCATGATCGCAGTAGTGGCGCCGGTACTTGTTGGTTTCGTACTCGGTGCTGCTGCATTGGCTGGTCTTTTGGCTGGTTCATTGGCAGTGGGCGCGACCCTTTCTCTCTACATGGCAAATGCCGGTGGAGCATGGGACAACGCTAAGAAGTACATCGAAAAAGGTAAAATCGAAGGTCACAAAAAAGGTGGCGACGTTCACAAGAACGCCGTGGTCGGTGACATGGTCGGTGACCCGTTCAAGGATACTTCCGGTCCGGGGATTGCGATTCTCATCAAAGTAATGAGCGTCGTTTCTCTCTTGATCGCTCCGCTGATCGCGAAGCTGTAAAAAGGTGTCCGGCGCTTTTTTGATGCCGGGTGCGTTAAAATGATTCGAAGGGCGTGGTGCCGATGGCATCACGCCTTTTTTGTATTCGAGGGATTGAGGGCTGGTTTTGGGTTGTGAATTCAGTACTTTAGGGCTGGGGCTGGGCTGGGGGTGCTGTTTTTATTCAATAAAACCCGATTTTTAGCCGATCAGAAGGCATGAAAATTCCATTTTTGATTCTTTTTGGATTCATGGCTACGACTCAGGTTCAGGCGCAAACCCCATTGACGCAAGAGCAAGGTGCGACTTCTGATTCATCCGCTCCATCCGCGTCGGTGTGTTATTCACCCGAAGATGTCGATTCCGAAAAAGTGAATGAGCGTAAATCCTGTAATTCGATCGAGGTGGTGCCGATGTCGGCATTGCTTCAACACACGAAAAGACAATGCAAAAAGTTGGTGTATTCGACACTGGTGCAACGGATGGACGAAATCAGGCAAAAAAAATTCGCGGAAACGGATGAGTCGATTCAAAAAATGAATATTCCTGCCAAGGAAAAGAAAAAAATCAGAAAGACATTTGGCAAAATCGATTCAAAAATTCAAAAGGGGAAAGATCGGGATCGTCTCGAAGCTATGCTTTTGTTTTATCCGGAAATCAAAGAACAACTGGTCAAAGAGAATCCGGAATATGAAAAATATTTTTGTTATTTCAATGATCAGAGTTTGAGGAAGAAGAAATTGCAACACTGGGATAGTTATTTCAGTAGTCTTCTTTCAACCACAGCGTATGCAGGAACTGCTTTAGGGGCACTAGGGATAAAATTTAACGAAATTCTGAAAATTGTTCATTATGATTGTTCAAATTGCAAAGAGCTTTCAAAAATCACGAGCTTTTTCTCGGTGTTGAATTTGGCTTTGGGTGCAAAGGACCTGGCTACAGCAATCAGTCAGCGGGAACAGGTGGTGCAAAAGAGAATTGCCAAGAGTTTTTTAAAAATCAGTGAAGAAGCTGAAAAAATCATCAAATCGGGAAAAGAAACTGATCCTGAAACACGGAAGGCACTTCAGGGATTGGTGTTGGATTCTGAGAAAAAAATCATGTTGCAAAAAGAAATCGATGAAGGAAGAGCCATTCAGTGGAAGGGGGTTTTAGGTGGTGTTCAAATGGCTAACGGAATGGCATTCGTCCTTGCAGGATTTGCAGAAGAAATATTGAAGAAAAGTACATCATTAAATAATTTAAATAATTCGATTTTTCAAGTCGGATCAGATGGAGACAGCTCAAATGATAACGATGGGAAACCAGCGGTTATTTTTGGACTCTGAGAAAAAGGGCATGTTTCAAATAGAAATCACAGAAGGAAGAATCATCCCATGAGCCACCCCTTCGAATCTCACATCCGTAATGTGCCCGATTTTCCAAAAGCCGGAATCATTTTCAAAGACATCACGCCACTATTGAAGGATCGTTTTGATGAGGTGATCGACACGATGGCTGCGATGATCGATTGGAGCCAGATCGATATAGTGGTCGGGGTCGAATCACGCGGATTCATTCTGGGCGCAGCCATGGCACAGAAAATGGGCAAAGGCTTTGTGCCGATTCGCAAGCGCGGAAAACTACCGCCACCGGTTTTGTCAGAATCCTACACATTGGAATACGGAATCGATCAGCTGGAAATGAGTGTGAACGATCGCGCGGCACGAGTGGTGCTGGTCGATGATGTGCTGGCCACTGGCGGTACCATCAAAGCGGCGATGAACCTGTGCAAGCAGAATCACTATGAAGTGAAGGCACT
>JBEIKL010000196.1:0-3702 GCA_040379745.1 Bdellovibrionales bacterium | reverse complement strand
CATTTCGGGTGGGGCATCAGAGGGATTTTCTGCGATTTCGATACAGGAGCGCCAAGCGTATTTTGATGCGTTGATCCTAGCGGAGACTCCGATTGCAAAACCCGGCGAGAAAATCATTTATTCCGATATCGGATTCTCGTTGTTGATGATTCATGCCGAACGTATTTCCGGAATGCCATTTGATGAATTGATCAGAAGCGAAGTGTGGAACGGACTTCCGGAATGTGGTCTTCATTTTCGACAGTTGCATCGCAATCAACGGGTTTCAAGCGGTATTGCTGCAAGCGAATGGTGTGCGTGGCGTGGGTTGCTTCAGGGAGATGTCCATGATGACAATGCCTGGAGCAGGGGTGGGGTGGCCGGACACGCTGGTGCATTCGGTTCATTGGATGATGTCATTCGGTGGATGAATGCATTGGTCAATGGAAAACTGGTTTCTTTCAATACCCTGCGGGAATTCTCCATGCCATTCATCGACTCGAGTGGTGCAAGAAGGGGGCTGGGCTTTGATTTCTCCTCCCATCCTGTCCATTCGTCCGCAACAATCGGTCACCTGGGCTTTACCGGTACATCGATCTGGATGGACTTGGATCGTGGTCGATTCGCAATCCTGTTGACGAATCGGGTTCATCCTTCGCGCGAAGACACACGCATCCGCGAACTGCGGCAGGCTTTTCATCAAACCGTGGGTTGAAAAAAATCAATCCACCGCTTATCCTATGGTGGAGAACTCCAACCATGGGCATATCCTTCAAAGACACGTTTTTCCTTCGCGCATTTTCCTTCTGGAAGATTCCTCTCCTTTATTTTGTCAATCCATCCGTGGTGAAAATGACCGAAGAAGAAGTGGTGATCTCCATTCCGTTCCTTCACCGGAACAAGAATCATTTGGGATCGATGTATTTCGGCGTGTTGTGCATCGGTGCGGACGCGGCCGGTGGGTTTATCGCTGCTCGCGCTTTGCAGGAAGTGAAAAACGGCAAAGGTTCGCTGATCTTCAAGGATTTTCAAGCGAAGTTCCTGAAGCGTCCCGAAGGACGTACGCTCTTCACTTGCAAGGACGGACTGAAAATCCGGGAAGCGGTGAAGAAAGCCGAAGAGACATTGGAAAGAGTCGAATTGCCGGTCACCATCGTGGCGACCGTGCCTGAAAAATCAGGGGACGAGCCGGTTGCGGAATTTGTGCTGACTCTTTCGTTGAAAGTGAAGAAATAACAGAGATCGGATCAGATACCGTGGCAAAACCTGCGAAAAAGAAAAAAGCGAAAACGGCCAAGATGCCCAAGTTCAACAAGTATCTTTACTACGAGAATTCCGTACAGACTCCGGAACAGCACGTGGAGATTTACGACAAGATGTTCAAGGATATCCGTAAGCGCGAGGCGTTGAGTCTGCGCGAGGATTTTTGCGGCACCTTCCTGATTTCAGGTGAATGGGTGAAGTCGAATCCCCAGCGAACCGCCACCGGAATGGACTTGGATCCGGAACCGGTGAGTTACGGAATGAAGAACGGTTACCGCAAATTGACTGTTGCTCAGAAAAAACGGGTGAAAGTTTATTTGCAGGATGTGTGTGTTCCGACCAATGAGAAGTTCGACATCATCGGTGCGGCTAACTTCTCCTTCAATATTTTTCACACACGCGAGCAACTGAAGAAATATTTTGTGGCGGCCCGTAATTCCCTGCATAAGGATGGCATCTTCAATCTTGAGCTGGCCGGTGGTCCCGGTCTGCTGAAAGACGGAAAAGAGCAGAAGACCTATAACGTCAAGGAAGTTGGCGGAAAATACACTTATTATTGGGACCTGAAGTCCTATGATCCTCTCGAGTGTCACGCCGTCTTTGCGATTCACTTCAAGTCAACCGACGGTGTTTTCCACAAGGATTGCTTTGTCTATGACTGGCGGATCTGGTCGATTCCGGAGTTGAAGGAATTGATGCTGGAGGCCGGCTTCAGCGATGTCTGTGTTTATTGGGAAGGCAGTGACCGTCACGGCAATGGAACCGATGTGTACGATCGTGCCGAAAAGGGCGACAACGCCTATTCCTGGATCGCGTTTGTGGTCGGAATCAAATAGTTCAACGATCCGGTGTTTCCGATTGGCACAGGGATCGGAATTCTTCTATAATCATTTCATGAATTCATTTCGACATGTGCACATTCTTGGTGTTTGTGGAACCTTGATGGGGGCGTTTGCTTCTTATCTCAAACGTGCTGGAGTGCGCGTCACGGGCAGTGACCAGAATGTCTATCCGCCGATGAGCGATGTGCTTGGCAATGCGGGGGTTGAACTCTTCTCGCCGTATTCCGCCGACAATCTCCAGAAGATCATTTCCGCAGATGGAAAAAAGCCGGATCTTTATGTGATCGGCAACGTGATCAGCAAGGGCAATGTCGAGATGATGGCTGTGGAGCAAAGTGGCGTAAAGTATGTCTCTCTTCCTGAATTCATGGAGCAGCACATTCTCCCGAATACCCGAAATCTGGTGGTGGCGGGAACCCACGGCAAAACTACGACTTCGAGCATCCTTGCACACGTGCTGGCATCGGCCGGGCAGGATCCGGGCTATTTCATCGGTGGTGTATCGCACAGTCTTCCTCACAGTTTTCATGTGCCGGTAGGTGCAAAGTATTTCGTGCTCGAAGGTGACGAGTACGACACCGCTTTCTGGGACAAGGTACCCAAGTTCAATCACTATCTTCCGAACGATGTGATCCTGACCTCCGTTGAATTTGATCACGCGGACATCTATGCCGATCTGGCCGCAGTGAAGAAAGCATTTGCAGGGTTGATTTCCCGCATCCGAACTCCGGGCCGGTTGATCGCCTGTGTGGAAACCCCGAATGTTCGCGAACTCATCCAGGCCGCAACGGTGCCACTGATCACGTATTCGCGTCATGCGGCTGATCAGGCTGACTATACTTTTTCAAACATGAACACCGATGGAGTCAGCACCACCTTCGATGTCGTTCATCATGGAAAAACCGTTGATCAGGTCAAAATCAATCTCTGTGGTGAACACAATGTCCTGAACGCACTGGCGGTGTATATCGAGTGTGTCGAGTTGGGGTTGCCGGCGGAAAAAGTGAAGCAAGGGTTGGCCTCATTCCAAGGTGTGAAACGTCGCCAGGAAGAGCGGGGAGAGAAGAACGGTGTGCTGGTGATCGACGATTTCGCCCACCACCCGACCGCGGTCCGCGAAACCTTGAAAGCCTTGAAACTGAAATATCCCGATCGTCGTCTGATTTCCGTGTTCGAACCGCGAAGTGCGACATCACGCCGGAAGGTTTTTCAGAAAGAGTACACCGAAGCCTTTGATCAGGCGGATGTGGTCTTTGTGGCCGCGGCCTTTGATTTGGGAAAAATTCCCAGCGATCAGCAGTTTTCCAGCGAGGAACTGGTAGAGGGACTCAAGCAAAGGGGAGTCAATGCCATCTGTTTCAACGAAGTCGACGAGGGCGTCAAGTCCGTGGCGGCTTCCGCGCAGAAGGGCGATTTGGTTGCAGTGCTTTCGAACGGCGGCTTTGGCGGTTTCATTCCAAAACTCCTTTCCACCCTTTGAGACGGCAAATTTTACCGATTTTTTCAATACGGCTGATCCTTTATTCTGTAGGGGATGTCCTCTGTCGGCTCAACACGCTCAAATGATTCATACGAACTGGAAAAATACCAGCTGAAGGAAGCGCACGCACGCGACCTG
>JBEIKL010000195.1:0-3754 GCA_040379745.1 Bdellovibrionales bacterium | reverse complement strand
GGTCTCAAGGCCAACGATCTTCGCTCTCCGGCAGGAATCGGCCGCATCATCGTGAAGATCATTCTCGTTCTTCTCGTGCTGGCACTGGGCTATGTGGTGTTGCTCGGGATCTACGTGATTCTGTTCCTTCTTGCTTTGGCCGGTGCGATCCTTTCCAACCTGGCTAACATCCTCGCGATCCTGACTTTGGCTGCGGTGATTGTAGGAGTCGTCCTCCTCATCAAAGTCATCGTGCAGAACGAACGCAGAATCAGCGATCCACAATTCGCTTAATCACCAAGGAAAAAAAACCATGAAAAACCGCTTCCGCATCCGTACCCGATTGTTCGCATTCTTCCTGGCCGCTCAATTCCTGAACGTCCAAATCCAGTCGGCCTACGGCACGGAAGCGGTCATGGCTTACAGTCCTGAACAACAACAACTCTTGCAACACCTCGAAGGCCGGATTTATGCCAAGCTGGGCGATCGATCCGAAAAGCAACTGAATCGGGTGGCCTACCGACTCTACAAACTGAATTTAAAATTGCGCAACCGACTAGTCAGCTCGAACCCATCCGAACCAATGGAAGCGAGTTTCGATGCCGACGATCGGGAAACCATCGCCACCTTCAGCGACGACCAGGCCGATTTCAGCCACCGCACCAATCGGGCTAACAGCGAAGCAGTGAATGAAGCGAAAAAACAGGCGAACCCGGAAAAAATCCTCGAACAAGCCGATCTTTTGCTGACCGCGCTTGGCTCCAAAGCACAATCCGACGGTAGTCTGAGCAAGGCATCGTTCCAAGACTTCAAGGATCAGGTGAAGCAACTGAAAGCGAATGAGCTGCGCTCACCTGCGAGTGCAGGCAGCATTCTCCTGAAAATCATTCTTTCTCTTTTAGTGTTGGCCGGCGCAATGGCTGTGCTTTTCGGGATTTTCCTGTTGCTGGCCGTATTCATCTTTGCCGGTGGAATCATCATCAATGTCGGAGTGATCCTTCTCTTACTCGCCATTGCGGCCATCATTGTGGGAATGGTCTTTGCGATCAAAAAAATCTTCTCGCTCAACCCACTTCCGCGGCCGGATCGGGACGGGGTGATTCCACGTTGGTCATCAATTGTAGCCTGAAGTCGGCGTGGTACTTTCCGCCTGCAAGACGATTGCAGCAGGCCGCACAGGCCGCGCCCTGAAGCTTGCGGCGCACCCAGATCTTCTGATCACAACTGGCACACACGTAACAATGCTTGAACGGTCTGCGCTTCGGCACTGAATTGTAGCGGGATACGCCGATCTCGTTCATCTTGGCATAGAATTCAGGCGTATGGCCGTAGGGCTTGCGCAGCTCCCACAACCAGTAATGGATCATCTCGTGCCCCAATGTATCGCGGATCAGCTCTTCCGCATTCTCTTCGAGCAACAGGTATTCGGCGATTTCAATGATGGAGCGATCGCGACGGGGCAGGAACCGACCCGCCGAAGTGCTCAAGCGCGAGTTCCAGCGCAGTTCGGGCATGCGCAGTTTTCCGCCAAACGATCTCAAATTCCACTCGGTAAACATCCTGACCAGATCGAAATGAATCATCCTGGAATCAGGATAAGTCACTCTTGATTTATTACACAATAATTGTTTATTTGACGGCGCAAACCGAAACCAATTCCACAACGCTGCCAGAAATCTGACCATCATCGGAGCGCGAACCGGACCAGTGTTGCGCCCGAAGAACCGGCGTCCTGGAAATGCGCCACAAAATTGGTGGTCCTCAACAACTTGATCACGCCTTCGCGCAGGACGCCCGTACCCAAGCCGTGCACGATCGTGACTTCGCTTTTGCCCGAGAGAAAGGCCTGATCGATGTATTGGGTCACGTTCTTCATCGCTTCGTCGAAACGCTGGCCACGAATGTCGATCTGATCGCGGATCGAGGACGGCGACACCGACTGAACGGTCACTCCCTTTCCGGAAGCGGATGCAGCCGATCCGTGTTTCACGCCCAAAACGGTGCGTTTCTCGCGCTCGGACAACACTTCCATCTCCATCGGGTAAACGCTGACGATGAAGGCCTTGCCGAATCCCGAGGTTTGCTGGACTCCCAATGCGACTTTCGCTTTCTTCCCATCCCACTCGATGATCTCGCCGACGTTCTTCCATTTCGGAACACGCACCCAGACCCCTTGTTCAAACTTCACTTCTTCGACGGGTTTTACCGGCGCGTTCGCGAACGCCTCGCCCAGTTCGGGCGCGGCTTCCAACACGGCCGTGTCGAGACGCTTTTCACCGGCCTCGAACGATTCGTTCAGTTCGCGTCTCAGATCGTCGAGTTGCTTATGGGTCTTGGTCGACTGGATTTTCCGCAAGGTCTCGCGCACTTCGATTTGCGCCAGTTCCAACACGTGCTTCAGCTTCGCACGCGCCTTCTCCATCGACTCTTCGACTTTCACGCGGACTTTCTCTTCCCACTCGACCTTCAACTTCTCAGCCTCTTCGCGAGCGTGGCGCGCTTCTTGGCGGGCTTTCTCGACCGTTCCGAGTTGAGATTGCAATTGCTGTAAAACGCCTTCAAACGAACGGTGCTGATCACTCAGATAACCCTTGGCCAGATCCAGAACCGCACGGGGCATCCCCAATCGCTCTGCGGTTTCGAGCGCGCGCGATCTTCCCGGCGCACCGAACACCACCCGATACGTCGGTCGCAGGGTTTGCTCATCAAACAGGATACTCGCACTCAACACGCGTCGATCATCGACCCCCATCGCCTTCAGTCGCGGGTCGTGAGTGGTGGCAACGAGGATCGCTCCTTCCTTGCCCAGCACCGTCTGGACGAACGCCAGCGCAAGCGCAGCGCCCTCTTCCGGATCGGTAGCCGAGTTCATCTCATCGACCAGGATCAGTGAACGTGGCCCCAGGCCTTCGAGAATGCGCTTCATTTTCATCACGTGTCCGGAGAATGAGGAAACGTGTTCTTCGATCGACTGCGGGTCACCGAGATCGACAAAGAAGGAATCAAAGAATGGGACGTGTAATTTTCCCATCGCCGGAAAGAAAAAACCGGTACGTGCCGCCACGGCCGAAAGCCCCAGTGTTTTCAATAACACCGTTTTTCCGCCCGTGTTCGGACCGGAAAGCAGGATCATCTGCTGGGGTGGCGACATCTCGACCGTATTGCGCACGATCTGCGGTTCGTCCATGTTCCAAAACAGGATCGGGTTTGTGGTTTCCTGCATCTGCCAGGCGCGGTCGGGTGAAAGGTGAATCGGTTTTCCCAGATACTTTTTGGCCAATCGAGCACGCGCCTGAACCGCATCCCAATAGGACACGAGTTGCACCGACGAGGAAATCGCATCGAGATGCGGGTACAGTTGTTTCGCCACTTCGGTCAGGATGATGTAGATCTCTTCCGAGGTTTCGGCTTCTTTGCGACGGAGCTGGGCCTGAAGCGCTTCGACTTCACGGGGTTCGATGAACACGGTCTGCTTGCTCACCGAGAGTTCGGCCACACGGCCTTCGACCTTGCTTTGATCCGAAACCTTCACGGGCAACACGTAACGACCGTCGCGCACGTCGGTGTATTTTTCCTGAAGGATGCCCCTGCCGGCATATTCCTTCATCAGCGATTCCATGCGGGACGAGATCTCGAGCTTCAGCGTGCGCACCTGACTCAACAAGGATTGAAGCTTCGGCGATGCACGCTCGGACAACTCGCCTTGCGGAGTGAGCACCCGGTCCAAGACGCGAATGCTCTCAAACGGATCGAACACTTGCTGAAGGGCGTTCTT
>JBEIKL010000194.1:0-3777 GCA_040379745.1 Bdellovibrionales bacterium | reverse complement strand
TGGAAACCGATTCCCACCGTGCTCGCCTGTCTGCTGTTCGGCGTGACCGAAATTGCGCAAATCCGTTTGCAGGGCGTGACCCTGTGGGGAACCGAACCGGTTCCGGTCCAGTGGATCCAAATCTTACCGTACCTGATCACGATCGTGGTGCTTGCCGGTGCCGTTGGAAGATCCGAATCACCAAAAGCACTGGGTAACCCATGAAAATCCTCGCCTCGCTTCTGCTCTGCCTGATGCTTTCTTCATGCAAGGTTCCCGAAGCGATCGAGAAAACCGTCGAATCCGCAAAGCGCCTGATGGGCATGGCGTTTCAGAAAACCGAAGCGCCGGTTCCGACTCCCGCTTCGGTGGACCCGCAATCGATCGTGAAGGCGAACGCCGAAATCCTGATGGAAATGCTGACGGTCGTGTATCACACCAAAGACCCGATCGACGAAGATCAGTTCAAGGCACTGTTGTCGACGCTGAATCAGGGCGCTTCGCTCGAAGGGGTGTATCGCGGTCTCGTCATGGGGTCCCGCTACCGCGTACTCGAGTCGAAGAGTCGAGCTGCTTCTCCGCAGGCGATCCGGTTTTTTGCGCAAGAAATGGCCGAGCTGCAACTCTCGATGCAAAATCCCACTCGGTTTGATCGCGAAAACGCGAAAGCGTTTCCGAGCATCGAGTATCCCGAGGGGGACGAGTCTGCAACCGTAACGGATGCTTCACCGGCGGTCGATCCGCCGAAGCCGACTCGATCAGAACTGACCGAAAATTTCCTGCAACTGTTTTTGGGTGCGACACCGTACACGCTGAAGCGGGTGCTGGCAGAAGAAGCCTTGAAAAAAATGGAAGAGATGGCGACGTCGCATGGTGAGTTGGCCCAGTGGTATACCACGCTGGTGAACCGCGTTTCCGCATCCGGAGTGGATTTCGGGTTAGCGCTCCGAAATGACCCGAGCGCCGAGTTTCACTTCAAGTTTGCGCAGAATTCGACCGCGGACCGCGTGAGGTGGGAAGTGTTGAATCGCTACCACCGCATCCTGAATTCCCTGAATTAACCCCTATTTTTTAGGCGCGAAATGCTTTTTTGCAAACAGAGAGGCCATGAACAGCGCCCACGCCAGTCCCATCAATGCGCCACTCATCGTGTCGCTGGGGTAGTGAACGCCAAGATAGATGCGCGAAAACGAAATCAAGGTGATCATCGCCGCCGCCAGTGAAAGCAAGGCCACGCGCGAACGGATCGTGTGGAAGTGTCGGGCCGCGAGGATCGCCATCGTCAGGTAGATCGCAGAAGAGGTGATTGAGTGTCCGCTCGGATATGAAAATCCGGACGCATGCACCAGTTGCGGAATGATGTTCGGACGGGGACGGGCGATCAGACCCTTGGTCCAAATCGAAATGAAAAACCCACCGGTCGCCGTGAGAGCCAAGTGAATTGCTGCCGCCGGATCTCGTGCGAGCAGGAACAGGAAAATCGAAAGCAAGCCCAGCACGATGGTGAGAGCGAGACCACCGAGTGCGGTGATGTCGACCATCATCATGTTCAGGAATGGTGTGCGCAGGTCGCCCGCCCAGCGCAGGATGCTTTCATCGAAACTCTGAACCCATCCGTCGGGAGTGACGGAGAACGTGAGTCGGATCACGAGGCCGATGCAAAGAAGCGCTGCCGAACTTTTCAACATGATCGCAATCGTGTGCGGAGAAAAATCATTCCAACGGTCCACCCAGTTTGCAGCTGTGGCCGGTAAAAGTTGGTACAACTTCGGATAGCGGGTTTTCATGTTGAGTTCCTCTTGGTGTAGCGGATCAGCAAGGCGATCATCAGTACCGATGATACGGAAACCGCGGCTGATTTCCTCAAAAAAATGAGCAACTGCCCGGATTGGAGCGCCAACCCCAGGCTGGAAGCGACGAGGCTGTTCACGCCACGGTCGATGATCGATTCAGATGACAAGAGTGATGCGCGAAGTCGCGGCTCGGGAATGGCCTGATTGATCAACTGGCGTTGAATCGGGAACGAGATGCCGATGACATAACTGAACAGGCAAAGCGCAATCAGGGTGATGATCTTCGGGTCGATTCCGAAAAACGAGGTGAAGGACATCAGGTAAAAACTGATGCCAATCAGGACGGTGAACACGAACACCGCGTTCAAGTCATTCACATACCGGCGAAGCCATGCGGACCGGAACGCTCCCAAAGCCTCGAACACGGTCATCAAAGCCATGACCATCCCGTACGAAACCACTGAAAACCCCTTGTTTTCAAGGATCGGTTGAAACAGATTGACCTGACAGATCCGGGCCAAGACAAACAGTGCCACGCCTTGAAACATGATCAATACCAGATAAGGATTCGTGAACAGGACCTTGAAAAGTTCGATCACCGACACGCGAGTGCGTGCAGTGGTGGTGGCCGGAACCGGAAGTGCATAGGCGAAATAAAGTCCCACCGCCGCATTGATTGCCGTCAACCAGTAGGGCAGGGTCAGATGCCATTGCATGATCGGACCGATCATCGCCCAACAAATGACTTTACCGACAAGTGAATAGGCGCGGGCTTTGCCTTCGGCTTCCTTGTACTGATCCAGCGCTGATTGTTGGTGAAGGGTTTCGTAGAGATATGCGCTTGAAGCTCCCGAAACAAAGGACCGTGCCAAGGCGATCAGGATGAAATGACTTAAAAAACCCAGATAACTCGGATTCAGTGGAACCCAGATGTTAGCCACGATCAGAGTGATGCTACCCAGGATCAGACACAGGCGGTACCCCAGCCAATCGGCCAGATAGCCGGTCGGGATCTCGAGCAAACAGAATACGAGATAATACAGACTCTGGATGCGGAAGATTTCAGCATCATTCAGGCCGATGCGTTTTTGGTATTCGTAGAAGATCGGTACCCACAACAAGAGCGAGAAAAAGAACTGAAAAGCATTGAACAAGAAAAACAGGCGTTTCAGGTTCATTTCGCGTACGGTCTCAATTGCAGAAAGTACACACCGTCATGATTCGCCAACCATTCGATGTCGGAAGGATGGCCGAAAGTATAATCCGGTGAAAAATGCGATTGCATCAGGCGGCCTGCAAACGCCATTTTTTTCAGGATTTCCAGACGGTCGGCCGAAAGATCCTCTTTGGCTCCGCCCAAGCTGAGCGTGGTACCGCCCCCTTCGACCGAATTGTAAAGATACTGCATCGGCAAGCCTGCGCCTTGTACGATATCAATGACCGATTTGGTGCTGACGTTGATGTACACGTTGCGGAAGTCGTTTTTATCCATCGGGTTTTTGGTGACCATTACGCCACCGATTCCGGATTCGACTTCTTCCTGGATGATCACACCCATGTACGAATCGTCGAGAGAGATGCCGGACTGCTGGCGCAAGCGCACACTGCGTGCCGATACGAGGGATGCCCAAACCTGCTTGATGCCCTCGAAAATGTTTTCCGCAGTGGTCAGGTGGTTCACCGATTCGTAGATTCCCGCTGCCGAGAAATTCTCCAGGTCTTCGGCGTTGGATGAGCTTCGCAAGACGAAGGTCGATACTCCCGAAAGTTCCTGGATGATCATGCGATCGATTTCATCGCGGATCGAGTCGGGCATGCGGGTTTTCAAGATCAGTTTCTGAAGGGACACACAAAGCGAATCGATTTCGTGTGCGTCCAGCTCGAGTGCCATTTTCAGTTTACCGATCCCTTGTTGGATCTGCGGTGAGGTTTCGAGGAATCGACGTTGAATCGAGAATGGCAAAGCGATCCCGCGCGGAACTTTCAGGAAACTCGACAGGAAGTG
>JBEIKL010000193.1:0-3802 GCA_040379745.1 Bdellovibrionales bacterium | reverse complement strand
TAAAAATAAATGAGAAATCCTGTTTTCATGATACGCTTTTCGGGTCCATGCCGTTCAAACGTTGGTTAGTGCGCTTTCGTACCTCCGATCTCCAAGCCAAGGTCAACCTGATTTTGGTGGTGGTGATTTTTCCCGTTTCGATTCTGATCGGTCTCATGCAATCCAAGGTGATGGATCCGATCCTCACCGATGAAGTGTATCAGGTGGGATTGTCGTTTTCTCAAAACCTTGCCAATCAGATCCAGAGCAAGCGTTTGCTCAACCGTCCGAATTCCTCCGATCTCATCGAAGACATCATTCAGCGCATGATGTACACCCAGCCCAGTGTCCTGCGTGTCGATGTCATCGGTCAAAAGCCGGATGGAAGCGCATTGGAGTACGTTGCATCGAGTGTCCTTGATGAAACCGGTAACGGAATTCCGATTTCCGCGCTGAAGGAAAAGGTCGAAGGGGAGATCACCGAAGAAGAGGACATTCCGGTTTGGAGCATTTACGTTCCAGTGAAACAGGGGGCAGAGAAGGCCAACATCCATGTCATGGTGTCCTTGAAGTTCGCGACATCCGTGACGAATACCATCCTCCGCATCAACGTGATCGGCGCATTGGTCAGCACGATTCTCCTGATCCTGATTCTCAATTTCTTCCTTCGCCGGGCGATCGATAATGAGCGCCAGCTCCGCGTCGCGCAGATGAGCAACGAAGTGCTTTCCGAAAAACTCCAGGAGATCCAGCAAGAGCTGATCCAAAAGGAGAAGCTCGCAGTGATGGGGCAGTTGACGGCGAGCTTCGCCCACGAGATCGGAACTCCGTTGAATGCGATCGGAGGGCACGTGCAACTGCTGACGATGGATCTCGGCAAACAGCACTCCGAACGGATCGGCATCATTTCCGGGCAGTTGAAAAAAATCGAGGAAATCGTGAAAGGCTTTTTGCAGACCACGAAGAAACCGATCGTACAGCAGAAGATCCGCATTACCGCCCGTGAGCTGATCGATCGGGTGATGGTTTTGGTCATGCCGACGTTACAGCGCCATCAGATTTCGGTGGGGCAGGAATTCAATGCCATTCGTGACGAGGTGGAAGTGGTTCCGCTGGAGATCGAACAAGTTCTGTTGAATCTGGTGAACAATGCGATCGATAGCATGAAGAATCATCACGATCCGAAAAAGCCTTTGAATGCCCTTTGGGTTCGCACGGCAAGTTCCGGTGATTCCGTCATCATCGAAATTCAGGATACCGGTGCCGGAATTTCATCTGAAAACATGAAGCAAATCTTCAAGCCGTTTTTCACCACGAAAAAAACCGGCGAGGGCCACGGTCTGGGGCTATCGATCTGTCAGCAGATCGTACGAGCCTATGGCGGGGAAATCATCGTGGAGTCCAAGTTGGGTCGCGGAACCCGCATGAAAGTGCAAATTCCGCTGGGAGCGAAAGCATGAAAATCCTGGTCGTGGATGATGATCCGGTCAATCTGAGCATGTTGAAAGAGTTTCTCGAGAAAAACCATTTCGAAGTTTTTCTCGCGCAAAGTGCGGATCAAGCCGTTCAGCAGGTTGGCCTTCACCGCATCCCCCTGGTCTTGAGTGACATCCGGATGGGGGAATCCGACGGACTTTCATTGCTTGGTGACCTGATCGCCGCCCATCCGAAGATCGTCATGATCATGATGACAGGATTCGGAAGCATGGAGGGGGCGATCGAGGCCATCCAGAAAGGCGCGTTCGATTACATCAGTAAGCCCTTCGATTTGAACAAGTTATTGGCCTTGGTGAAGAAGGCCGCCAAACACGTCAAAACAATGGGGCAGCCCCAGGAATCCGATGATTCCAGCGCTGTGGTCGCTCCCAAGGTCCTGATCGGAAGTTCTCCGAAAATGGTCGAAGTCTACAAGACGATTGCCCGTGCCACGCTGTCATCGAGCACGGTACTCATTCGCGGTGAAAGCGGAACCGGCAAGGAATTGGTGGCGCGCGCGATTCACTCCAACAGTGACCGCAAGAATCGTCAATTCGTCGCGGTCAATTGTGGCGCACTCACTGAAACATTGCTCGAAAGCGAGTTGTTCGGTCATGTGAAAGGATCCTTCACCGGCGCGAGCTCCGACAAGAAGGGATTGTTCGAGGAAGCCAATGGCGGAACGCTGTTCCTGGATGAGATCGGCGATGTTTCGATGGGTCTTCAGGTGAAATTACTTCGAGTGCTTCAGGAAGGCGAGATCAAGCCCGTAGGTGCTTCCACCCTTCAGAAGGTGAACGTCCGCATTGTTGCGGCCACGCATCGCAATCTCGAGGAAATGGTCGATCAGGGGCGCTTTCGTGAAGACCTTTTTTACCGCCTGAAAGTGATCGAGATCGATATTCCGGCTTTACGCGAACGCAAGGAAGACATTGCGGAACTTGCGCAGGTGTTCCTGAAAAAGTATTCGCAGAAATTGAAAAAGAAGGTTGCAGAAATTTCACAGGAGGGAATCCATACCCTCTTGAATTATGCGTGGCCGGGTAACGTGCGAGAGCTGGAGCACCAGATCGAACGCGCAGTGGCCATGACTTCCGCGACCATTCTGGGAACGGACGACTTCCGTTTCGGAAGTGCGGTCGTTTCGGATGCGAAGTCTGCCGGTGCGAGTGCGAATGGCGATGCCCGTTCGCTCGAGGATATGGAAAAACAACACATCCTCGCGGTGTTGAAGCAAGTGGACTACAACAAATCCAAGGCCAGCGAGGTGCTTGGTATCGATCGTGCCACGCTCTATCGCAAGGCCCAGAAATACGGAATCACGCTGAAAAATGAATGAACCATTCCGCCCCCGCAGTGCTGCCGCCGTTTTGGTCCTGGTAAGGGAATCCTCCCGCGAAGGACGACAAGTCCTGTTGATCCAGCGTTCTGAAACCGTGAAGACCCATCAGGGGCAAGTGGCCTTTCCCGGTGGAGGAATCGAAGAGTGCGATTCCGGTGATCCGGTGCTTGCCGCGCTTCGTGAATGTCACGAGGAAGTGGGAATCACATCCGATGCGATCCGCGTAATCCGTTCGCTTCCGCCGTTGCCGACTCTGACCAGTGGGTTCTTCGTTCATGCTGTCTTGGCGGAGTGGACGGAGGAATGTGCTCCCGAGATGAAACCCGATCCGCAGGAAGTGGCGCATGCAGAATGGGTTTCCGTTAAAAATCTTTTACAGACGAGAAGAGTGGAAAACGGTTTTCCGGTTTTCGACTGGATCGCAATCGACCGGACCCAACGCAGGGTTTGGGGACTGACCGCCATCATTTTTGACCTCCTTTTTCGTAGCGACGACGCATCGGTGTGATACACTTTCGTTATGAAAAAGTTCATCCTGATTCTGCTTTCTGTTTGTTTTCTGAATGTAGCTCCCGTTTCCCGCGCTGAAGACGGTGTGAAATGGAAGGGCACCACCGAAGTGTCTCCCTATGAGTTCGGACTGATGACCGGCCTCGGTCTTCACGGTACCGCAACGGCGTGGAGTTTTCTTGCAACAGCCGCTTACCAGATTCAGCCCAAGGGTTGGATCGACGAAGTGGATGAACGCGTGTGGGCCGAAATCCAAGCGGGTCCTGCATTTTTCACTGCGGGTACGGGCATGCAGTACAGCATCCATGGTCGTTGGGATTTCACTTACGATTCGAACTGGACGGCTTACGGGTTGGGCGGTTTTTCCGGTTTCATCCTGCCTTCCGCATTTGGAAGCACGTTCACGTTCCATCCGCGTTTCGGCGTAGGTTTGGAGTATCAGACCAAGACTCCGCTCATGTTCCGTGCGGAAATCAGCCACGAATTCATGGGTGC
>JBEIKL010000192.1:0-3809 GCA_040379745.1 Bdellovibrionales bacterium | reverse complement strand
GTCTTGCGAAGAATGTCGCTCGAGCGGCGCATGTGGTAACCCGCGGTGATCAACAACACGTGCTTCCACTGCTTCTGTCTCTGAAACGAAGTGAAGATCTCTGCATTTTCGAACGTGTTGGTGCTGACATTCTCGAACACGATGTTTTCCTTGCGCAGGGATCTCACCACACTCTTTGAAACACCCTGTTCGATCAGCGTTTCCTCGTTGGCGTGCAGTCCCACACCCGACAGGAACAAGACCGGAGGCGCACTTCCCTTCCGTGCGTCCTTCAAGCGCAGCCAAAGATCGACAGCGGCAGGGATCCTCCCCTTGCCACCGGCAAGACAAAGCACGACATCGATCTTCGCGGCATCGCGATCCATCACGAATGAATCGCGGTAATCGTAGATTTCACCCGACGCGAGCCAAAGCAGGATCACCGAACTGATGACCGCTCCGAGCATCAACGACAGCAGGATGGTGAACGACTTCCTCATGGATCAGCGTGCGATGATGACTTCGATCTCGACGAGAACGTCTTTCGGCAAGCGAGCCACTTCGACGGTGGAACGTGCCGGATAAGGCGCCTCGAAGAACTCACCGTAAATGGAATTCACCTTCGGAAAATCCCCCATGTTCTTCAGGAAGATGGTGGTCTTCACCACTTTGTTGAAATCGGCACCGGCCTGTTTCAATACGGCAGTGATGTTTTTCATCACCTGACGGGTTTGGGCTTCGACATCGCCCGCGCCGATGATTTCACCCGTATTCGGATCGAGTGGAATCTGTCCGGAACAGAACACAAAACTTCCAGCATCGATCGCTTGTGAGTAAGGGCCAATGGGTGCCGGGGCTTCTTTGGTGAGGATTTCCTTTTTCATGATCACTTCGCCATCTCTTTCTTGGTGTTGTAAACCTCGAATGCGGTGATCGAGGCCATGTTCACGATGTCGTTCACGTCACTTCCGCGCTGAAGCACGCAAACCGGTTTGTTCATGCCGACCAGGATCGGACCGATTGCTTCCACACCACCCATGCGCCATACCAGCTTGTAGGCGATGTTCGCTGCCATCAGATTCGGGAAAATCAGGATGTTGGCATCACCAGCGACTTTGTCGAAGGGGAAGCTCTCTTGGGAGATTTCCGGAATGATCGCCGTATCGGCCTGCATCTCACCATCCACCACCAATTCAGGATGTTTTTCGTGAAGGATTTTCACCGCATCGCGGACCGGCCACGTTGCCGGATGCTCGTTCGAACCGAAGTTCGAGAACGATAGCATCGCCACTTTCGGATCAATGCCGGTCGATTGCTTCACGAAATTCGCAGTCGCCACGGCGATGTTTGCCAGCTCTTCCGCACTCGGTTCGACGTTGATCGTGGTGTCGGCGAACCAGTAGGTTTTTTTCTTGGTCGCGATCGTGTAGATCCCGGCAAGCGTACTGCCCTTCTTCGCACCGATCACCTGAAGCGAAGGCTTCAGCGTTTCTGGATAACTTTGTGCGGCCCCACCGATGGTTCCATCGGCAAGCCCCATCTCGACCATCATCGCGGCGAAATAGGTGTTCTGCTTCATCAACACTTCGGCATTGCCGAGAGTGATCCCCTTGCGCTGACGCTTTTCAAAGAATTTCTTCGCAAAAGACTTGAGGTGTTCGCTCTGGGAAGGGCGGATGATCTGAACGCCATCGAGTGCATCACCCAAACCGAGACGGTCGATTTCCGCTTTGATCTTGTCCGGGCTACCGAGAAGGATCGGCTCGGCGATGTTCTCGTCGCGGATGATTTTTGCCGCATGCAGGATCTTCGAGTGTTCGCCTTCTGGGAATACGAGCGAGATCTTGCGACCCATATCGCGTTCCGCTTTGCGAACCTGTTTCTTCACGAAGCGCATTGCCGTGTACGTGAAGCCCAAGAAACCTTCCAGCTTCTCGCGGTATTGTTTCATGTCGATCTGCTTGCGAGCCACACCCGAATCCATCGCCGCTTGCGCGACTGCCGGTGCGACATAGAAAAGAGCACGACGATCGAATGGTTTCGGAATCAGGTAGTCCTTGCCGAATTTGAATTGCTGACCGCCGTAAGCGCGGGAAACGTATTCAGGCACATCTTCTTTTGCCAATTGAGCAAGCGCCTTCACCGCCGCCATTTTCATTTCCTCGTTGATCGCCGTCGACATGGTGTCGAGGGCGCCACGGAAAATGAACGGGAAGCCGAGAACGTTGTTCACCTGGTTCGGATAATCACTGCGGCCGGTGGCGATGATCGCATCACTGCGCACTTCCATGATGTCTTCCGGAAGGATTTCCGGTTCCGGATTCGCCATCGCGAAGATGATCGGATCTTTGGCCATTTTAGCGACCATCTCCTTGGTCACGATTCCTTTCACCGATACTCCGACGAACGCGTCGGCACCATCGAGCGCTTCACCCACGGTGCGCTTCGTGGTTTCCACGGCATAGCGCTCCTTGTACGGGTTCATGCCCTCGGTGCGGCCTTTGTAGATCACGCCCTTGGAATCGCACATCATGATGTTCTCACGACGCACGCCCAGGTTCAGATAAAGGTTTGCACACGCGATCGCCGCCGCGCCGCCACCGCAGAACACGACTTTCACCTGGTCGATTTTCTTGCCGGTGAGTTCGAGTGCGTTCAGGAACGCGGCACTGCTGATCACCGCAGTTCCGTGTTGGTCATCGTGGAAGACCGGAATGTTCAGGCGTTTCTTCAACTCTTCTTCGATGTAGAAACACTCAGGAGCCTTGATGTCTTCGAGGTTGATGCCGCCGAAGGTCGGTTCGAGCATCTCGCACGCGCGGATCACGTCGTCCGGGTTCGATGCATTCACCTCGATATCGAACACGTCGATGTCAGCGAACTTCTTGAAGAGAATTCCCTTCCCTTCCATCACCGGCTTCGATGCCAACGCACCGATGTTTCCGAGTCCGAGAACCGCTGTTCCGTTCGAAAGCACGGCAACGAGATTGCCCTTGGTGGTGTACTCGTAAGCGAGATCCGGATTGGCTGCGATCTTTTCACAAGGACCGGCAACGCCGGGGCTGTATGCCAGGGAGAGATCCTTCTGGGTCACCACCGACTTGGTCGGCACGACCTCGATCTTTCCTTTCCTACCGCGTGAATGATATTCCAACGACTCATCGTAAATAGACATAGCTTGATCCTTGCAAGATGGATTTTATGACTCAATTTATTTATGGTAGGTTTTATAGCATGAAAACTCAATACCGACACACGGCTTTTACCCGTATATCCTTCAACTTCTTCCGTATAATCGGGGGATGTTCGATTCTTGTCGCTCTCAGCGCATCCCTGAACGCCGACGCGCATCTGATGGTTCACTCTTGGCAGAATCGCACCGGATCAGGTCCGGGCTTCAGCCTGATGCCGAAAATCACGCAGTTCAGCACGAGTCAGAATTTTGTCTCCACGCGCGAAGTTTTCCAGCTTCCTTCGAACGCATCCTTGAATCGCACTTACTTCGACGTAAACGTCAGTTATGGATTCACGGAAAACCTCTTCGCCTTTGGTCGCCTTTCCGCACTCTACACTTCCGTCACCGGCAACGGACTGAATTCCCAAAACCTGAACACCTTCGGGTTGAACGACCAAATGATCGGAGCAGCATATCGCGTGATCTCTTTGGAAAACGGAACCAGTGTCAACTTGCAGGCGGAAGTCACCATTCCCGCCTATCTCAACTCGAATGCACTTCTCGACGGGTCACTTTTCATGGGTGACCAAACCATCGACATGACTTTCGGTGCGTTTGCAGAAATTCCGGTGAGCCAGGGCATGAACCACCTGCT
>JBEIKL010000191.1:0-3851 GCA_040379745.1 Bdellovibrionales bacterium | reverse complement strand
GTATCCGATGGAATCATCGATCGGGATCTTATTGATTGCCGCCTTCAGCCCGATCGACCAATTGGTGGGAACGACCTGGTAATACGGTGTGCTCGGATCGTAATCCTCCTGATCAAGAATGTCGCCTTCGCGTCCGGACGCCAGCGAAAGTGTGCCATTGAACAGCAGAAATCCGAGGATCAATAATCTTTTTTTCACAACATCAGTCTCTCAAGTTTAGCCGTGGAATGTCAAACTGAACTCTATTGCCAATCCTGAATTCTTTCGGCACGATGTTAGTTCTGATGGAAAATGTAGACTTCAAAAACGTAGGTAGAAATGATCCGTGCCCATGTGGAAGCGGAAAGAAACTCAAGAAATGTCACGGCGAAAATGCAGCCTCTTGGCAGGGAAACGTTCCGGCTCCGGCGGAAACACAAGAATCTTCGGATGTGTCTGCGGAAGATTCCGCAAATGCGATGCCGAATTTTGATCCATCCAAGATGGATCTGGACTGGTTGGCGACTTTCAGTTCCGCCATTCAACGTCTTCCGAAAGGCCAGTTGTCCCGTTTGCAGGCCCTGATGCAGAAAGCGATGGCCGGTAAGAATGTAGCCCGCGAACTGGAAGAATTCCAGCGCACGTTGCCGCCTTCTTTCCAGGATCTGCTGAAAAACTCCCCGCAGCTGGATGCACAGATGGATGCGGCTTCCGCTTCGGAAGGTGAGCCGGTCGAGCTGAGCGCAGAACAAAAGGAAAAACTGGCCGAGATTCAGAAAAACAATGAAAAAGCGGGTATCGCCCGTCTTTGGAACCGTTTCCGTAAAAAATAATTTTTAGGACTTAGTAATTCAGAACTATGATTTTCAATACTTGGATTCAACAACACGAAGCAGGACTCAACCCAAAATCAATCGAAGCCGTATTGGCTCTGAAATCGGAAGGGGCAACCGTTCCGTTCATTGCCCGTTACCGTAAGGAACAAACCGGTAACCTCGACGAAGTGAAGATCCAGAAGATCATGGATCTGAAAGAGGAATGGGACGAAATCCTGAATCGTCAATCCTACATTCTGGGTGAAATTGAAAAGCAAGGCAAACTGTCCGATGAGTTGAAGCAGAAGTTATCGACAACTTTTGACAAAAACCTTCTCGAAGACTTGTATCTGCCGTTCAAGCAAAAGCGCAAGAGCAAGGCGACCTTGGCGAAAGAAGCCGGATTGGAGCCATTGGCGGACTGGATCTGGGGTTTGGCTCACGGTACTGTTCAGCCAGCCGAGGGGCAGACGCTGGAACTTTGGGCATTCACGTTCAAGAACGAAGAAAAAGGATTCAAGGATGCCGACACCGCGATTGCCGGTGCAACCGATATCTTGATCGAACGGTTGAGTGAGAATTTGACTCTTCGTCAGTTCGTCCGTGATACCTATGCATCCCGTGGTTGTGTGAAAACGGCAAAAACCGACAAAGTGAAGCCGAACTCCAAGTACAACAATTACTTCGAATACGAAGAAAAAATCGGTTCTCTTGCGGAACCCCGCAATTCCCATCGTTACCTGGCTCTTCGTCGCGGTTGGATCGAGGAAGAACTTTCCATTTCCTTCGGCGGTGCCAAGACGGACGAGCAGTTTGACTCTGATCTGTTGAGCCGTTTCAATGGCGAGGCAGGTGCGGGAAGCATCACCATGGTCAAAACCGTGGTGGAAAAAGCGGCACGCATGGCCCTCAAAGCACACGTCATTCCAAGTATTGAGAACGAATTCCACAAGCAGTTGAAAGACATCGCCGATCAGATGGCGATCCAGGTTTTCTCGGAAAACGTGCGCAAAATCCTGTTGGCTGCACCTTATGGTCCAAAACCCGTTTTGGGTGTGGATCCAGGCATTCGCACTGGCTGCAAACTTGCGGTCATTGATGGTTCGGGTAAGTTCCTTGCCGATACCGTGATCAAGCTCCAATCCGACTACGAAAAAGATCAGGCTAAAACCTTCCTGAGTGCCTTGGTTGCCAGTGGTCAGGTTTCAGCCATTGTCATCGGTAATGGAACCGCCGGTCGCGAAACGGAAACGTTCATCCGCCAAATATTGAAGGATAACCAATCCTCCCTTCCGGTGGTCATGGTCAGTGAGGCCGGAGCGTCTGTTTACAGTGCTTCCGCAGTAGCCCGTGAAGAGTTCCCGAATCTGGATGTCACCGTTCGCGGTGCGATCTCGATTGCCCGTCGTTTTCAGGACCCATTGGCTGAATTGGTGAAAATTGATGCGAAAAGCATTGGAGTCGGTCAGTACCAGCATGACGTTTCCCAAACATCGCTCAAGCGTGCGTTGGATTACGTGGTGGATTCCTGCGTGAACTCGGTCGGTGTGAACCTGAATACCGGTTCCATCCACCTCCTTTCACACGTTTCAGGCATTGGAGATGGGTTGGCTAAATCAATCGTTGAGTACCGCGAGAAAAACGGTCTTTTCAAAACCCGTGATCAACTTTTGGAAGTGCCTCGTTTCAGCAAAAAGACCTTTGAGTTGGCCGCAGGGTTCTTGAGAATTCCGGAAAGTGCGAATCCACTGGATAACACCGGTGTTCACCCGGAGAAGTATGCTGATCTTGAAGCGATTGCAAAATCCATGAGCAAATCGGTGAGCGATCTGGTCGGTTCTGGCGCGAAAGAACTCGTGAAGAATCCAGAAGCGAAGACCAAACTCGGTGAATTCACCCTGAAAGACATCGTATCCGAATTGGAAAAGCCGGGCCGCGACCCACGTGACGTGTTCGTGCCAGTGCAGTTCCGTCCTGACATCAACGCGCTTAAGGATGTGACGCCGGGAATGATTTGTCCGGGCGTGGTCACCAACGTCACCAATTTCGGTGCGTTCGTGGACATCGGCGTCCATCAGGATGGTTTGGTGCACATTTCCCAGCTCACGAACAAGTTCGTGACTGACCCAAGTCAAGTGGTCAGTCCTGGTGATAAGGTTAGCGTTAAGGTTCTTGAAGTGAATTTGGAAAAATCCCAAATGGCCCTGACCATGCGTTTTGACGAGAAGCCGGTTCAAAAAACCGGTACTGCTGGTGCGGGTAAGAAGGTCGAGCCGAAGTCTCTCTCGGTGAGTTACGCAGGCGATATCGCCCGTCAAATCCAACCGCGCGCAGGCGGGCAACCGAATCAAGGTCGTCCAGGATTCCGCCCTCAGAACGATCGTCCTCGTCAAGATCGTCCTTTTCAGGAACGTGGACGCGATGATCGTCCTTCTCAGCCTCAACGCAAACCTGCGCCTCAGCCGGCATTTAATAATGCGTTTGCAGGGCTGGCCGCACTGAAGGATTCCCTGAAAAAGTAGGGGGTTTCCACTTGTTTTGATTGTTTAACCGGAAAAGGGGAGTGTTACTCCCCTTTTTTGTTTTTGGCGATCATCGAGCATTTTGCATAGATGACATGTTTGTGTTTGGTGGCTTGGAACCCCATTTTCTTCAGTGCCTTGGTTTGGGCATCTTCAATCGTTTCATCATGGAATTCGAAAATCTCGCCACAATCGACGCAAATGATGTGATCATGGTGCTCTTCTTCGTGAGCTTCATAAAGCGTGACCCCGGAGTTGCTCTGAAGGCTTTCCTGGAGAAGGCCCGCATCGCAGAGGGTGTTGACCGTGCGATAAATCGTGGCCGGACCGATTTCAGAGTGTCTTCCCTGAACTTCCTTGATGAGTGTTTGCACATCAAAATGGCTCTTTTTTGCGAATATCAGTTCCGCAACCCGCTCCCGTTGGGTGGTAGCCCGCAGTTTTTTTTCTTTCAGGTAGCGGGTGAGGGCGCCCCGCCAGTCAGCCGATTTTTGCAGGTTTTTC
Source organism: Bdellovibrionales bacterium (assembly GCA_040379745.1). Classification (GTDB taxonomy): domain Bacteria; phylum Bdellovibrionota; class UBA1018; order UBA1018; family CAIMNF01; genus CAIMNF01. The sequence continues at coordinate 31 of JBEIKL010000191.1, read as the reverse complement.
GGGTGAATTGAGGGTTTTTTGCGGCCGCAGG
>JBEIKL010000190.1:0-3862 GCA_040379745.1 Bdellovibrionales bacterium | reverse complement strand
TGGATCGACGAAGTGGATGAACGGGTGTGGGCTGAAGTTCAAGCGGGTCCTGCGTTCTTCACTGCGGGCACGGGCATGCAGTACAGCATCCATGGTCGCTGGGATTTCACTTATGATTCCCACTGGACAGCGTACGGTTTAGGCGGTTTTTCCGGCTTCATTCTGCCATCTGCACTGGGCAGCACCTTCACGTTCCATCCGCGTTTCGGCGTAGGTCTTGAATATCAGACCAAGACACCGCTCATGTTCCGTGCGGAAATCAGCCACGAATTCATGGGTGCGGGGATCGCTCTCAACTTCTAAGTTCTGAATGAAATTGCACCCCTTTGCACCGGTATCGGATTTATCGATCGAAGCGAAAGTGGAGCCCTACGCAAACGGGTTCCGACTGACTTTCGAGGTTTCCGGTACGGATGCAGGCAAGGTGATTCTTCCTGACCCGAGTGAAAAGCCGTGCAGGAAGGACGAGCTTTGGAAGGCCACTTGTTTCGAATGTTTTTTCGGCGTTGGTAGTTCCGAACGCTATTACGAATTCAATGGCAGCCCATCGGGTGACTGGGCACTTTACTCGTTCGATGGCTATCGTACCGGAATGAAGAATCAGGTCATGCCGCTCGTGTCAGTGGTTCCGGTGCTCGAGAAACTGGAAAAACGGGAAGACGGGATCACGTGCATTTGGAATGTTCCGGCCTTCACTTCCGAATTCCTGGATCGTGCCGGAGTGACCGCAGTGATCGCCACTGCCGACGGTGTGTCGTATTGGGCCATCCGCCATGCCGGCGAGAAGGCTGATTTTCATCTGAAAGAAAGTTTTGTACACCGCTTTTTCTAGGCGGGCAAGGGGAACACAAATGGGCCAGAAAATCGGCGGTAAAACCGGAGTGTTGTTTGGAATCGATCGGTTGATCAGCGAACCCGCTTTGCAAAAACCGCTTCACGGCAAACGCATCGGACTGGTGGCGCATCCTGCTTCCGTGACGGAAGACCTCACTCATTCGATCGATGCAATCCAATCCATTCCCGGCTTGAATCTCACGTGTGCCTTCGGTCCTCAACATGGAATGAAGGGCGACAAGCAATACAACATGATCGAGTCCGAAGACGAGATCGATCCGGTTCACGGCATTCCGATCTTCAGTCTTTATGGAAAAGTTCGCCGCCCGACTGCGGAAATGCTTTCGCATTGTGATGGGGTTTTGATCGATTTGCAGGATGCCGGCTGTCGCATTTACACTTATCTGACCACGCTGTTCTACATGATGGAAGAGTGCGCGAAGCTGGGTAAGTTTGTCTGGGTGTTGGATCGCCCGAACCCTGCAGGACGCGCAGTCGAGGGAAGCATTCTTCGTGCCGGTAATGAAAGTTTTGTCGGCATGGGCCCGGTGATCATGCGCCACGGAATGACCCTGGGTGAAATGGCAAAATGGATCAAGGCTTCCTACCGGATGGATCTCGATCTTCACGTGATGGAGATGCGTGGTTATTCCATGGCAAAAGGCCTGGGCTTCGGTTGGCCGCTCGAGCAACGTGCGTGGATCAACCCGAGCCCGAATCTTCCGACCTTGGCAGGTGTTCGCTGTTATTCGGGCACGGTGATGCTCGAAGGAACCACGCTTTCAGAGGGGCGCGGTACCACCCGACCGCTCGAAGGCTTCGGTGCTCCCGACATCAGTGGCGAAAAAATCCTCGCTGAAATGAATCGATTGGTCGAATCCGAAAAAATGGAATCGTGGATGGATGGTTGTCTCTTGCGTCCGTACTTCTTCGAGCCGACCTTCTATAAACATCAGGGCAAACTTTGCAGCGGCATTCAGTTTCATGTCGATCATGCGGGTTATCGCCCGGAAGCGTTCAAACCCTATCGGCTTCAATCGTTGGCGTTCAAGGCGCTTCGCAATCTTTATCCCGATTATGAATTGTGGCGCGATTTCCCGTACGAGTACGTTTATGACCGCCTGGCAATCGATGTGATCACGGGGTGTGAAACCCTTCGCAAGTGGGTCGACGATCCGAAGTCTTCACTTTCCGACCTCGAACACTTTCTCGCGAAAGACGAAAAAACCTGGAAAGAACAACTCAGCGGGTACCAGATCTATGTTTGATTCGAAAATTCGAAAACTGCCTGTGTTTACCGCTGTCTTGAACTCTTTTGTCATCGGTTTGCACCTCGCATCCTCGTCTCACGCACATGCGTCGCTCGAGTCTTCGCTGAAGTCGATGAAGAAAAGCGTTTCTGCGCAAGTGTTGAACCTCACCACGGGTAAAGCGTTATTGAGTGTGAACCCCGATCATGCATTGAACCCTGCTTCGAGTGTGAAGCTTTTGACCGCATACACCGCGCTTCAGCGCTTGGGTGTGAATTACCAGTTCAAAACCTCTTTTTATCGTGAAAAAAAGGGTGATTTCTGCATCAAGGGCGGTGGCGATCCGTCGTTCGTCATGGAAGATCTTTATCTGGTGGTCGAAGCGTTGAAGCGGAAAGGCGTGGAGGATTTTTCAGGGAAAATCACCATCGATGCCTCGTTCTTCGATCGGGAGTACTATCCGGAAGACCGGAACAGCCAGGATTCCGAACGCGCCTACAATTCTCCGATCGCGGGTCTGAACTTCAATTACAACACGCTTTCCGTTTTTGTGAACCCGACAGAAAAAGGCCATGCCGCACGGATCGGTCTCGATTTCCCGTTCGACTTCATCAAGGTTCAGGGCAAGGTGACCACCGCAGGTGGAACCGATGTCAGTTGGGACAAGAAGGGCAAGGGCGATCTCGAGATCGTATCCTTGGGTGGGAAAATCGCGGCGAACGCAGACGAGTGGCGTAAGCCCTTCCGCATCCGCGATCCGCTTCGCGCATTCGGCGAAGCGTTTTTCAAGATGATGAATCGCGGGGGGATTCCCACGAAGGGTTCCATGCGGATCAGTATGGGCAGTTGTGATGGAGAGCCGGTTCATGTGCATTCCAGCAAGCCGCTGTCCTACATTGTCGGTCTGATGAACAAGTACTCGAACAACTTCATTGCTGATGCGCTGGTGAAAACAATCGATGCCGAAATCAATCAGCATCAGGGCACGAACGATGGCGGTTTGAAACTGATTCGCGCGGAGATGAAAAAATTCGGCCTTGATCTTACCGAAGATGGCCGCAAGGTCGTTTCTGGTTCGGGTTTGACGGACGAAAACGCGCTTTCCGCTTCGGACTTCATTTCCCTGTTGAAGCGCATTCAGCAATCCAAGTCGATCATGCCGGAACTGTATGCCTCTTTACCGTTGGCCGGTACGGACGGTACGTTACGCCGCAAATACGTGGGCAGTGACGTGCAGGGATTGTTTCGCGGGAAGACCGGTTCGTTAAGCGGCGTGCAATCGATCGTCGGGGTCTATCCGTCCAAAGACGGCGAATGGATCGGGGTTGCCGTGATCGTCAATAGCGGACATTCGATTCCGGAGAAAGATCTGGCTCAGTTCCTTTCGGATCTGTAAATCTTCCAGCACATCACTCAATTGAGCGAGTTGCGGTTTCAATCGGGGAAAGCAGTGGCGGTTCGCCGAGGTTCCCGCCAAGTTCACGCGCTTTTTCAATTGATTTTTGCACGCTCTGGGTTCCGTTCCAGGACTTGTCGATCGCCTCGTTCCACGCTTTGGTCGCGGTTTCCAAACCGCCTTGCACGCGTGCCAATCGCTTTACGAAATTTTCCAGACGGTCGCCCAGTTGTGAAACCACTTGCGACAGTTCGTTTGCTTTTTCAGACAAACGGTGCTGGTTCCATGCGTGACCGATCAGCATGATCAATGGCAGGATGGTGGCCGGTGAAGCGAGGAACACTTTCCGTTCCATCGCCCATTGGAAAATCTCGGTGTCGAC
>JBEIKL010000189.1:0-3902 GCA_040379745.1 Bdellovibrionales bacterium | reverse complement strand
CCGATTGGCAGAAAGGATTGCGCGGGCAACTGGACGAATTCAAGGATTTTGATTTGAAAACGGCACTTGATCAACGACTCAAAAACTCGATCTCGAGAATGGGCAAGGGAACCATACAGGGGTTTTCAACGGGACTGATCAACACCTTGTCCAAAGAAGAACGGGGAACCTTGTATGGCATGAGTCGTGAGCAACAGATCCTCGAGTTGGAGAAGCGACTTCCTGAAAATCTCTCGAATTCGGGTTTCAAGGGCGAATTCTACGGGTTGGATCCTCGGAAATTGGATAAGAAAAGCGTCCTCAACGAACTGAGACGTAAAATCGGTGCTGAAGAGGAATTCAGTCGTTTATTGCAATTGGATATGGCGATGGATGAAGGCGGAATGCCTGAAAAAATCACATCTCAGAAAATCGAGTCGATTTCCAATCGCAAAACCATCGAGGCTCGCATCAAGGCTCTGGCACCGGATCAAGCAGATGAACTGAGTCGAATGGTGTCCGGTCGGATCGAGCAGGATTTCAAAAGACTTTATCAGCAATCTTCTTCGGTATCCCACTTGAACAAGCCAATGATCCTTACTGAGGTTCCGCCTGAAATCGGTGCGTTTCGCGGCTACATGGGTGGGGATTGCGCCACCCAGAACTCCTTCGGATATGTCTGGGGTCCCGAGGATCGCACATTCATGGTGCGAACAGCTGATGGTGAGATCAAGGGATATGCCTCCACAACCTATGTGAAGCAGGCCAATGGCGAAAAAGCCTTGTATCTTCATTCCATCAATGGTCCGAAAATTTCCCGCTCCGAAACCCAAGCCATCATTCAGGGAATCCATCAGGCTCGGGGTAATCTGGGGGTGAAGTCCGTGATCCTGCCTTCATCCGCGATTTTCGAATTGAACAATTTCGCAACCGTGAGAGAAGGCATCAAGGCGATGTCCGATGACCAGAAGCCGGTTAAAATCGAATATACCGACGATTATTCCCGAAGCGAGATTTCAAAAGTGTCTGAAGGCAAATACGAACTTCCTGAAACCAATCGGGAGGGGTACCTACTTCGCGATCTCGAAAATACTCGCCCGTTGAAAGTGGGTGTTTTGCCCGCCGGAATTCAGCTCAAACCGAAAGATGTTTCCAGGCTGGATGGAATCCTGATGGCCTTGGAATACAGCCAGCAAAACAAGCCGAGAATCGTGGAAAAAATCCTCGATGCCATCGCTGTCGATGCCAAGACATTTTCAGAAATTCAGGCCATGAACAGGAATGTGAGTGGACTTGCCATTGCCGATTACCTGAAAGATCTTCGTAAGAAAATCGCAACCCTCGATCCGTCGGTCAGCGTTGAATACCTGAGGTCGAAAACATCGGTCATCGGAGACGGTGTCTTGAAGGCTTCCGACGCAATCAAGGGAGAAAATCTGAAATTCAGTAAATCCATCGCCTTGGATCAGATCGCGAGCGATCATCAAGGGATTCAGGCATTCGAATTCATGGATCGCCACCCGGCATACTTCAAAAATGATTCCAAAATGTCCAGTGTCATCAAGAAACTGATCGAGAATCCCATGCCGAAACTGGACAAAATCAAACGAATGAATCAGGTGCTGGGAATCGACAATCTGATGAAAATGATGTCCACATGGTCACAAGAAACGGAAAACGAGATCCTCAGGGGAAACAGTCTTGCTGCCATGATGTATCTGGATTTACCGGGCCGTGAAAAGTTCCTGTTCAAAGGGCTTGAGGATCAATCCGAAAAAGTCCGCCAACTTTCCAGTCATTTGATGTCGAAATTCCTGATGAATCATGGTGATAGTCCGTATGTTGAAGAGATTGAAAAGCTGATGATCAGGAAACAAGGAACTCGCCAAGCCTTTGTGAATGCTCAAATCCTTTTGATTTCGGGTGTGAAAAACAAGGCCGGATTACCCTATGCGAAAAACCATCAGGTTCATGATGTGGTCTTCAGGGAATTGATCAATGAGAATCCCGTGATCAAGACCGCTGCAAGTCAGCATTGGGGATTGTTGGATTTTTCGGATAACCCGAAAAAGTTCGAATACCTGAAGGCGCTTTCGTTCAGTGAAGATCGCGGGCTTCGCAATGGCGCCTTGAAAATGGCGCTTCAGAATCCGGCAGAACTGAAGAAAACCAAACACTGGAGCTTCTTCAGGGACTTCTACCGGAGTGAAGATCCTGCTGTGGTCAATCGGATCTTTGATGCCATGGATGCAAAAGAAGCTTTGTCGCTTTATCTTGCCGAAAAGAATCCGATTTACAAAAGAAGACTGGCTTTGAAATTGGGCGAGTCTCGGGGGCAAGATATTCAAAAATACCTAAATGTAGCCTTAGATAGTGACGAGTATTTCGTCGTCAGTCGGGCGCTCGATTTGCAGCGGGGAATCCCGATCGACGATGAGGCATATTCCAAAATCAAGAAACTGATGCAAACGAACGATCACCTGAACCTTCGAATGGAGGCTGCCGAGCAGCTGTTGAAGCGTAAAACTCGTGAGGCCGATCAGTTGTTATTGGACTTGGTCACCGAAAAAATCGAGGGTAAAGGCCTGGATGTGGACCGACTGATTAACAACCTTTCCCGAAAAATGGTCGATGAATCCTCCGACCGAGCGATGTTGGATGTGATTTCAAAGGTGAAAGATCCGAAGACAAAAGAAAATCTTTTGATCCATCTGGTGGGAATGGGGAATACGGACGAGATTTCAGAGACAGCCCTCAAGAAGGCGTTTCAGCTCGATCCGGAGAATGTGAAAAAGATCATGAAGGTTTGGTCAGAAAAAAATCCCAAGAAGTTTCCTTCTTTCTTGAAAGAGGATGTTTGCAAAGCGATTTCCGAAGGAAGAATCGATGCATCAGTCGTGGCGAATTTGATTGATAATCCGATGATCCGGGACCAGGAAGTTCTGAATGCGATCGCAGAAACGCTGACCAAACCGGGGCTGAAAGAGCGCTTTGCCTGGAATCTGTTTCAAGGAACAATCGGCAACGAGCACTATGATCAACGTTATTTGAATTACATGAAACGGGTGTTCCAAGATCGCGATCTGGGGTTGCAGAAGATCATGACTGAAAAAATCAAGGCTACAAAGGACGCGAGGATGGCCCGTGATCTGATGAACGCATTTCAAAACCATCCGACTTGCGGTGAGCATTTTCAGTCTGTTTTGAAGGGCATTGCCGGTTCCGGTAATTGATCTGCCCGAATTTTCATTTCCGGATAGGTACTTGATCCTGGCAGGCAACCAGTGATTAAAAATTGAAGTTGGATTTGATTTGAAAAATGGTGCGGTCGAGAAGACTCGAACTTCCACGTCTTGCGACACACGCCCCTCAAACGTGCGTGTCTACCATTCCACCACGACCGCATTGGAGAACTCTAACTACGAGGGTTCATTCTTTTTAGTACAGGTTTGATCTTAGGTCAATAGGGTTAAAGGAATAAATAAGTCATTCAAATTCCATGCGAATTCCCATGTACCAGAGGTTTCCGCTGTCACCTTTGGTTGCCCCGGCGGGGCGGGTAACGAAATCAAAAGAAGTCATATCAATTGGGCGGAATTCCAGGGTCAGATAGGCCCGGTTCATGCCGATTGATTGATAGCCATCTCGTGCCGTTTGACGATCAAAAAAGCCCAAATTCAACATCCCTCCGAACAGAATTCCCGGAGAAGAATAGGTGTTTGCCACACCTTGATTGTTTCCGATGCGAAAGTACTCATAAATCGCAGCAACGGTGGGTACGATGATCTGATTCTTGAGGACATGCAGCTGGTAACGGGCCAGAATGCCGTATTTCAGGTTTCCGTAACGACTCACATCCAGTGGCACGCTCCCGACGTTTGCCCCAATGGAAAGAATGCCGATTTTTTGGAACAGGAGATGTT
>JBEIKL010000188.1:0-3932 GCA_040379745.1 Bdellovibrionales bacterium | reverse complement strand
TCAGCGGTCAATTCCGGTTCACCTGGAATTTGTTCACCTTCAATAGCATCAACACGAAGAAGCGCTTTCGGCTTCATGTACATCGTTGGGTTTTGATCTTTCAAGCAAGCAAGCATCAAGCCGTATGCATCAAGCGGGTTCGATGGCATCACGATCTTGAAACCAGGAATGTGGGTCATCATCGCATCAAATGAGTGCGAGTGATAAATCGAACCACGGATACCAGCGCCGACCGGAGTCATGATCGTAAACGGACTTGGCCAGTCTCCATTGGTTGCCCAAGTGGACATTCCGCCCAACTTCAACAAATCGATGGTGTTGTAGATGTAATCACAGAACTGGATTTCAGCCACGCAACGGACATTGGCAAAGCCAAGACCGATTGCCGCACCCACGATTCCACGCTCATCGAGGGGGGAATTCCAGGTCTTGGTCAGACCTTGGGTACAAGTGAAAACCCCACCCAGTGGAGCACCGACGTCTTCACCGAAGATGTGTTCCACGCCTAAATTCTGTTCGCCATACTGAAGGGCCATTCGAATGGCCTGTGCCATGTTTGCCATTACCAGTACCTCCCCTTTTGCCCGTAGTAGACGTGATCATAGATCGTGTCGCCACTTGGCATTGGTTCATGTTTTACACCTTTTGATTGTTCGAGCATGGTTGCCGTGTAGTCTTCACGGAGCTTGTCCATCTGAGCGCGGGTCATGATTTTCGCTGCTTCCAGGTTTTTCTCGAATGCCGCCAGTGAATCTTCCTCGCCCGCTACGAAGTTTGCACCGCTTGCGGAAGAGTGACCATAGAGACGGGAAACTTTTGCTTCGAGCAAGAACGGTTTGCGCTCTTCACGCACGTATTTGATCGCCGCTTCGAGTTCGAACCACGCTTCTTCCACGTCGTTTCCGTTGATCACCTTGTTCTTGATTCCGAACCCTTCACCACGAGCAGCGATCGAGCGACCGCCGAACTGGTTGCAGTGAGGCGTCGAAATCCCCACGCCGTTATTGGTGACGATCATCAACATCGGCAACTGCATCACCGGGCGTGAAGCCCAAACCAATGCGGAAGCGAAATCGCCTTCTGCCGTACCGGAGTCACCACCGTTCACGATCGTGATCCCTTTACAACCTTCTTTGGTCTGACCGATCGCTGTTCCGATCGCGGTCAAGTACTGGGTTTCAATCGTGGATGAAACTGGAACCACATTCCAATCGCGCTTGGAATAGTGATTGGCGAAGTTACGACCACCGGAATACGGATCGGTCACCACGTTTTTCATCTGTCTCATCGAATCGATCGGTTCTGCCCCCATCGCCAACATGATCGGAGATGAACGATAGTGAAGATGAAGGAAATCGTGATCGAGACCCATTCCTTTACTCACTTGCATTCCCAGTGGAACACTGAACGCCTCTTCTCCCGGACCACCGATCCAGAAGTAACCGTCGTTTTGCTTGTACATGCGGATCAAGCGTTCTTCGAGAACGCGTGACTTCACCATGAGGTCATGAATTTGGATGAGCTTTTTCGGCTCCAGTTTGAATTTCATAGGGCCACAGAATACCTGATTCGATTACTATTCTCAATTTGTATCTGCAGGTTACCTTTATTTTTATGCATCGCGATTGGCAATGAAAACCCTTAAAAAACGGCAACGCCCCGAAACCATTGGCTTCGAGGCGCAGTACAAGTTTTGTTCAGATCAATGAAAATCGTGATTAATCGCGGATCGCGTTTTCGCGAGAGAACTGGAGCTTGCTCACGTCCAGTTGTGCTGCTGTGATTTTTTCAAGAATGGATTCGTAAGTGGAGCGCTTCAAGGAAGACGTGCGACTCAGGATCCACAGGAATCGACGGCCCGGTTCGCTGACCACTGCATATTCATAGTTCGACTCGAGGGCGATGACCCAGTAATCCCCTTCACCCAGCTTGGTCCAACGCAACCAACTCGGAAGAAAACTGACTTTCAGCTTCGCATTGGTCTTTTTGTCGACGATTTTTGCAACGCCGAGAATGTCTTTCAATTGACCGTTGCTGGTTTTCTTACAGGTGTTATGGACTTCGATTTTTCCATCCGGAAGCTTGGCATATTCCGCAACCGCCTCTTCACACCCCCGCTGAAAGCGGTTTGGGTATTTGGCGATCTCAAACCACTTGCCGAGGTAACGATCGAGCTCGACTGATTCTACAGTTTGCATCGGCTTCACTTCACCCTTTGCAACACCCGGAGCGATCTGCGCTTCGGCACAGTTCACGGTCAACAAGATCAATGGAATGAGAAATAATTTATTCATGGTTACACCTCTTTGCCCAACTAATACCCATCTGTCCAAGTTAAGTCAAGCTTGAAACATTGACAAAATATAGATTTTAAAGGATCCTAAAGTCAACTATGCAAGTATTCAATTTGAAATCAGTTCTTCGCCTGACTGGACTCAACCCCGACACCATCCGTGCTTGGGAAAAGCGCTATGTCGCGGTTAAGCCCAAGCGCACCAGCACCGGACGCCGCATTTATTCAGAGCAAGAAGTGAACCGTCTCAAACTGCTTGCAGACCTTACGCATAATGGCCATTCGATCGGGAGTGTGGCAAATCTCCCGGACGAAAAGCTGATCGCTCTTTTGGCCACCGTGAAATCCGGTACCGGCGTCATTACTTCCAAGCAACTTAATCCGCAAATCCCACAAATCACTGAAGATCTGCTGAAAGCTGTTGAAAACTTCGATCTGGGAATGATCGAAATCCACATGGCACGCGCCAACTACACGATGAGCCCGCGCGACCTGTTGTTTCACCTGATTCCCCAATTAATGTACAAGGTCGGTGACCGAGTCATTGAAGGCAAAATGGGCATCGGTCAGGAGCACGCACTGACTGAATTACTGAAACGCTATGTACGAGGCGTTTACGATGATCTGTCACCGGTCGACGGTGCCATCCATAAAGACAAAAACCTGGTCTTTGCCACCCCGGAAAACCATCTGCATGAATTCGGAATCCTGATGTCGGCAGTCCTCTGTCGTTTCTACGGTTTCAAAACCACCTTCCTTGGCCCCAACATGCCGGTGGATTCGTTGATTTCTGCTGCAAAACAACTCAAAGCACATGCGATTGTCATCGGATTTTCGCCGATCACCCAAGCGGACCTCAAAACAAAACCACTTTCTTACTTGCGTGAATTGCACATCGGCGTCCCGCAAGAAACCATGCTCTGGCTGGGTGGAGCTTTCCCAAAAATCAGCGCCAACGAATTCACACGGGAGATCTGGAAATTTGAAAGCCTCGATGAACTCGACAAGAAAATCGAAACCAACTACTCCGTCTGAACCAGTCGCAGTAATTTTGCGACCCACTGTTTTTCGAATTGGACACGCGTGACCCCCATCAGGGTGCGTAATCCGCTTTCGTTCATTTCCTTTTTTACTTTTGGCGAAAGCAGCGCCTCGAAACCTTCGCGTTTATTTGGAAACGCCGTCATCATCCCGCAAAGAGCCCGTGCATATCCCTGGCAAGTGTAAATGGTTTTCGGATTCAATCGCTTCCACCCCGAGATCAAGGCCTCGGCAACTTCACGCAGATCGCCTTCGTTGAGAATCGCATCCCCACCCTGAGCAAGCACCGTCGATGAAGAAACAATTCCAACACCCCAGTCATCCAAGAAAGGGCCAAAATTCAGCAAAAACCGTTCAGACTTACGGATTCCCTTGGGGTCACGAAGCGGAAAATGACGGTGATTCTCACTCGCCAACATCTCTTTGTAGATGCTACCCGCCAGCAACAACTCAGCACGGGGATTGCGGGCGTCTTCATGTCCACAACGATACACCCGGCGTTTGAGCACATCCATCTCGCCGATTTCCCACGCATCGAACATGCGATCCAGATCGCCCAAGTTGTGGGCCACGGCCGCAATCGCATCCAGATACTGGC
>JBEIKL010000187.1:0-3966 GCA_040379745.1 Bdellovibrionales bacterium | reverse complement strand
TCATCTTCTGAGGCGGCAGGAATTTCAAAGGATGCGATGAAAAAAGCGACCGAAACCAATCAAACGATCAATCAATTGGGTGAAGCCAGCCAGGAAATCGGTAACGTGATCAAGGTGATCAGTTCCATTGCCCAGCAAACGAATCTTCTTGCATTGAACGCCACTATCGAGGCGGCAAGAGCCGGCGATGCGGGTAAAGGATTCGCTGTCGTTGCAAACGAAGTCAAGGAACTGGCCAAACAGACTGCGAAAGCGACTGAAGAAATCACCGTTAAAATCAGTGCGATTCAGGACACTTCGAAAGGCGCAGTCAGTGCGATCGGCTCGATTTCACGCGTAATCGAACAGATCAGCAATATCTCGCTGACCATCGCGGCGGCCGTGGAAGAACAAACAGCAACTTCAAACGAAGTCAGTCGAGTCATGCAGGAGTCTAGTGGAGCTGTTGAAGGAATCACTCATATTGTCCGTACCGTTGCCGGAGCTGCTCAGGAAAGCTCAACCGGAGCAGCACAAACCCTGGAAGCTTCAAAAGGATTGCACGACCTGGCAGGTCGTCTGAAGGACCTCGTTCGTAAATTGGAGATTTAATGAGAGTTTTGATTGTCGACGATTCAGTTGTATTTCGCACTCAGATCAAGGCGGCGCTGGAAGGCTCCGCCTTGATCGAGGTCGTCGGTACTGCCACGAATGGCAAAACCGCATTGCAAAAACTTTCACAATCCTCAGGAGTGGACTTGATCACTCTGGATATGGAAAGGCCGGAAATGTCCGGACTGGAAACCATCAAGGAGATCAAAAAAGCAGGATTTCCAGTCAAAATCATTGTTTTTTCAGCAGCCACCACACGTGGCTCAGAAGCCACCCTCGATGCACTCGAGGCTGGAGCGGATGACTTCGTGGCAAAACCCGGTGGTGAAGGTGCGACCTTTGAAAATGCATCCATCCGGATCCGTGATGAACTGATGCCCAAAATCCTTCAGTTCAAGAAACCGGGAATCTCAAATAGCACTGTTTCAACCACCCCGAGTCCTTTAACCGGCATCCAAACGGCAAAACCCTTCGAGGCTCCCAAAGTATCCAAAAAGAATCTCGAACTGTTCATGCCATCAATCATCGTAATCGGTTCATCCACCGGGGGACCACCAGCACTCGAACAAGTTTTGACCGGGCTTCAACTTCCACTTCGGATACCGATCGTCATTGCGCAACATATGCCTGCAATGTTCACCACTTCACTGGCAAAGCGAATCCAGACCGTCTCAGGTATTGAAACAAAGGAAGGTGTGAATGGCGAACCGGTTAAGCCGAATCATATCTACATCGCTCCCGGCAACTTCCATCTTTCTTTCCAAAGGATCAATGGCACAACCTGCATCAAACTCGATCAAAGTCCTCCGCGCAATTCCGTCAGGCCTTCCGTGGATACCCTTTTTGAATCCGCAGCAGACCACTATGGGTCCCGTACAATGGCGATTGTTCTGACCGGAATGGGTGAGGATGGAATGATCGGTTCTCGATCGGTGAAAAAGGCGGCGGGAGGAATCATGATTCAGAACAAGGAATCTTGCGTTGTTTTCGGAATGCCGGGTTCGGTTTTCAATGCCGGTCTTCAGGACGAAATCGGTAACTTGCACCAGATCCAAGCGATGATCCGCAAAATGAGCAGCTAAGGGGAACACATGAAACTCTTCGGTGAATATCTGATTGAGAAAAACATCGTATCAACGGAACAAATGGTCGCGGCGTTGATCCGCCAGACCTCGAAAATGCCTGGAATGGCTGAAATCGCATACAACAAGAAACTGTTGAGGCCTGACCAGATTTTCAAAATCTTGAAACTTCAGAACTTGTCCCGTAGCGGATTCATCGAAGCTGCAAGAGAACTGAATATTTGGAATGACTCTGTTGCCGAAAAGTTCGAAAAATCTCTGGATGAAGTTCGCACCCCGCTTGTACAGGTTCTGATTGAAATGGAAGCAGTAAAGGCTGAAACGGTTACTCATGCATTGGATGAATTCCTTGGAGATGCACAGGATCAATACACTGAAAACCAACTGTCGAATCAGACCAGAGAATCAATTGAATCCGCTTCAATCAAAGATACTCCAATAACTGAGAATTCAGAAGAAGTCACAACACAAACGGATATCCTTTCAGAGATCTCCTCTAGGCCGGATTTAGATCCTGTGAATATCAATCCTGAGGCATTAACCAAGGCGTTATCCGAGACATTAGCCGATGCTTCTCCCTATTGTTCGATCTTCACCGAAGAAAAAAAGAACCAGATCGAGAATCATTTCATCCAACTCGAAAACGGTGGAATCTCGATTCCTGTGATGAATTCGATTCGAGAAAACCTCCAAGTCCTTTCGACTGCGGCAAGATCCGCTCACGCCATGATGAGCGCAAGCGTTCTTCATGGAATGATTGTCATGGTTGACCAGATCCTGAAAACACCCGCAAACAACATTAGCGAGGACTTCATTTCCAGAATCGGCAAGGTAAACATCGAAGCAATCAATTTCCTTTGGAGGCTTTCCGTCAAAATCCAAACAGGGGTAAGCGAAGAAAACCTGATCGTTGAGCCGCAAACCAAGAAACAGTTTGAAGCGATCGCTGCGGCAGTGGAAATCACCCGATTCGATCTGGACTTTTTATCATGAACCCACTTACGGAATCGGATTCAAGGGAGTAAAATCAGATCATGGCGCTGAGTGATGTCCAACTGAAGTTTTTTGCTGACTTTATCGAGAAGGAACTCGGTATTGTCTACGCGCCGATGAATTACTTCCAACTCGAGCAACGGATCGATAAAATCGCTCTCCTTCTCAAGCTCAAATCGTCCGACGAAGTTTATGACCGGGCAATGAGTGATGGCATTTTTGGAGAATTCAAACAACAATTGCTCGACATCGCAACAAATAACGAAACCTCATTTTTCCGCGATCCGAAGGTTTTCCATTCTATCGAAAAAACGATATTTCCGCAGATTCACACCATGATTCCACGACCTGTGAACTATCGGATCTGGTGCGCGGCTTCCAGTTTTGGTCAGGAACCCTACTCCATGGCTATGTTGGCCCATGAATTTTCAAAGGCTAACCCCTTGGGCCCGCACTTCGAAATCGTCGGAACCGACATTGCTGATCACGCTCTCAACCGCTGCAAACAAGGACTTTACTCAAATCTTGAAATACAACGTGGATTGAATGAAATACGAATCCGGAGTCATTTCACCAAGATTGAACATGATCAGTGGAAACTGAACTCTGAAGTAAAGAACCTGGTACATTTCCATAAGATGAATCTACTTGAACCATACATCGGCATGGGAATGTTTAATCTCATACTTTGCCGTTATGTTTTGATCTATCAAGATCAGGAAAGAAAAAAGGCGATCATCAACAAACTCGAAAGATGCCTCGTTCCAGGAGGTTACCTGATCCTGGGAGCAAGTGAGAGTGCATTGGGAGTTTCCGATCGTCTGGTGCAAACCAACCTTGAAAACGTGATCGCTTACCAGAAAAAATGAGCGGCACCATCCGAAAGGCATTCCAATTTACTCGGATAGGTTTAAAGGCCTTCGCACTCACCCGCTTCAATCAGGAGGCTGGTAGAAGATATCTCCTGCAAGAACTTGGAAATTTACCTGGAATACCGACAAAAATGAGCCAGATTCTTTCCATGCGATTCGGCATTGATCCGGAAAAGGATGCACCTACACCACAGCCGATCCCACTTGAAGTGGTCAAGTCAATCATCGAGGAACAAGCTCCACTTCTTGCAAATCAACTGGAAACCATCTCTGACCATCCTCTCACTGCATCCCTTGGACAAGTACATGAAGGAACACTGCACACAGGCAAAGATGTTGCAATCAAGATCCGTTACCCCGGCATTGATCGTGATTTGAAACAGCAACTGAGAATCATCCTCGGGACCATGAAAACCCTTCCAGCGCCT
>JBEIKL010000186.1:0-4008 GCA_040379745.1 Bdellovibrionales bacterium | reverse complement strand
GTGTTTCAGTCAAGGAAATGGGTTCCACGACTGATTATTCTAATAATAAGGGGGACACAATGGGTCTTAGAATCAATACAAACGTACAATCTTTGGGTGCACAACGTAATCTTGGTATTTCCAACCACAAGCAACAAGGAAGCCTTGAGAAATTGGCATCCGGTTCCAGAATCGCACGCGCTGCGGACGATGCAGCGGGTTTGGCGATCTCTGAAAAAATGCGCGCGGACATCCGCTCCATTCGCCAAGACAGCCGAAACGCAAACGATGGTATTTCCATGGTACAAGTGGCAGAAGGTGGCATGAGCGAAGTCGGTAACATCCTTACCCGCTTCCGCGAACTGTCCATCCAAGCGGCATCCGATACCATCGGTGACAAGGAAAGAAATTTCATCAATAAAGAAGTTCAACAGCTCCGCGGCGAGATCGACCGTATCGCTCAAACCACTGAATTCAATGGTCGCAAACTCCTTCAGGGCGAAGGCGATTCACTTGAAATCCAAGTCGGTTTGAACAACTCTCCGGAACACGATCGCTTCGTATACGATGTAGCGAAGATGAACATCACTGCCGAATACCTCGGCGTAGGTGACATCAACACCGAAAGCAAAGAAGCGGCACAGGAAAACCTCTCCAAAATCGACACTGCGATCACCGCACTTTCTGAAAACCGCTCCGAAATCGGCGCACTCCAGAACCGCTTGCAATCCAGCATTGCGAACTTGAATGTGTACGATGAAAACTTGAGTTCTGCTCGCAGCCGCATCTACGATGTGGACATGGCTACCGAGACTTCGGAACTGACCAAATCAAACATCCTCACTCAAGCGGGTGTATCGGTTCTCGGTCAGGCGAACCAAAACTCAATGAGCGCACTGAAACTTCTGTCTTAATCTAAAAGTGACCCAACACCAAAAACCCAAAAGCCCACGTGGAATCTTTCCGCGTGGGCTTTTTTGGTTTTAAATTTTTTGCTGACCGGATTCGGATCAGAGCTCGCCCGGCATCGGCGCTTCGTTCTTGCCTTTGTATTTCGGCTTCACTTTGCCAGCCGCGATTTCGCGAAGAGAAGTGACTGCAAGACGGTTTTTACATTTCACGAGAACGTCCGCACCCTTCACGATTTGACGGGAACGGCGGGTAGCCAGGTGAATGAGTTCGTACATGTTTTCAACGTTATCCAAGCAATCTTCAATTGTTACGCGTGCCATAGTGTTCCTTTTTAACGGATTGAACGGAAAAAGTCCAGCTTCCCGTGCGGTGAGGGGGGCTGCCCCTACCTTCCCCGCTTCATCGCCTGGTCGATTTCCCGTTTCTGGGATTTCTCTTTAAGATCCGCCCTCTTATCGCCTTTTTTCTTACCCTTACCTAGGGCGATTTCGATCTTTACCCGACCTTTTGAGAAGTACATCCGGGTGGGAACGATGGTTTTTCCGTCCTGGGTCAAGGCCCCGTACAGTTGTCTCAACTGGTGGGCATGCAGGAGAAGTTTGCGACGACGACGGGCTTCGTGATTCCAGATGTTCCCGTGACTGTAGGGCCCGATGTGCACATTCACCAGCCATGCTTCGAGCGAGCCGGTTTTGCCTCCGCCCTTTTTCTTGCTGGTGACTTCGACGAATGCGTCCCGAAGATTCGGAGCGGAAGCGCGGATACTTTTCACTTCGGTTCCGGTCAGCACGATTCCCGCTTCCACGAACTCCTCAAGGAAATAATCCCCGCGTGCATTCGGATTCGAGGCGATCAGTTTTTCACCCTTGGTCTCACTCATTCGGCGTGGCCACTCCAAGACTGAGAATCAACTTGAACGCATCGTCCACCTTCAGATTGCTTTCGATCACGTCGGTTTCCTTCACCATGAGGTGAAACCCCGAAGTCGGGTTCGGAACAGTTGGCACGAACACACTGATGAACCCCGAAGGCAATCCCTTCAAGTTCGCTTGGCCAGTGACAAACGCGACAGCCCAAACGTCTTTGCGTGGGTACTCGATGAACACCACGCGATTGAATTGCTTTCCACCCTTGCTGGAAACCGCATTGAAGAGCTGTTCGAGCGTGCTGTAGATCGAGCCGAAGAATGGAATCTTCTCGATTCCTTCTTTCAGCCATTCAAAAACTTTCTTGCCAAAGTAAAGGCGGGAAAAAAGTCCGACGAGTGAAACGACAATCACTCCGGCGAGTAAAACCCCGCCCAGAATCAACACGTCCCAAATCGGAGAAATGGCGCCCGTCACTTCGTGAATGAGGTCGAACAATCCACCGAAAACCCACTGGAAGGCGATGGCAACAATCAGGATCGGTGCCAACACGATCAGGCCCGACAGGAAGTGATCCTTGATGATGAGTTTCATTTTTTGAACGTTCATGGGTCAGTCCTGTTCCTTTTTCATCAGTGGAATCGTCACGTGAATGTTTCCACCATACAGCCAACCGGAGGCCACATAGCCGGGAGCTCCGATCTCCGTTGCATTCGACTTTACCACAGATTGGGGACCCAAGCGAGCAACCTGGAGCGAAGTTCCCCACTCCCAACCGGAGCGAAGCGGGAACACCGCACCCACCGACGCCGTATGGCGGGGAGGATCGAGGTAGTTACCGACTCCAGATGGCGTTTGATCGAAAATACTGTCTTTGAACGCATAATCCAACGACCAGCGACTTGAGATGAACCCCTTTTCGATGCCGATCCGAGGAACCAAAAGATTTCTCGCCTTGAATTCAGGGCCGATGCCATTCGAGAAAGTTCCCGAAACGTTTTCTATGACAGCGGCCCGGGAAACGAAGCCGGACCATAACTGATAGGAGAGACCCAGTTTCACGCTCCATGTGTCGAGTGCGAGTGCGGAAAGGTCAAACACCTTCGAGATGTCAAACATCCACGGGTCATAGTAGAGTGCGCTGTTCGATAAATAAGTCACGTCGAAGCTGGCATTCAATGGGGGGAAAATACTCGCTCCCGAGTCCGTGCGGAACGAAAAATCCACGCGGTTCTCCCCCTTCACCATCAATCGGTAACCAGCCCAATCCATCGTGGCGATCGGAATGAATTTCGGTTTCACTGTGGCGGAAATACGTTGCGAGGAACTTTTTCCATCTCCGCTTTGCAGGAACACGGTCGCTTCGGAAGTGACACCGAAACCGAGATCAAAGCCCAGACCGAAACGCAAATCACGGATCACATCCAACTCGGCAAGAAGTGAAATCCGTGGCCGTTGGTTCTCTGCACGATAAAGAACGAATTCCGGGAGGTCGGTGTTTCCCGTGTCCATTTGTGCGAATGAATTCAATGGAAGAAAACTGCGGAGTTGCAAAATCGCATTGGAGTCACTGTTTAGCAGGAACTGTGCGTTCAGGGTTTGCGCAAACACATCCGGATACGACTGATCGACCGTGCCGGAAACGGGTGCGGCATCACCGGTGGTGCGCGGGTTGCGGATCACGACATCGCGGATCGGGCTGAAGGACGGATGAGCATATTCGATACCGAAATCCACCACGACGGAATGAGCGTGGCGTGAATCCATCCACTCACTCGTCATCGCAAACGAACTCGCAAAAGGCGAAAGGGTGCACAATGCAAAGAGCGCGTAAATCAGCGAGAACTTTGCCATAGGGCGATCCAGTCCTTCCATTCCAAGGCTTCTGCGCGCAAGGTGGGATCCACACCGGATTTATCCAAAGCGGTTTTCCAACGGGTTCCATTCAGATTCGCACGCAACATTTTACGACGATGCTGGAACGAGACCTTCAACAGATGATTCCACTGTTCGCGCGCTTCGGCGTCAGGAAGAGCAATGAATGGCGTTTCCCTACGGGTCAGCACGACCACTTCGGACATGACTTTCGGAGGAGGATTGAAGGCCTCGGGTTTCACCACCAGGAGACGTTTCACATCCCATTCGTTCTGAATATAGAGCGAGAGCGATCCGCGATCCGGAGTCGATGCTTCGGCATAAAGGCGCTTTGCAACTTCGGCCTGGAACATCAGCACCATTTCGGGAATGCGAT
>JBEIKL010000185.1:0-4073 GCA_040379745.1 Bdellovibrionales bacterium | reverse complement strand
GCGACCCACGAATTGCACCGTGCCTGGCTGGCGATCGAACGCCATCGCGCTGAACTGATGCGTACGCATGATGTGATCCTGAAACACCTGTTGGATTCGGGGTATGTCGGCCCAGTGGGGATCGATGCGATGGTGGTTCGGTCGAACGGCTCTTTGCTGGATAATGAGAATGGTGTTTTGCAAGTCAGTGACGCCTCTCCCCGTTCATTCGCGATCGTTCCAGTCATTGAGGTGAACGCACGCTACACCATGGGACGGGTGGCACACGCGCTCGAGGCGGCTCTTCGTAAAAAGGGGCATACCACGCCAGCGATGATGCGGTTTCATTCGAAACAGGAGTTGAAGCGGTTGGGGTTACCGGATTTTCGCGCGCTCGAGGCCACGCTGGAGCCGGATTCCTATTTCCCGGTTACGCCGGTTGAGAGCGCTCGATCCACCTGGGTAACGGTGGAATGGGGTGAGGGGAGACTCGGGGTTGGAATTGATAAGCTAAAGTAAATAAAGGATATTTTTTTAAATCCAGTACCCAGCCAAAGCTTGACAATTAAAGTCAATTAATGAGATCCTTTCAAGCATGTGGTTCATGTCTGTATTACAGTTGGCTTTATTGGCTTCTGGTTCCTTGGCTCACGCAAAAATGGAAGAAGCCTGTCAGAGTAGGAATGATCTGAATCGATGGATTGCCAGTATTCCAAAGCGAACCTTCGATTGTTCCCGTTTCACCCCGTCGTCCCGTCAGGTAGCAAAGCCAGCCCATTGTGATGATAACGGTGGTTTTGGTCTGATCGATATTGCCCAGTCCCGTCCTGAGTTGCGTGAAATCTTCAATGGGCATAATGAAGCCGACCTTGTTGAAAACCAACAACTTCGAAATTTAGCACTGGAATCGAGGTTTTCCCTCACCTCGAATATGGGTGGAGCCACTTTCCAGTTCCCAAATGGTGTCAAGAGAACGGTCTTTCGCGGATCATATCAAGCTCCTCAGTTTTACGAGGGCGGAATCCTGAAACAGAAATTTTTAGAAATTGATCGTAAAAAATCCTGCATGCAGGAACTGGTCAAGGAGCACAAACTCGAAAAGATCGTGAACTATGACGAAATTGACTGGGAGTCGGCGAAACGGATGACTGCCGCAGAAAAGGAACTGTTGTTGAAGTTGAACCCGAAAGCCGAATACTGGATGTATAATGAGCATCCATTGAAAACCGATGGCATGCCCGAGACTTTTCAGTACAAGTTCAAATACGGAAAGAAAAATGTTTTCGATCAGGTTGCCAACATCGTGAATGAGATCGCGGGTGATGCTGGCAAGAATGGTTCAGCTTACATTCATTGTTATGGTGGTCATCACCGGACCGGAGTGGTGTGGGGTGTGTTGCAGAAATGCATGGGCCAGGATGAAAAAGGCAGGCCGATGAATGTCGATGACATTATCAGCGAGTACAAATGCCACATTGGATATGAATCACCTGAAAAGCCTGGAAATTACCACAAGGATAACGAAGTCCTGATTCGGGAATTTCCATGTGAGAAGTATTGGCCAAAGAGTTAGGTCCGGTGGTTTTCGAGGACTTTCTTCTGCAGCATCATCCCGTAAACCAGGATCAGCACACTTTTGATCGAATACAATCTGAGCACGGTTTTCAGGTTTGCCGGCATCAGATCGGAATAGCTGAAGTGAAACAGGAGAATGAATGTCAGGGATACCCACTTCATTCTCGGGTGATGGCGATTAGCCATCCAGAGTGCCGCAAAAATGAAAACGGGAGTGCCGAGGATCGAAGCGTTGTTCTGATTCAGGGGTGAGAATCCGATGCAAAAGATCGAACCGAGTGCGATCGCCATCAAGTACACGCGATGAGACCGCTTGCCTTGGTTTCGTTGATACCCGAACCAGACGAGAAAAGAAAAAAACAGGGCGGCCATGCCGGAAACCACCAAGCTGTCCTGAAGGCTGAGATTCCAGCCCAGCTCTTTCAGGAAGCGGAATAAGTTATCGAAATCGGCATATGCTTTTCTGATGAATTCGCCTAGTGATGCGCTTTGGTGTTGAAACAAATCCTGGAGTCGGTCCCAGCCCAAATAAATCGCTGGAAGAAAATGCCAGAATACTGTGGATAAGCCCAGATAGATCAAGGGGCGTAAGGTCTTGCGTTCCAGAAAAAGAATGATTCCTACGAGTCCCGCGATCGGCACGATTTGAAATTTCCAATCGAGGATCAACCCCAGGATGAACGACGCCCATCCGTACTGTTTGCGTTGCCAGCGAACCATGCAGAACAGCACTGCGGCCACCATGATGGTCTCCACTTTTGCGGCAATCACCGCCTGATAAAGGGGAATCGAGAGAAATGCCAAAGCCCATTGGATTCTCCGTTTGAGTTCTTCCTGGGCATGGTGGTCGTGAGCCAGGTGGTTCAGAAAAAAACGAAGCGATGAGTGAATGGCAAAAATGGAAAGAGCCGTGTAAAGGAATAGCCCTACGAGATCGGGCAACCAGGAAAAGAGCGAGAAAAAAAAGAGGCCGCAAGAGGGCGAGTAAAACCAGTATCCTACCGATTTGAAATCATATTCATACGGATCCATTCGCTCTAGCAAAACCCTGGCAGCCCCGGTGAAGATCCGGTAGTGACCGGATACGGGTCGTTCGAGCATGACCCGGATGGTTCCAGCAATCGCCATCAGGAAAAACAGGATGGTACCGAAATTCGCCTGAATGCGACGGATGAGCATTACCTCATTCCCACGTAAATGCGGTGTACGTCATCGTTGTCGTCGATTTCTTCGAGGAATTCTCCCACTTCTTTCTGCTGTTCTTCGCTGAGAGCAACGAAGTTCTTTGCAATGTAGGACAATTCGGAAGACAGGATGTTCCACTTGTTCTCGTTCAAGAACTTGTTCACGGTATCGAGCTCGGTCATCGCGCAAGTGAATCGCGCGATCAGGCCATCGGTCGGTTGGCCTTCACCCGGTTTCACGGTCTCGACTTCGTCTGCGCCCGCTTCGATGGCCACGGTTTCCAGGTCGGCACCGGCATCGCTGAAGTGTGCTTCGACCACGCCTTTGCGATCAAACATCCAGGCTACCGAGCCGGAGGTGCCGAGTTGTCCTTTGCGGAATGCTGCCCGGACTGCGGCTGCGGTGCGATTGCGATTGTCGGTCAGGCATTCGACCATGATCGGTACCTGGTGCGGGCAAAAGCCTTCATATACGATGGTCTCGTAAACGATATTGTCATCGGTCTGGCCGGATCCGCGCTTGATGGCACGTTCGATCGAGTCTCGGGTGACGGAGTTCTTGCGCGCTTCTTCGAGCGCACCACGCAGGCGGAAGTTACCTGTGGGATCCGGGCCACCGAGTTTCACTGAAACAACGATTTCCTTGATGAGCTTGCTGACCAACATTCCTTTTTTGTTGGCGTTCGCTGCCCGGCCTGCGGCTTTCCACTGTGCTCCCATGATGGGTCTCCTTCGATTGAATGCTAAACTTGGATAAGGGCCTAGATTAGCAGAAAAAGGGCAAAAAGGCGAGGGGGGAGCCTGCCCGAACAAAGGTTAATCAGCAATGTTGCAGATGGTTATTGATCTTCCTGGCGTGCGAGGAGGCGAATGGTTCCGAAGCCGGCCTGGCCTGCGGTAAACATGATCCGTCTCAGGATGTCATATTTCACGCGTTTATCGGCCTGAATGGCGAGGGTTCCGTTGAAGGGCACAGGGTTGTTGTCCTTGTCCCGAAGGCTGGAGCTCAAACGGAGGTTTTTTGCGTCCAAAGCGGCCTGATCCAGGATCGTGAAGAGTGGGGTGATTACGCCGTCTTTCACGTCATCCTGTTTGAATTCATAGGATGGAGTCCCGCCGGTGTTGAGGGACTCGACCGATTGTTTGAACTCGACCACGGGCTTGGTGAGTTCAGGGTTTGCGTCCGTCAGTCCCGATATGAAGATCGCCTGCGGAGTCACCATCAAGTGAATGGTGTCCTGTGGGCTTTCGAAGGACTTGGAGACCGGCAATTCGATTCCTTTGACTGAAGCCATGGAGTTCGTGCTGGTGGTGTAAGTCTTGAGCAGGAACACG
>JBEIKL010000184.1:0-4184 GCA_040379745.1 Bdellovibrionales bacterium | reverse complement strand
GGGATTGCCTTACTTGGAGAAAGTTTGCGTGCAGGATGCTCCTGTTTCCGTTCTTCCCGGGTATGAGACTGTATTTAACTCCAAATGCAAGTGAGTTTTGCCGTCCTGTTTCTTTGTTAATTGTTGAAATCAATGGTGAATTTTGATCGTTTTGCAGTCTTGCAAAGTTCCTTTGACTTCAATAAAACGACTGAATGCGTTTGGTTTTGTTTTTATTCTTTTGTCATTGTTCATTTGCCAGTGCCTCCATCTGGCCTTGTCGTGAAAAGAAGGTTGATCTTCTCGTCATTGGTGATTCCCAGACGGGTACTGTCGGTTCGAAAAGCTTTTTCGGTAACTTCATTCAGAAGTGCCTGAATGCCAAGGTCAAGCGTTTTGTGACTTATGGACGTGGTAGCACCCGTCCTGAACACTGGCTTTACAGTGACGAGCTGGACAAGGTGACGACCATCCGACGTGATCCGCAACACGAGGAAGTGAACTTGGGTTGGGGCGCGATGGTTCCTGATTGCAAGCGGCGTCTGGAGCCGATGATGAAGGCGCATCGCCCGAATAAAGTACTCGCGTTTTTCGGAGATAATTTCCTTCTTCATCCCTCCGAATCCATTGCAAAGCAATCGCAGGATCTGGTTCGGGTGATCCGATCGCACGGCATTTCGTTTGAGAATTGCTACTTTCTGACGGCGACTTACGAGATGCAAGTGCCGGCGACACCACGGTTTCCTCACAAGACACTGAAAAACACCATGGATGTTGACTTTGCCATTCGGCAGGCGATCGGGGATCAGTGCCAGGTGATCGATGGGTTGGATCTCATGCGGAATTCACTTCTCCTTGTAGATTCCAGGCTCAAGCGAGTGCAGCCCGAAGGGCAAGCGGACTGCTTCGGTAAATCCGAAAACGACAATATCCATTATTGTGGAGAGGCTGCGAAGGAAATGGCGAACAAGGTTTGTGATCTGATTTACTGATTTGCCATCGCCAGATTCATTCAGAATCTTCAAAGGCGAACTCAACCCAGAACTTTCCGCCTTCGATCACGAATGGAAGAGCAATCGACGGTTTTTTTGATCCGTGGCGCATTTCCATGTTCGCACCCTGAACCAGTTTTGGAAGTGCCATCTGGAGCCCATGCCCCTGTTCGTTCAATTTCTTCTTCGTGATTCCGTAGATAATGTTGATCATCTCGCTCGCTCCGTCGGCGATTTCAGGAGTGACCAGGTCGTGGCGTTCGTTGGTCATTCGGTAAAAGAATTCAAGATAGGCATTTGCCTCGAATGCAATGGATAGGGTGCCACGAAAGGAGGTGCCGGTAATCCCGATAATCGAGCCGATGTCGAACCGATAGTGATTTTCTTGCGAGCGTTTGAATGGCTGCTGGGGTTCTGCTTTCAAGTGGCATTGAGTTTCAAACGCTTCACGAACGGATTCCACGAAAGAGAGAAGGACCTGACCATCGAGTTTTGGAGTGGATTCAGAAGGTTTTTGCGTTGATTCGGGTACTGCCACGGTGGAGGTGGTTTTACCGGAGATTTCCAGGAACGCGACTCCTTGGGGAAGACGAAGCAGGAAGCGTCCGATGGTGTTTGCAGAGTCCGGAGTATTCAATTCTTCAGCACGGATCACGCAAGGAATGGCAGGCTTGAACTGGTGATTGTTTTCGTTCAGCTTCAGTTTTGCTTGCCCGAAAATGATGTTGGCGAATTCGGCGGCACCGTCTTCGATTTCACGATTCACCTCGGAGTGAGATTCACCGAGCATCTTTTCCATCGTCTTCAGGAATCCGACTTCAGAAAATCCGATGTTCATTGATCCTTCGAAAGATGCTCCGGTGATCCCGATCATTCCGGCAATGACCATCATTTCGGGACTGTCTGATTCGGATTGGATCGGTTCAGGAGTAGTAACAAAGCCACACAGTTCCTGAAAAGTCATGACTGCCGCTTCGGTGAAAGCCTGTTGGAATTCCTGTTGAATTTGATTCATGTTGGTACCTTTCAACAGTTTCAGGTGCAATCAGAAGGGTGTCAAATGCAAACCCGTGACCAGAAAAGATTCAACATTGATTAAAGATTTTAGGCTCTCAAAATAGAAAGCGTGCGTCAAAAAGCGGATATTAGAAAGTCTTGGCATCGATCACAAAACGGTATTTGACTTGTCCTTTGATAGTGCGTTCATATGCCTCGTTGATTTGATTTGCCGCAATGAGCTCGATATCGGCGAGAATTTTGTTTTTTGCGCAGAAATCGAGCATTTCTTGGGTCTCCCGGATTCCACCGATCAGTGATCCCGTCAGTTTTTTCCGTCCCCAGATCAGGGCGAAAGCCGCCACTGTGTTCGGTTCCGGCGCCGCACCGACCAGGACCATGGTGCCATCCATCTTGAGGGATGCTAGGTAGGGGGTAAAATCATGTTTTGCGGAAACGGTGTTGATGATGAAATCAAACCGGTCTTCGAGTGGAGCGAAGTTTTTCTGATCCGTGGTTACTACGAAGTGCTTGGCCCCGAGTTTTTTCGCATCAGACTGTTTTCTGGGAGAAGTGCTGAACACGGTGACTTCGGCGCCCATGGCTTTCGCGATTTTGACCGCCATGTGCCCCAGACCGCCCAAGCCCACCACGCCTACGCGATGACCTTTTCTAACCTTCAGACGCTTGAGAGGGGAGTAAGTGGTGATTCCTGCGCAAAGCAAAGGAGCTATCCTTTGGAGCGGTTGCCCTTTCTTGATTTTCAGGACGAATTTGTCCTTCACCACAATCACCGTCGAATAGCCACCGAAGGTGAAGGATTTGCCATCCAGTTCTTTTGAGTTGTAGGTGCCAACCATTCCAACCGAGCAGAATTGTTCTTCGTGATTTTTGCAATTGCCGCACTTACCACAAGAGTCGACCATGCAGCCGACACCGACGGTGTCACCGACTTTGAATTTTTTCACTTTCTTGCCTACTGCTTTGACCGTGCCCACAATTTCGTGACCGGGAACGCACGGATACAGGGTAGGGCCCCATTCACTGCGTGCGGTGTGGATGTCAGAGTGACAAATTCCGGAATAAGCGATTTCGATCACCACATCATCGGGTTTCGGGTCACGACGCTCGAATGGGTGAGGCTGGAGTGGTGAAGTGGCGGAACTGGCTGCATAACCTTTGGTTTGGATCATGCAACCAGTTTAAGTTTCAAAATCACTGTAGGACAACGATTTTCTTTGCCCGGCCCTCGCCATGGACGAATCCCGGAATGAGTTCGCCGTTTTTCAGTACGAAAGGACGAATCAGGTATTCGCCTGCAGGCAGGGAGTTGAGTCGGATCTGATGTCCCTTGAGAGCGGTGTTCGCCTCCAAAGATTGAGGTTCGATTTCGTGAACCAGACGGCCGTTGAAGTCATAGAGACGGAATCCCAATTCCACGGACTCCGGAAGATTCAGGTCCATCCAGAGGTGTTCACCGGTAGCGGGATTCGGATACACATTTTGAATCGAGGCGGTTGCGTAATCATCTGCATCCTCAATCTTGATCAATACATCGTGAGGAGCCACTTGATCACCACCGAAATACGGTTTCAACCGGTAGCCACTCATATCCTTGTCACTGCATCCGCGGTCCATGCTGACTGTTTTTCCCTTGAACTTGTATTCATATTTGGAATGATCCGCGCTCAGGCCGATCTCCATGTCATGAACTTGATTCAATTCCGCAGTGTCAATCATGTTGAAGTCGAATTTTCCATCCTTGTGTGTGAATGCATAAATGTCGAGTTTCTTGGTGGTGGTGTTCCAAGCCCATCCGATACGGGCGCTATTCTTGGTGGCGGTCCAACTACCACAGTCAGTGATTCCGTAGAGCTTGTTGACATCCCATTGGTCTTCCTTGAATTTTGCGATTTCCGTCGCGCTAGGGTTTTTGTCCTTGTTGGCTTCGACAAAATCGTACTTGGCGGAATCATTGAACATGACCTTGAACTTCATTGCCGAACGGGTGATGTAAGGTTGAATCGACATCGGATTGCTGTAGTGATCCCCTTTGGAAATGATGTAGTCTTCCGCTTGAGCCGAAAACGGTACGATGAAGAGAGTGAATGCGACCAGTGTGAGAGTGCGATTGGATACGGATTGTTTTTGTTTCATAAATTACCTCTGAATTTGATGGTTGAGCTTTCGTATTTGCCGTCTTTGCCCTTGAAGTCC
>JBEIKL010000183.1:0-4216 GCA_040379745.1 Bdellovibrionales bacterium | reverse complement strand
TTAGACCCATGGCGCGTCGACTGAAACTCAAAATGCGAACCCCGCTAGCCCGGAGTCTGGTCGTACACCTGATTCTGCTGGTTGCGGTGTTGTTCGTGGTTTATTTCGAGCAACGCC
The DNA here is from genome assembly GCA_040379745.1 of Bdellovibrionales bacterium. GTDB lineage: Bacteria > Bdellovibrionota > UBA1018 > UBA1018 > CAIMNF01 > CAIMNF01. Next base: position 4,099 of record JBEIKL010000183.1, on the reverse strand, counting down.
CGACGCAAGACCCGCCGATTGAGATTGAAAATATTTCGCTCCAACAAACGATGAAGCGCGCCATTCACAAAGTGATCCACACGGTGGGGTTGCCCCACGAAGAGATCGACGACGATGTGATTTCGCCGCAAACCAAGACCAGTGTGCAGACGCAAAGTACCCTCAGTCAAAGTGAATCCGCGGAGAGTGAAGAGGGCGGGGGAATCGCCCCATCCGAAATGCAAAAGTACATCATTGAGATCGTGAATCGCATTCAGCGCACGAAGCAGTACCCGAAGGACGCACAATTCAATGAGCAAGAGGGAATGGTCGAGATCCTGATCGAGGTCGCCCCGACCGGACAAATCACCAAAGCGGTCATCACCAAAAAAACACCTTTTGAGAGTCTGAATCAGGCAGCGCTTAGCGCTGTTCAGAAATTGGGCGTGTTGCCGCCGTTGCCGGCCCGACCGGACGGCACTCCGGCCACGCGTGCGGTGAGTCTGCACATCCCGATTCATTTTCAATTGAAGTGATTGCAGTCAAGTCTGCTAAAAATTCTTAATGCAAGTCATTCGCATTTGCGATAGAGTGGTTTTCATGAAACCAAAACACACCCCGTTCGCGATTTCAGCATTCGTATTTTCAGCGGCTCCGTTATTTGCGCAATCAGCGCTGGCGCAAGATTATCAACTCCCCGAAATCAGCGTGCTCGGCACATCCCAAAAGGCCTCCGCTTTTGATTACCTGCCGACGGTATCGCAACTTTCGGGCACAAAGCTTGAGCGTAAAAAGCAATCCACCATCGGTGAGACTCTTTCGAAAGAAGCCGGCGTGTCGTCTTCTTATTTCGGGCCCAACTCCAGTCGTCCGGTGATTCGCGGGTTGGATGGCGATCGTGTGCGCATGCTCGAAAACGGCATCGGCGTTTTGGATGCATCCGGTGCCAGTCCCGATCACGCCATTGCGATCGACCCGATGTTGGTCGAGTCATTTGAAATCCTGCGCGGACCATCCGCTCTTCTTTATGGCAGCAGTGCTGTAGGGGGTGTGGTCAACGTGCGCACCAATCGCATTTCTGAAAAACTGATCGACGAGAATCAGTACGGCATCAACACCCGTTATTCGACGGTGGATCAAGGCAAGTCTTTCGGTGCAGTGACCCGCTTCAAGCTCGGCAACTATGTGTTCCACTTCGATGGGGCGATTCGATCTTCCGACGATTACGCCGTGCCGATGTTCACCAACGAAGCAGGTGAATCGGTCAACACCGTCGTAAACAGTTCCAACCGCGCATCCCAAGCCGCAGTCGGTGGGAGTTACCATTTTAAAGATGGTTACATCGGTACTGCATTTTCAGGCTTCTTGACCGAGTATGGAACCGTTGCCGAAGAAGATGTGAAAATCAAATTGGATCGTGCGCGTGTGGATGTCGCCGGTGAAGTGAAAAATCTTTCCCTTGTGGATTCCATTCGCTTCAAGAGCGCGTATTCCAAATACGAACACCGTGAAATCGCTGCCGGCGAAACCGGTACCATCTTTCAGAATCGCGGTGTTGAATCACGAATCGATGCAAAAAAAGGCGATTTGCTGTTCGGTGCCCAACAACAGTATTTCAAGTTCAGTGCAGATGGTGATGAAGCTTTCTTGCCAATGACCAAAAACACGTCGTACGCGTTGTTCGGCTATCACGAATTCCAATTCAATCGCCTGAAGCCATCGCTGGGTTTGCGTTTGGATTCCGCGAATGTCACTTCTGAAACCAGTGACAACGTCAACTTCGGCGAAGGCGTTTCGAAATCCTTCTTCGCACCCAGCACATCCGTGGGCTTTCAGTATGCGTTGAACGAAGCAGCCACTGGCGAACAGGAATGGACCGTCGGTGTGAACGGTACTTACACCGAACGCGCACCCAACTATCAAGAGCTTTTTGCAAACGGCCCGCACGTGGCGACCAATACTTTTGAAGTGGGTAGCCGCGATTTCGCGACGGAGAAAAACACCGGTGTGGAGCTCTCTTTGAAAACCAAGGGTGGCCAGCACGAAGGGCGCTTGTCCGGGTTCTATCAGCACTTTGCGAATTACATCGCCTTGTCGCCCACTGGCAACGATGATCCAGGTGAAGATGCAACGCTTGGAACGGACGACGACATGCCGATCTACCAATTTACTGCGATCAAAGCGCAGCTCTTCGGTGCCGAACTCGAGTACCTCTATAAAATCCCCACTGCATTCCTGGGCGGAATGTGGGAAACCGATTTCAAATGGGACTTTGTCCGTGGGTTGAACAAGTCCTCCGGTGGCAGCCTGCCTCGCATGACTCCGATGCGTGGAACCCTTGGTCTGAACTACAAGCACTCGGCCTTTGCGGCGGATCTCGAGCTTCAACGGGTCGAAGGTCAGCAAAATCTGGCAGCAAATGAAACGGCCACTTTGGGTTACAACCGTGTGAATCTGGGCGGGGAGGTGCCGTTCAGTACTTCGTTCGGACAATGGAAGGCGATTTGGCGGGTGAACAACGTGTTCGATGTCGATGCCCGTAACCACGTGTCTTTCTTGAAAGATATGGCCCCATTGCCAGGCCGGAACTTCATCGTCGGATTGCAGGCGGCTCTTTAAGGGCAGGGTGAGTGGAAGTGTGCGAGCGGTGAATGCCATCAAGGAGGGGGCGATAGCCTTGAATTCACCCCGGATCCACGGTACACCTACCTGAAATGATCGGATTCATGAAAAAATCATCGTTGTGGTTGTTCGTAGGGTTCTGGATGGTCGGCGCGCAGGCGCACGCTCAAGTGAAAGCAAAAGAAGTCCACTTCTTCGGCTATCACTTGCCGGCACCACCCTCGAAAGACAGTGATGAATTCCGCCAGGACTTCACCACACTTCATGCGTATCAAGATCACCGCACGCCTGAAGAATGCGCATCGGCTGCCACTCAAAGCAGTCTGACGCTGAGTAATGGTTTTGGTCCAAAGACCGGTGTCCTGACTGCCAGCGAAGTGAAAAAAGCCCGTGTACTCGCTGCGCGGGTATTCGCCAAAGCCGGCATCGCGGTTTACTACTTCAAGACTTACTTCAAGCGTCCGCGCCCGTACATCACCGATGATTCGCTCAATCCGTGCATTCCAAAAGTGCGCCATCAGTATCAAGCGTATCCCAGTGGTCATTCCACCGTGGGGTATGCATTGGCATTGGCCTTGGCGAAAAAGTTTCCTTACAAGAAGGACCTGATTTTGCAGCAAGGACTCAAGATCGGTGAAAACCGCCTGATCGGTGGGGTCCATCATCCATCCGATGTGGTTGCCGGTCGCAAGATTGCCGAACAAGTCGTGCGCGGCATGTTTGTCAGCAAAGCGCGCTGATCTGTTCAATGAAATAGTCGATTGTTTTTAGCGTTGTGAATTACGCTTCAGCCAATAGCTTCGGCTTCAGTTGATACTCAGCCACCAGAGCATCCAATTGCGCGCGGGCCTTCAGACTTTCCGGGTGATCGGGGGTCGAGATTTTTTCGGCCAGGATGAATTCGTTCTTCATCGAGTGTTCCCAGCCGACGAGTTCCGTCACCGTGACCTTGTACCCGTGGGCATTCAAAAACAGACAGCGCATCACGTTCGTTAAGTGGCTACCGAATTCACGGCGGTGAAGGGGGTGGCGGGTCAGCGAATGGTTCAATGAAAGTTGGGAAGCGATCTCGGCCTGGCAGCACGGCACCAGTGCGAACGCGCGCGCATGGTGCTTCAGTCCCAACAGAATCGCATCGTCAGTGGCGGTGTCACACGCATGCAGGGTGCACACCACATCGGCCGGTACGCCCAAATCCACTTCTTCGACTTTGCCATGGATGAATCGCATGCGATCAAAGCCCGAATCGGCAGCCAGTTTTTTTGAGGTCTCGATCAGTTCCGCGCGACTTTCGATAGCGATGAGGTGGGTGTCAGAGAGATGGCGCAACACCAGATCATAGAGAATGAATCCCAGATACGATTTACCCGCGCCGACATCGACGATGTTCATCGCTTCGTTTTTTGCAGCCAGCTTTTCCAAAGTGGGTTCGATGAGGCGGGTCAGATGATGGACTTGCTTCAGTTTTCTGCGGGAATCCGCGTTTATTTTCCCATCA
>JBEIKL010000182.1:0-4216 GCA_040379745.1 Bdellovibrionales bacterium | reverse complement strand
GCTCATCAAAAAATCATTGCCCGCTTCGGCACCGATGACCGCCAAGCTCTACGCACGATTCTGAGCCAGGACCCGCAAGCCAAGAAGGACCTGGAAGCGATCCTCCACCCCTTGATTCAAACCGCGAGCGAGGAGGAAATGGCCAAACTGGAGTCGGCAGAGGCACTCAAGCCGCCTTCCGAACGAGCCCCCTTCCTTCTTTACGAAGCAGCACTGATCATTGAGGCCGGCCGAGCAAAAGACTTCGACGGCCTGATCGTAGTGACCGCACCTGATGACCTCAAAATTCAACGAATTCAGGCCCGCGATGGCGCCAGCCCCGAAGCAGCCCAAGCCATGGTGAAGACCCAAATCACCGATCAGGAACGCCTGAAATTGGCGACCTGGACCTTGGAAAATACCGGCACTCCTGATCAACTTCGCCAGTCTGTGAGAAAATTGCTCGACCAGCTGAAACAGGCATGATAACAATGCCTTCATGGCTACACGTCTTAGAGTTAAAAAAACAAAAATGAAACGCGATCGCGCAACTGAGTACAAAAAGAATCCTGTTGAAAGCGCGCACAAAATTGACCGTGCTAACAGCAAGAAAATCAAAAAGCGCAAACTCAATCGCGCTCGCTAATTGATCCTGCCCCACCATGCGCCTTGCGGTGATTGATTTAGGAACGAATTCGATTCGCTTCGATGTCCATGAAATCAGCTCCAACCGTAAGGGCCTGATTCAGCATCGTCGCCTCTATCGTGAAAAAACGATGGTTAGGCTTGGGCAAGACTTATACTTTTCAGGAAAATTCAGCACAGAAGGTAAACGCCGCACCCTGGAAGCCGTCAAGTCGTTCAAAGAAACGATGGACGCTCTTGATGTGGACAAGGTCGTTGCTTTCGGTACGGCTGCAGTCCGCGATGCATCCGATGGTGAGCTCTTCCTGAAAGAAATCGAAGACAAAACCGGCGTACACTTTCGCATGATCACCGGGGCCGAAGAGGCATCGCTGATTGCGAAGGGAATTCTCCGTTTCGAGAAGGTTCCACCGGGCATCTACGCGCTCATCGATATCGGTGGCGGTAGCACGGAAGTCTCGGTCTGCAAGGGTCGAAAGATCCTCCATTCCTACAGTTTCAATCTTGGCGTTGCGAAACTCCAGCAGGTTTTCCTGAAAACCCAGCCACCGAAGAAAATCACCTCGGGCCCTCAGAAATCCGATCCGGTACAAGAACTTCGCAACTTCATCAAGAGCGTGGTCTTACCCCAAATCCTGATTGAACACTGGCCGAAGGCGCCGAAACTTCTGGGTTCCAGCGGAAGCGTGATCGCCATTGCAAAACTCGTTCATGGCAACCGTGATGCCTCGGCAAAACCGTTCAACACGAAAGATCTGAGCAAGACCGTCAAGTCGATCGAAACCAAAACCACGGAAGAACTATTGTCGACCAAGGGCATGGAACCCAAACGTGTGGACCTGATTCTTGCCGGTGGCATCCTGCTGGATGAGATTGCCCGCTGCCTGGGCACCAAGCAAATCAAGTCGACCGAGTTCGCGCGTCGCGATGGCATCCTGGTCGATGAACTCGATCACTATCACAAGACGAACACCAAAAAATCAGCGTTCCCGATTGAGGAAGTGGAAAAACGCATCTCCCACTGGAACATCGATCACCAGCACGCAAGTACGGTCCGAGCGCACAGCGAATGGCTTTTCGACGCTTTGAAATCGATCCATCAACTCGACCCGAAATGGCGTGCGTACCTTTCTGCGGCGGCAATCCTGCATGACGTGGGTGAAATGGTCAGCCACTCGCACCACTCGGAACACTCGGAATATCTGGTGAAAAATGCAGCATTTGTGGGAATGCACGAGTGGGAATCGCAATTGATCGCCACCCTTTGCCGTTATCACAAGGAAGAGAAAATGCTCGAAAAACAGAGCCGCATTCCTTACGACAAGAAAGACGAATTGCGCGTGGTATTCTTGAAACTGCTATCACTCTTGCAACTCGCGGACTCCATGGACCGCACGCACAAGCACACGCTCCAACTGAAAAAGAAAACAATCGGGGCGCGCAAGATCGATCTGCAATTCAAAAGCAAATCGCCGTGTGATCTCGAGATTTTACGCTTCGAACAGAAGAAAACACTGTTTGAAAACCTGTTCAAACGGGAGATTTTCCTGAAGCGAATGGGGACGTGAGAAACCGTTTATCGCTATTTTTTTTTGATCTGGATTTTCGGGGGATTCTGAGACAATCAAATGACCTGGGAACATCAACCTTCGGGGATTGGGGGGAGAAAAGAAGATTCGATACTCCCAGATCATCTGAATGATTTGTCGGTCTTGCGACCTGATGAAAAGAATATGCACGAAGTCTTTGATCAGTAACAATTATTGTTATTAATTTTTTAAATTAACTATTTCTTATATCACGGTGCAACATGAAGCCACACCTCTCCTCCGAAGCTGAACTCAAAAAAATCTACTGGAATACGGTATTTCACAGCGTAATGATGTTTGCCGGTCAAATGTCCATGCAGATCGTTGACCTCATTTTCTGCAGCCGGTTGGGGGCGGATGCCTCAGCCACAGCGGGTACGGCAACCTCCCTCTTTGCTTGGTTCATGGTCGTAGGTAACGGCCTTGTCTTCAGTCTCGAGTACTTCATCCCCAATGCCCTGGGCGAAGGAGATGAAAAGAAAGCCCATTCGTTCTATTACGCCGGATGGATGGTCACCCTGCTCGTATCCGCGATCAGCACACTGGGCCTGTCGCTGTTGGTCTTCAACACGTCCCGATTCGGAATCAACCCTGCGATCGCCGGCTCGGTTACCGAGTTCACCACCATTCTTTCCCTGAGCTACCTTCCGCTTTTCCTGAGCCCGTTACTGCGTGTGGAGTTGCAGTCCAGGGGGCATCCGCATGCATCATCTGTTGCTTTCCTCTTCGGCAATCTACTCAACGTGTTTTTGAACTGGTCGCTCATTCACGGCCATGCAGGCTTGCCTGCTCTCGGCCTGATGGGATCGGCGTGGTCGAACGTGATTTCCCGTTTTGCGATTTTCTTCTACCTGTGGTTCATGGCGAATCGTGCACGTGCGAAGATCGACATCCCGGTTCGCTGGAACCACGTGCACTACCGCGACTTCGTCCTGCGCATTCTCAGAATGGGCGCACCCAGCAGTTTACACATGCTATTCGAGATGGGCGCATTCATTGTCGTCAGCACCTTGGCGGCACAGTTCACCACCGATCAGGCAGCCGCCCATTCGATCATGCTGAACATCGCGACCTTCGTGTTCATGTTTCCGCTCGGATTCTCCTCCGCAGCGGCGCTGATCCTGAGCCGACTCAATGGCGAGAAACGCCACCACTTGGCGATCCGCTATGGATGGTCGACCATTCGCTTAGGCTGGGCTTTCGCCATCTGCAGCAGCGCCTTCCTACTCTATTTTCAAAAAGAACTTTTCGGAATCTACAACAATGACCCCCGGATTTTCGAGATCGGTTCAAAAATCCTGATCCTGACCGCGATTTTCCAGCTGGGAGACGCCACCCAGGTGATCGTATCGGGCTGCCTTCGGGGCTTCGGCAAAACGGGAATCCAGGCCGTGGTGAACGGCATCGGGCACTGGCTGATCGGATTGCCGATCGGTCTTTATTTCAGCTACCGATTGAACTGGCAGGTGCGTGGCCTGTGGCTTGGCCTCTCCACCGGATTGATCGTGGTGGCCATCGTATTACTCTGGTTCTGGTGGAAAACGATTCATGACCGGAAGGCACTGAAAGAATCAGAGGCCCTGGCATCAGAGACCACTTAGATTGAATCGAGCGATCGCGGTTTTTCCATTCATCCGGACCGGGAAATACAGCATGTTGATCGACGCATCGTATTCGATCCCGCTGATGTCGCACTTCATTTCCGAAGATCCCCAATTCAGTGTCGTGTTGGTGACCGTTCCGGAAATGCTTTTGTTCAGACGATAGAGCGAACCGTTCGAACAGTAATAGATATTCGTCCCGTTAGTTACATCATGCGTGTGCGTGAAAGAGTAGACCGAATGTCCCGATGGCAGATCCGCGAATTTCTCGAGATTCCCACCCACGTTGGACTGATAGATCATGTTTCCGCGTTCGCGGGCAAAAAGGTACTGATTGAATGCAGGCTCGAATTCGATATTGGTCAGGCCGTTAGTGCCGATCGAGGTATTCGCAATCGGTGC
>JBEIKL010000181.1:0-4295 GCA_040379745.1 Bdellovibrionales bacterium | reverse complement strand
GTCTTCACGCTTCATGGCTTTTGAAAGTTGAACACGGGCAAAAACAGCTCCGACCAGGATCAAAACCATCACTGCAATGGTCATGATCACGTGACCATAATGATGAATCACCTCGCCGCTGAAGATCAGACTCAGCCAGTTAAAACCATGTTCAGAATTGGATGCTGTTTCGTGCATTGTTAAATCCTAATTTTTCTTCGAATTATCGAAATACTTCCAAATGATTCCTGAAATGAGAGGACCGATCCAGATAATGGATGTTCCCATCAGGTGCGTCGTAGCTGGTGCATTTCTTAATCTTTTCAAGGTTATAGCCAAAAAACCCAAACAAACCAACTTAAAAAAGCCAAAAAGAGCAATTCTGAGCTTGTTGACGCGCAGTGCTTTTTGCTCAGGTTTTAAGAAAAACAAAAACCAGAACAAAAGGGTCAGAAAAACAATGTCTAAAAAACTGAATAGGAAAATTTGAATAAATGCAAATACCTGTTCCTGAGTACCGGAATTAGCCAGCAATCCGGCCAGGAACCAGACAGTGCTGACACCCATAAAGATCCGGATGAATTTTCTACTTTGAACCGGTTGATTCACTTCTTCCATTAATTCTGATCCTTGTTTTGGATCTTGTATAATTGGTAAATCCTGAAAAAGGCAATACCCAATCCGATCAGGGCAGCAAAAGTGGTAACCACCGTTTGAATCGGTTTACCCTTCAAGAGCCAATAGGCAAATCCTCCCAGAAGACTTGGCATGATCACTACTTCTCCGACAATGATCGAAAAAAGGGCGAGTTGTTTATATTTTTTTTCGTTTGGTTCGGTCATTGATTTTCTGGATCCTGATTTTAACGATATTCGGAACATGATAGTCGGTTTCGATCATCTTGTAGAGTTCGATTGCCTCTTCCGGTTTGTCCATTTCTTCCAACACAACCGCCGTTCCGAAAAGCGCTTCTGAAAACCTTGTTTTGTTCTTTCCTCGAGTTTCAACAGTGATTTGCTTGTAGTAGTCGATGGCTTTTGAATATGCTTGTTTTTCGACATCTCCGATTGTGAACCAATTCTGAGCAAGATCCATTTTGGTTTTCTGAATCAGCTCTTGGTCTTTTGAAGACTTGACGAGTTCTTCCTGGATTTGAATCGCCTTTTTGATTTTTCCAAGGGAAACATAGCATCTCGAAATCCTGTATTTGAAAACCCCTTCTTCGTCGGGATATTTTCCACTTTCAATCAACCTCGAATAATGTTCAATAGCTGCCTGATACTGTTGGGTTTTTCCAAAAAGGATTTCTCCGATTTCCTTTTGAGCCTCCAAAACCAAATTCGGTTGCGCCGATTGTTCGATGAACGACTGGAGCCCCTTGAGCGCTTCGGGATAATCCTTGAGGAAAAGCGAGCGAGTCAAAGAGGCGCGCCAAAGCGCCTGCAATCCAATCGCAGATCCGGGGTTTTCTTTCACGATACGATCGAATTCCACCACAGCCGCTTCATACTTCTTGTCAGTCCAAAGTTTTTCAGCCGTGAGATACCTTGCTGAAATCGAGCTTTGATTGGTGCATGAAACCATCAAAACGGAGATCAAAAACGTCTTCCATAACGCTTTCAATACCGGATTAATGTGTGGTTTCTCCATCGCTTGTGCCGTTAGGAGTTCCATTGCCGTTTGCTGATTCAGCAGGAGTTTCAGATTCCGGGAGGTTTTCAACCGCCACCACTTTTTCTCCTGCATCGATGTTCATGAGGCGAACACCCATCGCGTTCCGACCCGTTTCACGGATATCGGCAATCTGCATACGGATCAGTTTTCCGCGGCTGGAGACAAGCATCAGGTCTTCCTTGGTGCTGACCAATCGAGCAGATACGAGGTTACCCGTTTTATCGGTGCACTTCATGGTCAGAATGCCCTTACCACCACGGGACTGGATGCGGTATTCATCCATCGGTGTGCGTTTGCCGTAGCCGAGTTCGGAAACCACCAGAATATCAGATGGCTGATTTGGTGAAATCACGTCCATTCCAACTACCACATCACCTGCTTCGAGTGACATTCCGTATACACCGTATGCGGTTCTACCCATCGCACGCACGTCTTTTTCACTGAAACGTATACTCATGCCCGATGCACTGGTCATCAGGATTTCTTGATTTCCATCGGAAATTTTCGCACTAATCAATTCATCACCGTCTTCGATTGAAATCGCATTGATTCCTACGTTTCGGATGTTCTTGTATTCACTGAGTGCTGTTTTCTTGATGACACCTTTCTTGGTTCCCATGATCAGGAACTTGTTCTCGTCAAAATCCTTCACCGGTAGGGTCATCATCACCTTTTCGTTCGGCTGAAGGGTCAAAAGGTTCACAATCGCTTTGCCTTTGGCAGTTCTGGCTCCTTCTGGAATCTTATAAACCTTCACCATGTGCAAACGACCTTTGTCGGTCAGACAGAAGAGGTTTGTCAAAGTGGTGGTTTGGAACACCTGGGTAACGATATCTTCATCGTTGGTTGTAACACCGATGATACCCTTGCCGCCTCGGCCTTGGGATCGGAACTGATTTGGATCCTGGCGTTTGATATAACCAGTTCGAGTGATCATTACCAAGGTCGGTTCTTCGGTGATCAGATCTTCAATATCGATATCGTTGGTTTCATCAATCACGATTTGGGTGCGACGTTCGTCTGCGTATTTTTCGCGGATTTCAGCCAATTCATTGGTGATAATGTCAGCAACGCGGACTTCACGGGCAAGAATGTCTCTCAGGTCTTCGATCATCTTGAGAACTTCATTGAATTCCAGGATGATTTTGTCGCGTTCAAGACCAGTCAACCGTTGAAGTCGCATGTCGAGAATCGCTTGGGCCTGGATCTGACTGAATTGGAATTTGTCCATCAATCCGATCAATGCTTCCTGACCGTTCGCACTTCCACGGATCAGGGCGATCACCGCATCGAGATTCTCAACCGCACGTTTCAAACCTTCCAAGATATGCAGGCGTTGTTCGGCTTTACGGAGATCGAACACGGTTCTACGAATCACGACATCTTTTCGATGTTCGATGAAAGCCTGAATCATATCTTTCAAGTTGAACATTTTCGGCTGGTGGTGATCGATTGCCAGAAGTGCAATCCCGAAACTGTCTTGAAGTTGGGTCATTTTATAAAGACGGTTCAAGACTATGTTCGAGCTTTCGTTTTTCTTGATCTCGATCACAATGCGCATTCCGGTACGGTCGGACTCATCTCGGATGTCTGAAATACCTTCGAGTTTGTCTTCGTTCACCAGATCGGCGATCCGTTCGATCAATTTTGCTTTGTTCACCTGATAAGGAAGTTCGTTGACAATGATCCTCTCGCGATCATTTTTGTAAGTTTCGATTTCGGTTTTTGAACGAATGGTAATGACTGCACGACCGGTTCGATAGGCCTGCTTGATGATGTTTCCACCAAAAATGATGCCGCCGGTAGGAAAGTCCGGACCTTTCACATGTTCCATCAGTGCATCTACGGTCATCGATGGATCCTTGATCAACGCAAGGGTAGCATCAATGACTTCGCCAAGATTGTGTGGGGGGATGTTGGTCGCCATACCGACCGCAATCCCGGTCGACCCATTCACCAGGAGATTCGGGATTTTGGTAGGCAAGACCAGTGGTTCTTGCAAGGAACCATCATAGTTAGGTCCGAAATCAACCGTTTCTTTTTCAAGGTCTGCTAGAAGATCATCGGTGATCTTATCCATGCGAATCTCGGTGTAACGCATCGCTGCTGGCGCATCACCATCAATCGATCCAAAGTTACCCTGACCATCAATCAACGGGTAGCGAAGTGAAAAGTCCTGAGCCATGCGGACAATGGTGTCGTAAACGGCACTGTCACCATGCGGGTGGTATTTACCGATCACGTCACCGACAATACGCGCGGATTTTTTGTATGGCTTGTTGTAGGTGTTGCCCAAGTCGTACATTGCATAAAGAGTACGACGGTGAACGGGCTTTAATCCGTCACGCACATCCGGAAGCGCACGTCCGATGATCACGCTCATGGCATAATCAAGGTACGCGCCCCTCATTTCGTCTTCAATATTGATCTGAACAATGCTTTTGTTGTCTTCCATAAGAATTTCCTAATTAGTAACGATAGATCGTTGAGCCCCAGGTGAATCCGCTTCCAAATGCAGCGGATGCGACCAGCATTCCTTTTTTCAATTTTCCAGCACGAACCGCCTCGTCCATTCCGATCGGAAGGGTAGCGGCCGTGGTGTTCGCATATTTCTGAATCGTGTTGAAAACTTTTTCTTCAGG
>JBEIKL010000180.1:0-4302 GCA_040379745.1 Bdellovibrionales bacterium | reverse complement strand
TCAACCCTGGGCAGGGCTTTGAACGAAAAACAGAAGATCCTTTCCGGTTTTCCATCTTCAAAGAAGATCTTCATTCACGACGATGGCAAACCGTTTCAACTTGGTGAAAATCTCGTTCAGAAAGACCTCGCTCTGACTTTGAATACCATTTCTGAAAATCCCGAAGACTTTTACACGGGCGGAATCGCCAAGAAAATCGTTTCCGCCATTCAAGGTGAAAAAGGCATCCTGACGGCCGCCGATCTGAAAAACTACAAAACCAAGAAGCGAAAAGCGATTCACTCGAAGTGGAAGAGTTATGAAATAGTGACCATGCCACCGCCGAGTTCCGGTGGAATTCATGTCGCTCAGATCCTGAAGCAGATCGAGAATGATTCTTTACAATTTCATGAAACGAAAACCCTGCACTTGATGGCTTCTTCCATGCAGTCCGCCTATGCAGACCGTGCGGAATTCCTGGGCGACCCTGATTTTGTCAAAGTGCCGATGAGTGGGTTATTGAATGGAAAATATCTTATCCAACGCCGATCCGAATTCAATATTGACCATGCACGCGTACAAAAAGAAGTTGCTGCAGGAATGGCGAAGGCTTTTGAAGAGCATCAGGAAACGACTCACATCAGCTTGATGGATGCCGATGGGAATGTGGTGGTGACCACGCAAACCATCAATGGTGGATTCGGCTCTGGCCTGGTTGCCGAAGGAACCGGCATTGTCTTGAACAATGAGATGGATGACTTCGCATCAAAACAGGGGGCTGCCAACATTTTCGGCGCCTTGGGTGGAGATGCAAATGCCGTAGCACCGAACAAAACCCCTTTGTCAAGCATGAGCCCTACGATTGTGTTCCAGGGAAAAAAACCGATTTTGGCGGTGGGAGCTCCTGGCGGAACGCGAATCATCACTTCGGTTGCGCAAACGATCCTGAATCATCTCGAGTTCAATAAAGACCTCTATTCATCGATTTCAGCCGCGAGAATCCATCAACAATGGTTTCCCGATGTGTTGTTTGTGGAAGAAGGGGCAAAGACGGGCGCGCGTGAGGAGATTTCACCAAATACGATTTCCGGCTTGGAGCGAATGGGCTGGCAAATCAAGCGAGCCCAAGCCCAATCCAACGTCATGGCCGTATCCCGCATTCAAAAACCCGACGGCACTTTCGAATTGGTCGGCGTCGCTGATCCGCGTGACATCGGGACCAGTGCGGGGGAGTGAATTTACTGCACCCCGAAGGTCTCGAGATACCCCTTCAGCATATCCGGCAGGGTGAGTAATCGTCCCGAGTTGGAACCACCTTGAATGCAACAGCTGATGTATTCGATCTGTCCGGTGAAGTTTTTGCCTTTTTGATGGTCTTTGAGCCACCCTTGGAAAAACAACAAGGACTGAAGCCATTCGGAAAGCGCGTACGACGACTCATCGATCGATTCGATCCAGATCGAAAGTTCCGCATCGGACATCATCATGATTTCTTGAATCAGATAATCGCGATCCGAGTAGGGGAGCGCACTCCCCTCGCACGCATCAGAGAATGCTTCCAAGAATTTCACGCGCACGCTCAAGTGAAATACCCTTTCTTGCACTGTAATCCTTCAGCTGTTCTTCGTTGATGCTTCCCACGGAGAAATACTTCGCCTCAGGATTGAAGAAATACAAGCCTGACACGCTCGATGGCGGGTTCATGGCAAAGCTCTCGGTCAGAGTCACGCCAATACGTTCGTCTGCTTTCAAGAGCTTCCAAAGCGTTGCTTTCTCGGTGTGATCCGGACACGCCGGGTAACCCAGCGCTGGACGAATGCCTTGGTACTTCTCTTCGATCAGTTCTTGCGGTGTCAGCGATTCCTGCACGCCCATCTCTTTGCGTACTTTTTCATGCAACCATTCCGCAGTCGCTTCGGCAAAGCGGTCACCGAGCGCCTTCACGATGATCGATGAATAATCGTCGTGCGCGTCTTTGAATACTTGCGCAAAAGCATCGACGCTTGCGCCAGCGGTCACGCAGAACATTCCCAAAGTGTCCGTCTTTCCATTGCCCACGGGCATGACAAAATCCGAAAGTGAATAGTACTTCTGTTCACCAATCTTCGGTTTTTGCTGACGCAAGAAATGGAATTGAGCAATCGGTGAGCCATTCTCCGTCAACACCACATCATCGGTCGCAGTCGAATGCGCCTGATGGTACCCATACACCGCCTTCAGTTTGAACTTCTTGCCTTCGATGATTTGGTTCAACAATGCTTTTGCATCGTTAAACAGTGTCGTCGCTTGTTCGCCGTATTTTTCATGCTTTAGAATCGCCGGATACTTACCCTTCAATTCCCAGCTCCAGAAGAAGGGTGACCAGTCGATGTAATTGACCACTTCAGAAAGAGGAATCTCTTCGATCGTTTTCACCCCATAAAATGGCGCAGGCCCCACCGGTTCGGCAATGGCAGGCTTCATGGATCGGGCCTTTTCCATCGGCAACAATTCTTCCGTGGTCCGGTTGTTTTCGTAGCGTTCCTTGATCGTTTTCTGATTCACCTTCAGATCCGTGACATATTTCTCACGGAGGGTAGGGCTTTTCAGCTTGGTACAGACCTCTACCACGAGGGATGCATCCCCCACTTGAACCATTGGCGGTTCGTAGTGTGGGGCGATCTTGATCGCCGTGTGCGCGGTCGAAGTCGTTGCCCCACCGATCAACAGCGGCACAGTGAACCCTTCGCGGGTCATTTCCTTTGCGACATGGATCATTTCGTCCAAAGACGGTGTGATCAGACCACTCAAACCGACAAAATCGGCTTTGAGTTCCCGCGCGGCTTTCAGAATATCCTCGCATTTGACCATCACTCCCAAGTCAACCACCTTGTAACCGTTACAGGCCAACACCACTCCGACGATATTCTTGCCGATATCGTGTACATCGCCTTTCACCGTAGCGATCAAAAAGGTGCCCGCTGCTTGACTAGCGCCCAAGGCAGCCTTTTCCTGATCCATGTACGGGGTCAGGTAAGCCACCGATCGCTTCATCGCGCGGGCGCTTTTCACGACCTGTGGAAGGAACATCTTCCCCGCACCGAATAACTCACCGACGACCTTCATGCCGTCCATCAGTGGGCCTTCGATCACGTTCAAGGGGCGACCATACTTTTGACGGGCCTCTTCGGTATCGGCATCAATGAAATCCACAATCCCGTGCACCAGTGAGTGCTCCAGGCGTTTTTCAACGGTGTTCTTCCGCCACGCCAGCTTGTCTTCATTGGAATTGATTTTTCCGCCTGCTCCTTGCGCTTTCAACTCATCGGCATGAGCGACCAATCGCTCGGATGCATCCTCACGACGGTTCAGGATCACATCTTCGACCAGCTCTTTCAGTTTCGGTTCGATCTCGTCGTAAACCGTGATCATTCCCGCATTCACGATCCCCATGTCGAGTCCGTTTTTGATCGCATGGTACAGGAACACACTGTGCATGGCTTCACGCACGTGATTGTTTCCGCGGAACGAGAAGGAAACGTTCGAGATCCCACCACTGGTACGGGCGCCCGGGCAACGTTTCTTGATTTCTGCCACGGCATCAATGAAGTCTTTAGCGTAGCTGTTGTGTTCGTCCATCCCGGTGGCAACGGTCAGCACGTTCGGGTCAAAGATGATGTCACTGGCAGGGAAGTCCAGTTTCTCGCGCAAGAGATTGTAAGAACGCTCACAGATGCGGATCTTATCCTGTAGGGTCGCCGCCTGTCCTTGTTCATCAAACGCCATGACGATGACTGCCGCACCGTACTTGCGAATCAACGATGCTTGCTCGAGGAACTTTTCTTCGCCTTCTTTCAGGGAGATCGAGTTCACGACGCCCTTCCCTTGGATGCACTTCAGGCCGGCCTCCACAACAGTCCACTTCGAGCTGTCGAGCATGATCGGAATGCGGGTGATATCAGGATCAGATCCCAAAAGATTCAGGAAGTGAACCATCGATTTTTCCGCATCGATCAAAGCTTCATCAAAACAAATGTCCAGAATGTTCGCGCCGTTTTCCACCTGCTGCTTGGCAATGCGGGCTGCGCCTTCGAAATCACCTTTTTTAATGAGCTCGGCGAATTTCGGCGACCCCATCACGTTGGTGCGCTCACCGACGATCAGGAAGTTTCCTCCCGAAGAGGTGTAGGGAGAAATCAGGGGCTCAAGACCACTGAGCGTGAGTGCATACTGAGGCACGGAAGTTGCCGCACCTTCGGTCCATTGGCGCGGTTTTTTCCCGTCCGCCATTTCTGCAACGGCAGCAATGTGATCCGGCGATGTACCGCAACAACCACCGACGAC
>JBEIKL010000179.1:0-4309 GCA_040379745.1 Bdellovibrionales bacterium | reverse complement strand
ACATTGCTACCAGCGTAGAGCTTTTGCAGGCCGCGGAGTTCGATACTCATGACAGGGTCGCTTCTCCCATGGATTCACCATGCAGATCACACAGGGATACCGCTACCAGATCCAACGGATCATTCGGGAACCTCTCCATCACCTTTTTCCAAATGAAGAGCGCCATGTTCTCACTCGTGGGCGAAGCACCCAGCGTATCATTCAAATAGGTGTTGGCGATCGGTGCTGTGATCTGGTTCAACGCTTCTTGCAACAAAACCAAATCAATCAGGCGATCGGTCTTCAACGGCAAAGAAGCCTTGAACTCTACCGTGATTTTCCAAAGATGGAAATGAGGGGTCTCAAACCCCGTCAAGGAGTGAGAGGCTTTGAACTGATGAAACACTTTCAGTGCAATGGATGTGGGCTCCAGTGTATTCATGAGACTGTTGGCACCTATTGTTTTCTACTGACTGTGAAGGTTGCGCCCTGGCCTGGACTTTCTTCAATATAAACACTCATCGCGGTGACGTTTGCATCTGCAAACAAATCCAGCTCCATCTCCAAAAACTCGTAATACGATTCGGCGAGGGTTTCACAAGTGATGTTATCCGTTTTAAGAAGCACGACCTCATCCGATGGAAGCACATACTCTTTTTTACAAAGCACGAACGCGATCGATTTTTTAGAGTGCTTTTGAATTTTAAAGTGAGGGTTTTCTGTCGCCAGTAAAACTTTTTCATCCCAAAGAGCCGCAATTTTTTTCATGCCGGTCTTGATTTGAACAAACGGCATCATTTTTTTGAAAGATGCATCCTTGAACGATACCGTCACGGTCGGTTGATAATGATGACCATGCAGATGTTCTTTGGTGCCGTCAGCAAACACAGTCATGTGACTGGATGCGAACTTGAGGGCGTCCTTGCGAATGCGGATGTCGTAACTCTTTTGAAGTGCTTTGGCCATGTGACAATGATATAAAGAACGGCATGATTTCACCAGTGATTTTCACAACTTTGATCGCAATCCTGATCGCACTCACGCCCGCATCCCCCGCAACTGCCGCTGAAACCGAATATCGGGTCTCACCCATCGTTGTCAGTGCCAGTTCTTCATTCGATTCGCTCGGTGAAGACCGATACATTCCACAAAAAAAATTGAAATTTGAAAAAAACAGGAACGGAACACTCGATGTATTGGATAAAAGCATTGCGTTTCCATCCATCCAGTACGGCTATCCAGGAGGCTCCATGGGTTCTGCTTTGGGTGGGCTTTCCGTGGATGATTCACAATTCTCCACCCTGGGTGTTCCTCTCAACCTTCCTCAAGGTGGCGGCCCTGACCTTTCTTTGTTTCCATCCTTTCTCTGGAGTGGTGCCAGCTATAGCCCATCCCCGCGCCTTGCCGGTTACTCACCTCAAGGGGTTTCAGGCAGTGTTCAATTTGATCTTTGGACCAGAACCGCCATTCGCGAATACAAGTCATCGACTGATCTGAATCGAATCACTCTGAATGCCGATCGCAATCTTCAAAACATTTCCGTGGCGACCAAGAAGCAGACCGCGTCGATTTTAGCCGGATACAACACCGGCAGACAAAAAGGACCGGTCGCATCGATGAGTCTTTATGCGATCCGAACCCCCCGCAACCAGATCCTGTTTCACCTTTTGGGCTCCGAACAGGAAAGTGACAGCCCCGGAAGCAAGAACTTCCCGACTCCGAATGATCGAAAAAAATTCTGGCGCGTGATTCCGGTGATCGAGTCCCATCAGGAATTCGGCGACTCAGATGATCCGATCACTTGGGAGTCAACTGCCAGTGCGGACCTCCAACAATTGGTGTTTCTCAGCCCTGGGGTATACAGCACCAGCGATCGAACCCAACAGTATGGTGTGGAAAATGCGATTCACTTTCGCAAAACCACATTGGCGATCACTGGACGTTATGTGGATTACCAAAGTTCAACCTTCGGCCGTTTTGATGACTGGCCTGTGATCACTAGATTGGCTCAGGATTTTGAATTGGATTCACAATGGACCATGAAGTTGGAAGCCGGCGGTAACCATCTTCAAACTACGGGATTCTCCCCGGACGGAGGCCTTTCGCTTCGAAAAACCATG
The DNA here is from genome assembly GCA_040379745.1 of Bdellovibrionales bacterium. Classification (GTDB taxonomy): domain Bacteria; phylum Bdellovibrionota; class UBA1018; order UBA1018; family CAIMNF01; genus CAIMNF01. Next base: position 2,210 of record JBEIKL010000179.1, on the reverse strand, counting down.
AGTGCTCAAGATGCATTTTTCATGGAATTGAAATCGTTGAACAAGATGCCCACTCTTGCCGATCGCTATTATTCTTATCCGGGCTTTGGAAGCACCAAGGGTTTTCAAGGCAATCCTGAATTGAACCCCACCCGCGTGAATATGCTGTTGACCGGATATGAAACGGTAACCGATCCATTTTCGAGCACCACACTTTTAAAAGCAGAATTCCGAAACGACATCCAAGTCCAAGGCCAGTTGAATGCAACGACCAACACCATGATCAATCAGGGAAACGCTTGGTTGATTTCCATGAATGAGGAACTGGCAATCAAGCCATTGGAATTCATGACCCAGAAAATCAGCGCGACCGTAACCGCTTCCCACGTGAGTAACACCAAGCGCACCTATCCGGATCTTCCCGCGCTGGCAGCTGTACAAAACGGGATTTATTCCATGAATGATGCATTCGATGTCCGCCACACCTTCCGCTACCTGGGACCATCGAAAACTTCGACCGGCTTGACCCATCCGGAATATTTTCTCGCCGACCTGGCCGCGGACTATGAAATAAAAAAAGACGTTGTGGCAACCCTGGGCTGCGACAACGTCTTCGATTCTCGTGCAGAAGTGGTTTTGGATTTTCCACTTCCGGGTCGGATGGTCTACCTGAACTTACAGATGACTTTCTAACCCTTTTTCAAATCATCACCCGATCCTAGAACGGATAAGGGTATCCTGGATACGGCCATGGTCTTGGACCAGGGAACGGACCTGGGAATGGACCTGGATAAGGATAGCCCACACCGCAGAAGTAAACCGGACCGAAAGATACAGGACGATCGCGATCGACGTAGAAGCTAATCATCCCCGTTCCATTGAAGGTACCGGTGGTTTGATCTGTCACTTTGTTTTTGAATTCAAACGTCACGGATTCATTGTATTCGTAGCGTTTGTAGGTCACTTGCTGACAGAAGTCGATATTGACCGAGCGGATTTCGCTGACCATCGTCGTGTCGATGATGGAGGTAGAACGATTACCCACGAGGTATTCTTCATTGGAAGAACCGCAGTTCGCATCCTTGGTGTTGAATGCTTTCGGCTTCAGGAAATCATTTGCATCGAAAACGTCTTGAGCGCTGATGAAAGTGCTCTTGGTTTCGCTTCCGGCTGTGAGATTCAAAGCCACGCAATAGCGGTTGATATTCTTCGAATATGCAGACAGCTTCGCAGGGTTACCATTATAAGTACCTTCAAAGGTATTGGAGTACTTACAGGCGGTTAAGGAAAGGGCCAACAAAAGTACAGTGCTTAGGTTTTTCATACCCTCACCGTACTCCGTCAAAAACCAGTGATCAACGTTTATTTAATGAAACTCGTTTAACAAGTGCAAGTGTCTGAAATCACGAGGCTAAACAAGACTCCAGTCGGGCTTTCACCGTTACCCATGGCATGATCGGCAAGAGATCAAACAACCCGATATTGCAGTTGGGCTGACCAGTCACATACAAACGCATCGGCTGGGTGAACTCACCCAGCTTCAGTCCGAACTGGGTCACGATCTCGCGAAGCTTGGCATCGATTTCAGCGTGACCGATTCCGCACTCTTGCAGGGTGGATTTAGCTCCTTTTTCAATGACCGCATCGCAATCCTTCATCAGGACCTGGATTGCTTCCTTGATTTTCACCTTTTGATCGGGGGCCTTGTTCCACTTCAAGTCGGCACCGTTCACCATAGGAGCGCCGACCACACACAGGCTTGCCAACTGATCCGGAAGTTCCTTGATCAGTTTCACTTTTTGTTTCAAATGCGTGATCAGGGACGCGACATACTCGGCGCTGACATCTGGATGCGCAAACCCGAAATCCTCTTTCAGGATTCCCAGCAGTCGTTCAGATGGGGCTTGCTTCAAGTGCTCGCCATTGATCCAAAGTAGTTTTTCAGGATTAAAGACCGCACCGGTCACTTGCACGTGCTCGAAATCAAAGTACTGAATCATTTCAGCAACCGAGAACAACTCCTGATCGCCATGACTCCATCCCAGACGCACCAAGAAGTTGAGCAACGCTTCTGGAAGGTAACCTTCCTTACGATAGGCATTGGTCGAGGTCTCACCGTTTCGCTTGGAAAGCTTCTTCTTGTCTTCGCCCAAAATCATCGGCAAGTGCGCAAAAAGCGGCTTTTGCGCGTTCATCGCTTCATAAAGATAGATTTGTTTTGGCGTGTTGTT
>JBEIKL010000178.1:0-4324 GCA_040379745.1 Bdellovibrionales bacterium | reverse complement strand
TTGGTCGTTCGCATCGGTTGCAGCGACTGAAATCACACCCGGGTACATCGCCGGATAAACCGCCGTGTAGCGAAGATTTTGGCCTTCGTTGCCAGCGGCGGCGACAAATACAACTCCGGCAGCTTGTGCGTTTTGGATCGCTTGTGCCAGGTACGCGCTGTATCCACCGCCGCCCCAAGAAGCTGAGATCACTTTCGCTCCCATTTTCACTGCGTATTGGACCGCTTGAATCGCTCCATAAGTGCTGCCTTCACCGTTCGGCCCTAGAAACCGAAGGGTCATAATCTTCACATTCGGTGCCACACCGATCACGCCGATGTCGTTCTTCGCTGCAGCGATGGTACCGGCCGTGTGGGTGCCGTGCCCGTTTTCATCTTCCGGATTTCCGTCGTTGGCGTAGAAATCATAGCCATGCACATCGTTCGCATAGCCGTTTCCATCGCGATCGACTCCGGGGTTGGAAGTGCTCTCGTTCGGATTTGTCCAAAGATTCGCTTTCAAATCCGGATGGCTAAGATTGGTGCCAGAGTCGATATCGGCCACAATCAAATCACCGGATCCTTGAGTGAAGGTCCATGCGGCAACGGTATTCATCTTCGTTTTCGCGTAATCGAAAAAATCCTTGCTGCCGGTGTAAGTCGCACCACCGGAATTGCCCGTGCCACCACCGGTGGTACCGCCGCTGGGCGCTCCGTCTCCTGGCGTGCTTCCGCCTGTTGAGGGAGTGGGAGATGGCTTCGGTGTAGCGGTTGGACGTGGAACCGGTGCTGGCTGGAACACCGGCGGGGAGCGTCTCCGGGCGAAGTTGGCATACACGAGGTAATTCGGTTCGCAGAAATGGGTTTTGCAGATCTGATCTTGCTCAACCGGATCGTGAATCACCACGGTTTGGCCGTTGCGTTCAACCAAAATACCGTCTGAAGGGGGAGTTGCCTGGCCACAGGCAGAGAGAAAAGACACGAAGGCCATACCAAGGAAAAATCCATTTTTCCGCATTTAAAACATCCTTTCCGAAATCCATTTCGGAGGTAGACATTCATAGTGTAGCGAACCTTAAATGAGAAAATCCAGTTTTATCGACGTTTTTTTGGCAAAAGATGGCGGTAGCGGGCGAAGATCCGGTAGCCGATCCAGGCGCAGGAGTTAACCAGCGGTAACTTCACGATTTTTGAGGCCACTCGATAACGGGGTAGTGCCGACCAGATGTGCGCAAAGGCATCCACTCCGGTCAGAAGTCTTCCTTCCGGGGTAAAAAGATGCATCTCATAGTTTACACTTTTGCTGTTTAAACCGAAATTGCCGGCATCAAAATCAGGAGACGAGATATCGATCATTTCGAACAGGTCGGGTGCGATCCGTTGGTAGTGCATCATTTCCAGGTCGCACACAATGCAATTGCCATCAAACAGGATGCGCGTTTTTGACGACGGTTCCATCATGGTTTGCTCCTTGTTTTGCGTTTTGGCTCCGCGCTCGGACGGACGATCAGCGATTCAAATTCTTGAAAGTCACGCACCAAGTGGACGTTGCGATTGCGAAGGGAGATGGAAAGGTGAGCGGAATTTCGGCCCGCAACCAGGAAGTCGATTTTTTTCGGAAGGTGATGGTCCAGGAATTCCAGATAGTTCATCAGATCGTCCTTCGCGCCTTCCGCTTTCGAAAGCGTGGAAGCGATCACGATATGCGTGGCGTTCAGTCGCATGCAGGTGTGGGCGAGCTCTTGCTTGGGCATGTTCGGCCCCAAGTAATAGCCCTTCTTGCTCGCATTGGCGATCAGGGTGGAGGCGATGATCAAGCCGATGTCGTGATGGTCGCCTTCGGGGCTTGAGATCACATAGCGACAGCTGTTATCGGTGATCTTGGTTGTCAACTCAGCCTTCAGGATCGACAGGCTTTCCTTGATCAGTGCGGACAAGATGTGTTCTTGCGCAATGGTGAAACGTCCCAGCGCCACTTGATGATTCGTTTCACGGATCAGATTCAAGAGATAGTCTTTCACAAAAACGCCGGGGCTGAGTTTTTTCCGCTGTTGATGGAATTGGCGTTCGAGTTCATCCCATTGGTACTCATCAACGAGTTCGACCAGATGATTCACGGGCTGGTGTTGCATCGTCGTTATCAGGGTTTCTCGTTCGCCCATCAGTGCGGTCAATTCATCCAGCTGCAGATTGGCGATTTCGCTGATCTTGCGTTTCTGGGTGTTTTCTTCTTTGGTGAGTTCCACCAGCGCGCGGATCCGCAAAATGTCTTTCTCTGTATAAATCCGTCTGCCGGTATCGGTGCGCTTCGGAGTGATGGCTCCATAACGAAGTTCCCAAGTGCGCAACAGGAACTCACTCGCTCCAGTGAGGTTGATCACCTGGCGGATATTGTAGTGTGTTTCACCTTTGGACTTCATAAGTATGAGTATAAACGGCCATTTTTTATTTGTATAGAATTTTCTATACAAAGCTAATTGGAAGGCGTAGATTGGATTTAGAGGTAAAAAGCCATGTTAGAAATTCTAGACTCACAATCTCTCCAGTTTAAACCGGCTCCGGCCGATGCTACCGCGGGTAAGCTTCTTTGCAGACAACTCTTAAAAGACATCGGTGAGGATCCTTCTCGCGAAGGACTTCAGCGCACCCCGGAGCGTTTTCACAAAGCGTTTTTGGAATTGACCTCGGGTTATCATAAAAACGTGGAAGATGTGATCGGTGAGGGCATTTTCGAGGGCGAATCGAATGGCCCGATCATCATGAACGACATCGAATTTTTCAGTCTTTGCGAACACCACCTGTTGCCATTCTGGGGTAAGGCCAATATTGCTTATCTTCCTGGCGAGAAAATCCTGGGTCTATCCAAGTTGGCCCGCGTGGTGGAAGTGTTTGCCCGTCGCTTGCAAGTGCAAGAACGCCTGACCCGCGAAATCGCCGATGCGATCCGTGATGCGGTGGGAGCACGTGCCGTCGTGGTATCCATCAATGCCAGCCACATGTGCATGGCCATGCGTGGAGTGGGTAAGCCCGATGCGATGACCTATACCAGCTACAAAACCGGATTTGAAAAATTGACCCAAGAAGAGAAGGATTCACTGCTCCGTAACCTGAAGTGACGGAAGTGAAACAAGGAGGCTACCATGATCCAGTATCCATTGAAGTTCAACGTGAAGGTGAATTCATCCGCAGGCATTCAGTCCGTATGGAATGCACAAGTGCCCGGACAGGATCAGTTGAAAGTGGCGATTCCACCTGAGTTCGAAGGCCCGGGCGGCGGTTATTCTCCGGAAGATTTTTTCGTTCTTGCCACTGCGAATTGTTTTGTGGCCACGTTCAAAGTCATGGCTGAAAAATCCAAGATCACTTTCGATACGATCGAGCTGGACGGTGTCTCTACCGTGGATCGTGATGAAGCTGGTCGACCTTGGATCAAGGCTCTTGCCTTGTCGGTTACGGTGAAAGGCGCAGCTGATCGCGAACGCATGGATCGCATTCTTCAAAAAGCGAGTCAGTCCTGCATCATTCTTCACTCGGTGAAGTCCGAAATTACTTTCCAATTCACAATTCAGTAGTGGTGGGTTGATACACGATCGATCAATAATGGATGCCGATCAGGGTTTAAGGTGGTGGCATGAAGGTAGGTATCACGGGGTATCATTCGGATTTGGATGGCGTGGTTGATTTTTTTGAAGTCGACGCACAAGACCTGGATACCCAATCGACTGTGCATCGCCGCAAGGCATCCACTGTCCTCAGTGCCAATCATTTTTTCTTCACCCATTCGGATCCAGAAATTTTCCGTGACCGGATCGAATTGTTGGCGGGCAGTGCTGAAAAAATCCGCGCCCGATTTTGTCTTTTGAAATTACCGCCTCGGTTCTTTGAGCGTTACCGCCTGGATGAGGTACTGGGTCGTTTTCAAGAGGAGTGGAAATGCCACACCGATCTGGAATTCGTAGTGGACCTTCCGCAGGAGTCACCTCGGTCTGTTATGAATCGGTTACCCAATCATCATAAGTGGTCGATCGACCCACTCTGGCGTACGCCCCGAAAATCAAAATGTTGGAAAGTGCATGGCTGGCATGATGCCCGTTGGATCCGGATGTATGCCGATTCCGATCTGGTGCGACTTCGTCAACAGTCTCTCAAACTCAAACCCGATTTCCTGATCTTCGGTCACTCCCAACGGGTTGTGCAAATCAAACAGTTTTTGGATCTGGGCGGAAATCTGGCAGACGGAAAGCAGCAATCGCCGAAATGATCGGCATCCAAACCCACTGTTTCCAACCGATCGCTTCGAGGTGAAGCCGGTTGGCGATGGGTTTGGATCCGGTGGTGAGCAAAGT
>JBEIKL010000177.1:0-4340 GCA_040379745.1 Bdellovibrionales bacterium | reverse complement strand
TCCTTTCACCGTTGTTTTCAAAAACATCAACTTCGCCATCATGGATTCGTCTGCAGGCGAGCCCGATCAAAAACACCTCGACGGCTTGAAGCCACTCTCCGTAAAAAATGCAATCCTACTGACCCATCGCCCGATCTTCGGGGCTCAAAGCAAGTTGCCGATCGGAAAACTAGAAGGCATCCGCGCCAGCTTCCATGGTCACTGGCACACCTTTCATTACACCGCATTCAAGGACGGCAGAGCCCCACAAGTGGTGATCGGTAACAGCGGTGATCTCCTGGACACACCGGACCGGACCCATTCCCTGAAAAAAGGTGACAGCATCGACGGTACGGAAGTCACCGAAGCGGAATCGCAAATCGCATTCGGTTTTTCAACACTGAAAGCGGAAGGAAAAAAATGGATCCTTCGCAATCATGATGCGGAAGGATCCGAAAAGTTTAAGAAAGAGATCAAATAGCAACCCATCTACGGGGTATGAGATCAGAGCTTCGGAAAGAATTTCGGGACCCGCTTTTGATAATCCCGATAGGCATCGCCATAAACTTTGATGCCGTTTTCTTCGGACATCGGCACACCGGTCACATTCATCAACAGATGCAACATCAGTAGCGGGACGTAAAAACAGAATGCTCCACCAGGGCTGCTGAAGACCATGATGAACACACCGATCCAATAACAGGATTCAAAAAAGTAATTCGGATGTCTGGACCGCGTCCAGAGCCCGACTTCGCAATTCATCCCCTTGTTTTCAGGTTTTTCCTTGAATTCCGCTTTCTGTCGATCCGCCACGGATTCCCCCAAGGCAGAAAGAACCATGATCAATCCACCGGCGAGTTCGGCAAGGGTGAAGCCGACCGATCGATTCATCACCATTACTGCGAACGGAACCATCAGCAGCACAATGCTCCATGCCTGGTATTGGAAAAACCGGAAAAACCCTTTCTCGACTTCATCCCCGTAATCACGGCGAAGGACAAGATAGCGATTGTCTTCGTTTGGATGATGACGGGCGATTCTTTTCGCCAGGAATCCACTCAACCGAAGACTCCAGATCATCACCACCATCACCATCAGGATCTTGCGCTGAATCCAACCTTCACCCTGCCAAGCCAACAACAAAGCGCCGAGAAAGAATCCAAAAGCCCAGACTGCATCTACAATACTGTAATTGTCGATCTGACGGGCGACCAGGAAGGTCACCACCATCAAAACCGTTGCCAAAACAAAAAGAGAAACCACCAAAAGTAATAATGCACCCATCAGGCACCTGCCTCCTGTTTTTTCATCAAACGCTTGAATAAACTTCTTGAAATCGATTTTAACGGAAAAAACAGAATCGGTGCAACCAAGAACCAAACCAGGCATGCCCTGAGCCCCGCCATTCCGTATTTTGACATGAACAGGGTTGGCTCACCGGTGAACTCTGAGAAAACGGTTTTCGGATCAAACGATACGGGCTCAACCCCGAACAGAATCGCCCCCGCGTAGATAAACACCGGCAACAGGACAATCTGCAAAGGATACAGCAGATAGTTCACGGCCTGCATGATCGGTTGATTCAATCGCCAGCGCAATCCCACCATCACACACAATGCAGTCGTGGACCCTAAAACCGGAATCACGGCAATTGTTGCAGCAGCCGCAAACGATTTGGCCAAGCCGTCTGGATCCGCACCCTGTTTGATCTGCTCCATCACCGGACCGATCAGGAACCGGTGAAAAAAACCGCTTATCTTTTTTGACATAGGAATTCTTCCACTGTTTTCGATCGTGACCATTCTCGCAGAATGAATACGGAAAAGGCAATGCTTCCCAAAGTAAGAATCAACACCAACCAGATTGCACGTGCCAACCAGGTCGTGTGCTTGTAGGCAATCCAAAGGTATATCGTCAGAAACGAAAAATACGTATCAAACAGTGTGGCCACACCCCAACGATCCGCAATCACATAACGGAATCCTTCAAACACATTGGATTGAAGACTCGCCCAAGTCGACACACCGATCATCGCCAACAGGACCAATACAAAGAATGACTTCAACATGGGATCCTCCTAGTTTCCGAGTTTTCGCGCAAAGAGGTAGTGCGATACGCCCCACTCGCTTCCCTGCTGGTAATTGAAGAGTTCGGCACAAGCCATGAAAAAGACCCTCCAGCGCTGGAACCAACGGGCGGCATTCGCTTCACCATAAACCTGTTTCATGATCGTCATCACGGTATCGTGATGGTGATCCATGTTTTCGAGCCAAGCCTCGGAAGTCTTGCCGTAATGGGTCCCATTCCACCACCAATCCTTCTGCAGTGTCAGATCTTCCTGGAATGCAAAAAACAGGCCATGTGCCGGCATCTGCCCACCGGTGAAGAAATACTTACCCATCCAGTTGTCGTTGCCGTCCGTTTCAAACAAATAGGAACTATGACGATGGGCAAACACGTGGAAGAACAACTTGCCTTCCGGCTTCAACCAGCGCGAAATCCGCTCAAACAACATGCGATAATTACGAAGATGCTCGAACATCTCGACACTGACCACCCGGTCAAATGCACCGAACTCTTGATCCAGATCCGTGACTGCAACAATGTTACGGGTGATCACGGTGACATTCTTCAATCCCAATTTTGCCAGTTCACCTTCGATGAACAGTCGCTGTGGTGCCGAATTCGACAGAGCAACGATCTTGGCATTCGGATAACGTTTAGCCATGGAAAGGGTCAAAGATCCCCATCCGCATCCCAACTCCAGGATTTGCATTCCGTCCTGTAGTTCGGCACGATCCATGGTAATCCGCAGGGCATCATCCTCAGCCTGATCCAATGTGGTGCAGGTGTCACTCCAGAATGCCGAACTGTACTTGCGGTTTTTCCCCAAAACCAGGGAGAAAAATTCAGGTGGAAGTTCATAGTGCTGTTCATTCGCCTCACGCGTATGGACAGCCAAATCGGATTTCTTCAGCAGGTCAATGTGATCGACTGAGTTCCCGGGAAGACTTTTCAGTCGCGTTTTACAAAGATTACGGATGCCGAATCGCACAGCCTGATCCGGTACCCATCCTCGCTCCATTGCTTCAATCATCAAACCGTACATATTATTTCTCCTCCCCGATCCAGGAATCCGTTCTGGATCCGGTTTTCGCCAATTTCAATTGCATCACACCGATCGAACGTTCCATGAAGCCACCTTCACAATAACTCAAATAAAACTGCCACATGCGATAGAGTCGTTCATCGTATCCGCGCTTCAACACCTCACTGTGATTTACTTTCAGGCGATCAGACCACTCGCGCAGGGTGCGAGCATAGTGAGGACCGAAATCTTCCAAGTGAACCCATTGAAAATCAGTTTTTGCACTGACTGACTTTGCAATCGATTCAACCGAAGGGATACCCGATCCTGGAAAAATATAGCGCTGAATGAAATCGACATTGTTCTTGGCATGCTCGTAATACTGGTCCTTGATCGTGATGGCTTGAAGCAACATCTCTCCATTTTCTTTCAATAGGGATGAACATTTCTCAAAATAAGTGTCGAGGAAATCAAGTCCGACCGCCTCGATCATCTCGATCGATACCAATTTGTCATACTGCCCTTCGAGCAAACGGTAATCGCAGTACAACAATTCGATCTGATCCTGTAGACCGGCTTCAGTAACGCGCTTTTTTGCCAATTCCAGCTGTTTTTTCGAAATCGTGGTCGTCGTGACCTTGCACCCATAGTGTTTGGCTGCATGAATCGCGAAACTTCCCCACCCTGCTCCGATTTCAATCACATGATCGGTCGGCTTCAGTCTTAATTTGCGGCAAATTCGATCCAGTTTTTCAAACTGTGCATCTTCGAGAGTGGATTCCGGTTTCAGATAGATCCCGGAGCTGTACATCCAGCTTGGATCCAAAAACAACTCGAAGAAATCGTTCCCCAGATCGTAGTGGGCATGGATATTCTTCTCTGAACCCTTCAAGGAATTCTTGCGAAATCGATGAAAGAGTCTTTGAAATGGAATCGCCAAATTGGTCAGGGCGTTATCAATCTGCATCACCACATCACGATTACGGGCGAAGATCCGGATCAGATCTGGCAATTGATCGCAATTCCAATCGCCATCCATGTAACTCTCGCCACAACCGATCGATCCGCCCAGAGCCATGCGCGAAAACGCACGTGGATTCAAGATACGGATCCTAACACTGGCAAATGCCTTGGATGGATCGCCAAAGGAATAGACTTCACCCCGTCGGAAGGTTTCTTCGATTTCAATATAGCCCTCCTTGATTTGCATGAAGCGCGAATAGATCAATCCACGGCACATGCTATCCTTCCACTTCAAATTCGGTTTCGATAC
>JBEIKL010000176.1:0-4348 GCA_040379745.1 Bdellovibrionales bacterium | reverse complement strand
CATCCGTGGCTTTGACTTTTTCAGGTCGCACCAGGTTCAGCGGTTGCTCGCGACCGAACCATAAAAATGTTTTTTTCTTTTCCGACAGATGGAAATCGAAACGGAGTGGGTCCGGATCAATACTCCAGGTTCCGCGAGTTGAAGATTCATAATAGGTGTGTAATGTGGTCTGAAATCTACCGGTTTCAATTTGGGTTTTTCCATTCAGAAAAAACGTGGGATTTTGCTCGGAGGAGTATTGGAAGAATTGGGTTTGTAATTCCCCCTCGAATGAAGCAAAACTATTGGAAGTACCAAGGGAAATCCCGACAGTGAAGGAAATCACCATGATCTTCAGAAACCCAATCCGCATGACCGCGTTCGTATCAACCGCAACGCGTCAAGTCAAATTAAAATTGTTTCATATTTTCGCTGTGTTTTCCTTTTGGCTTCCCACCATATTGGCACAGGCAGGTGACTTCGGAATCCATCCCGATTTTAAGATGAGTTTCAATGGTAGGACCTATCCGGTCGGTGCCCAAATCGCGGTCCTGCCAGGAGCATCGAAGTTGCTTTGGGGGGATTCGAATGACTGGAAGTACGGCTATGTCCGACTGGGGTTGAATCTCTACACCAGTGCGGTGGTGAACCGGGCCGGCGTCGAGTTCCAGGTTTTTCCCATTTCCATTCTTGGAATCAGTGCGGGCTATGATTCCGGTGTACGGAACTTCGTTCCCAGATGGTTGGACTGCGGGCTTTACGCATGCACGGGTCGTGTGGATCGTCGCTACGTGCGGTTAAATCTTTTTGGCGCTGTGAAAAAGGTTTCATTCTCGCTCATGGCGAAGTTTGAAGAATTGAAAGGCTTTCAAACGGTCGACAAGCCGCTTTTTGATGAGATGTCTTTGCTGGCAGTGCGGATGACCGGAGAAAACACCATCACTTACAGTCCGGCCGTTCTTTATCGATTGGACGAGCAAACTCAGGTGGGCTTCGCATCGCTCTATTCACGTTCTCTGACGACTCCCGGTTATTCGCATCTTTATGGACCGGTAGTGAACTGGAACCCTGAACCAAAATTGAACGCTCTGATGGGATTCGGCCTGAATTCAGGCCCGGTTGCCCATTCCGCGCTTTGCGGATTTTTCATGATTTCCTACAACTTTTTACCGTCAATGGCGGTTACCGATCTGGCGTTGAGAAAAACTAGTCCAGGTGTTTCTGGATCCCCAGACTGATCGCCCAGAAATCATAACGGGATGAAACGCTGTTGATCGTGACCGAATCCGCCAGTGCTTTGCGATAACGCAAATCCAGAACCGCGCTGATGTTTTCCCCCAGATCCTGTGAGGCTTGCAGGCTTGCTTGTGCGCCAAAATGACTTTTGTAAGCGGGATTCGAGCTGGTCACGCCCTGAGTGGTGACATTGCTGGTGCCCACTACCGCATAGTCCCCACCAATGCCGAATGAAAAAAACGGTGGTAAAAATTGCATGCGATACATCAAGGGAAGTATCCAATAGCTTCCGGTGAACTTCAGTTCACGACTGCTTTCGGTGATCGAGATCGAGGTGGGAATGAATTGAAACCCGCTTTCCAATTGTCCTGGTCCCAAGTCAAGTCTGCCCAGAAAGGTGTAGCCGATTCCATTACTGGATTCGAGATAGTTGCTGGGTTTGGGGGCAACGCGACTCAGGTTGTAGCTGATCATCCCTTGCATCTCAAAGGCCCGTGCGGCGTTGGTGATGAGACAGAACGATAAGGTCAACAATACGGGAAGGCGCCAGAAAAAACGTGTTTTCATGGATTAATTAAACACCAATGGGGCCCCAAAATCCAAAGAATTACTATATTGACACTGTGCAATAATTCAAGATAGAACGTCCTTCGAGGAGTAAATAAAATTCGTTTAACAATGCGTTCCACCCCCATTTCCCGATCATTTTTTTTCATCTGCACGGTGAGCCTCTCCTGGATGGGGTTCGCTTCCGCTCAGCTCGTCGATTCCGGTTCCGGAATCCGAAGCGAAGTCGAGCGTTTGTTGCATCGTCCGTTTGCGGAAATGAATGCTTACACCTTGCAGGTGATGGGGCTCGACGAAGCGCGCACTCCAGTTCAGCCATGGACCAGCAGTTATTGGCCTGACTCACTTGGTGGAATCACGAATCACTATCACGACCGTGCTTTTCCCACGGTGGGTTCCTGGTTGGAACTGATTACGCCGTATTCCAGCAATCGCAAGGACTGGTGGAAGCTTCACGCGAGGAACACTTCGAACTGGCGAAGCATGTTCCAGTCCGAGATCGTCGAGAAATTTTCTCCAACGGAAAAATATGACCTCGCCATGGGCGATGTGAATTTCACGCTGACCAAGAACATTGATTACGAAATCCAGTACCGTTACGAATTCAAACAACATCCGGAAACCGGTGTGTGGAATCGCAATCCGGGGCTTGCTTCCTGGAGCGGGATTTGTGACGGGTGGACCGCGGCATCGCTTCATCTGCCACGTCCGGTACGACCGGTGGAAGTGCTGAGTCCGATCGGCAACAAGGTGATCACTTTTTATCCGGATGATCTGAAAGCATTGGCATCGCAATTGTTTGCTCGGAGTAATCAATGGATCGGGATTGAGCGGGTCGGAAACCGTTGTCGTGAACGCAAGCCCAAAACCGATCATTCCGGCTCGCCGATGAAAGGTGAATGCCGGGACATCGATGCAGGACTTTGGCATGCCTTGGTGATGAACCGGATCGGGATTGATCAGCGCGGCTTCATTATCGATGTTGACAACAAGATGGCCGTGAACAATCACCCGGTTTATGGATACCAGGTGAGCTATTTCAACCCGATCACGGGAAAATGGGGAAACCTTCTGGAAAGTGCGGTTCCGCTGTCTGGAATTCGCGACGGAAAGCAAATGCTGCGGAATCCTCTGGCCACGCGATTAGTCGGCGTCAGTATGAATCTCGATGTGCTGAACTACGATTGGCCGACGGGAAAATCCACGGATAGTCCCGCAAATGATTTGCAAAAAACCAAAATCCGGTACGTTTACGATTTGGAACTCGACGATCAGGGCGAAATCCTGGGTGGTGAATTCCGAAGCGGTGGCAGTCGATTGGAAGTCCAACCGGATATGGTGTGGATGCTGGCTCGCGATCAGTTAGCGTGGTCTCGCAGTTCGCTTCAGGCAAATGAAGGCCCGACGATTGATCCGAATCGTTTTGAAATCTGGGGCAACATCGCCTGGAAATACAATGGTCGTCGCGGAAACATTCCGAAAGACTGGTTCAATGCGCATTTGATCTCTGCGCAATTCAAATATCCGGCAAGTCGTCCGTGGTCGACAGTTCAATCTCCGGCTCCATTGGCGGAGATGGTTTACTATTTGTTTGATCAGGCGAAGGAATGAATGGGTGGAAAGTGGTGGCTCGGGGCAGACTTGAACTGCCGACCCCCGCGTTATGAATGCGGTGCTCTAACCAACTGAGCTACCGAGCCGTAAAGGAATGGAATTCCGAGAAGTTACCCCGAAGTGTGGCCACATGCAACCAAAAAATACCACGCGCCCATCCCTTCAAAATTTAAGCACAATTATTAATCCTACTGAATTGATGAAGTAAGACTTTATCAGTCAAACTTATATATTACATAAAGTTTATTTAAAAATGTCTTGCACAAGTTCTGCGCCGTGTTATTAGTTGCCTGTAACACATTAATCAACCATTGAGAGGGAGAAATCATCAATGAACTATCGTCTATCCTTGCTCGCGCTCCTCGCGCTGCAAGTTTCCGTAAATGCAAATGCAGATCAAAGTAGAACCGTTGAATGGGTACCGGCTACCGAAAAAGTCACGTTGGATGGCAAATCCAATGGCGGTGCTCGCTTGAACGGTTTTGCTGAGCGTAAGCAACTGACTGCAAAATTGTACGAAACAACCACCTACACCGTGAAAACTTCAAAAGTACAGTGTGGCAACACGCTGAACGGTGATGGTAGCAAAGGCGATTGGAACGGATTTTATACCGTCCCTCGTGCTGAGAAAGCAAAAGCGCTTGCTGGAGCGATCAAGGGGATTGGAGCGGGTTCTGCCGAATACCTCGTTGATCTTTTCTTACAAGACAAGCCAGATTCTTGGTCTGAATTCACTCGCATGATTCGTGATGCAGAACGGGTTCTTGATCAACGTGGCCGAGTGCAGGCCGGTTGGGGAACCAAAGTGGTGGACACTTATGCTGAAGAAAATCAGCGCAATCTCGGCTACGTGACCCGTGATTGCAGAACCGTGGTTTCTTCTGAAAAAAGAACCCGCCGTGAATTGGTGAAAGAACACTATGCGACCATTGATGTTCAGGCACTGAACGTT
>JBEIKL010000175.1:0-4358 GCA_040379745.1 Bdellovibrionales bacterium | reverse complement strand
GACCGAAGCTGTTCTTCGGCTTTCTTCTGCGAGAATTCCTTATTGTCAACCTGGGTGTCCCACTTGTTCAGAACGATGATCACACTGCAACCCGCGTCCTCGATCATGCCGGCGATTTTTTCGTCCTGATCGAATACCCCTTTTTCAGCATCGATCACGAGAAGCGCGAGACTAGCTCGTTCGAGGGCTTTCTTCGTCTGGACAACGGAAAGCACTTCCACACCCTGTTCGGTTTTGTTCTTACGGCGAATCCCTGCGGTATCAACAAACAGGAAATCCTTGCCGTTCCAGTTGATCTTAGTGTCGATCGCATCGACTGTCGTACCCGCAATCGGGCTCACGATCGAACGGTCTTCTCCGCAGATCGCATTCAAGAGCGTGCTCTTACCCACGTTCGGTTGCCCAACGATCGCAATGGATGGAATCGGCGGAACATAGGCCTTGTAAGACTCTTCCTCTTTTTCATCTGCGGCTTCGGCATCTTCTTCGCTCGCGACCGATTGATCGAGCAGTTCTTCTGAAGAAAGGACTTGAACACCCTCTTCGTTCAGGGATTCCGTGTCCTCATCGTGTGCATCGGCATCGTCTTCGGCAAAATCCTCATCACTGAAAAAGGATTCATCTTGCGCATTTTCCTCTTTAAACTCTTGATCGCCCCATTCGTCCGTTTTGGCTGCGGTGCTGGCATTGTATTGCTCGACAATCAGGTCTTTGAGGTCATCAATTCCCAAACCGTGTTCAGCGGAAATCGCGATCATGTGTTCGATGCCCAGGGCATAGAAATCGTACTTCATTTCCTCTTCGATTTTATCGCTGTCGGCCTTGTTCAGGATGGCAATGACCGGCACGTTGTCTTTCAAACCGGAACGGCGAATTTCTTGCAACACCGACTCATCGTCATTGGTCAAACCGGCCCGGATGTCCATGACGAACAACACGACATCGGCGACGTCGAGGGCGGTTTTCACCTGGCGGGAAATCTCATGTCGGAACAGCTCATGCCCCAATCCACCGGTATCGATCAGGTTCGCGGTGATTTGCTTGGCATAGACCCACCATTCGGCGGTTTCGAGAATCCGGTCACGGGTCACTCCCGGAGTGTCCAGCACCAATGAGCGACGGCGCCCAAGAAGACGATTGAACAGACTGCTTTTACCCACATTCGGGCGACCTACAATTACAACGTTCATCTTCTTGCTCCTGATTTTGACTTGGATTTTTCGAGCACATAGCCCAGGTGTTTCATTTTTTCGGATTCGGCGGTCCAGCCTTCCATGACTTTCACGCGAAGTTCGAGAAACACTTTCTCACCCAACAGTTCTTCGATTTCCTTGCGCGCGCCCATTCCGATTTCCTTGATTTTCTTCCCACCTGCACCAATGACCATGCCCTTTTGACTGTCGCGTTCGACATAGATCATGGCGTGAATAGCGACGGGTTTCTGATTTTCCTTGAAAGATTCGATCTCGACCGCACAGGAATACGGAAGCTCGTCACCAAGCTTCATGAACAATTGCTTGCGGATCATCTCGGCAACCACAAATCGAGTCGGACGATCCGTGAGAATGTCGGTATCCTGGAACAGCGGTTCGCCTTCCGGCATAGCCCTGAAAATGGAATCCACAAGCTCAGTCACTCCGTTTTTCTTGGAAGCGGAAATCTCGGAAACCCCGAGCAAACGGCACTTTGTTCCTTCGAGCGCCGTACGGCAAGTTTCGATCCATTTTTCGATCCAGGCGAACTGCTCCGGGTGCTTCAGACGCTGATCGCTCTTGTTCACAATGATCACCAGTGGCGCATCGGCCAGCTTCAAGTGATCCAGTAACGCTTGTTCTGCGGCTTCCTTGCTTGCCGGATCAATCAGATAGAGAACCAGATCCGGGCCATCCAGCGCCTTGCGCACTTCTTGGATCATGTAAGCGTTGATCCCGCCATCGCGGGCACGGTGCACGCCCGGAGTATCGATGAACACCACCTGTCCGCGGTCTTCGTTCAGAATCCCCCGAACCTGATCGCGCGTGGTCTGAGCCTTCGGTGTGACGATGGAAATCTCCTCCTGCAAGATCGCATTGAGGAGCGTGCTCTTGCCGACGTTGGGACGGCCGACCAGGACGACGATTCCGGATTTTTTCAGTGCTTGGGTTTCAGTCATGAATTCGGTCTCTCTCCGGAACCGGGAGCATCCAGGATATCCAGTGCCGCACGGGCGGCATTTTGTTCAGCTTCTTTTTTCGACGATCCTTCAGCCGAGGCCAACAAACGATCCGCTGCGCGGACCTCGACTTCAAACAACTTCGCATGATCAGGACCTTTGGACGCGATCTGGTGGTAAGTCGGCGTGACCTTGTACATTGCCTGCACTTTTTCCTGAAGTTTCGTCTTGTAGTCTTTGAAAGAAATCACATGATTCTCTTCCTTGAAAATGGGGCCGAACAGGAACCGAACCACGGGATATACGGCGTTGAATCCGCCATCGATGTAAATCGCAGCGATCAACGCTTCGAACGCACTGGAGAGGATGGAAGGCTTCATGTTTCCACCGGTGCGTTGTTCACCCTTGCCGAGAAAGATCAATTCACTCATGTGCAGTGATTTTCCGATCTCAAACAGGGTTTTCTCGTTCACCACCGCCGCACGCATCTTGGAAAGCTGGCCTTCCGGCGCTTCCGGAAAGGACTCAAGGAGAAGATCGGAAATCACCAGATCCAGAACAGCATCGCCCAGATACTCGAGGCGTTCGTTATCGCGCAATGCCAGGGGTTTCTCGATGTTGAATTCATGGCCATACGAAACGTGCATCATCGACTGACGAAGCAGGCGTAAATCACCGAAACGGTAGCCGATCAGTTCCTGAAGCTTTTCAAAGGTCATAGGCGAATTCATGATGATACTTCCCCCATCCAAGTGACTTCACCGCTTTGACGGTCAACCACCCACTGACTGACTTTCACATCAGTGATTTGATTCTGAAGATTCAATCCGTCCCGGATCGGCACGATCACACGCTGATAGTCAGGCGAATAGCCGGAAATCCAGTTCGTCGTTCCGTCAGGCCCCTTGACCGGACTTTCGAACAGCACGTCTTTCAACACTGTTCTGCGTTCATCACCGCGATAAACGGAAACAAGGCGTTCGAGGCTGAGTGCTTGCAATTCGCGCGCACGCGACTTGCGGGTGCCCACTGGAACAATGCCGGGTAATTTCGTTGCTGGCGTGCCAGTACGCTCGCTGTACGGAAACACATGCATGCGGGACCAATAAAGTCCCTTCAGTTTTTCCACACTCTCTTTGAAATCCACTTCGGTTTCCCCCGGAAAACCGGAGATGTAATCCATACCGACGAAGGGCTTGCGCTTCATTGTGGCGAATCGGTCCATGATGGTGCGTGCTTCGTCTTCACCATATTTGCGTTTCATCATCTTCAGCACTTTCGGCTGGATGTTCTGAAGTGACAGGTGGAAGTGCGGACAAAAATTTTCGTGGGTTTCCATCAGATCGATCATGCGCTGGGAAATCTCGGTCGGATCGAGGGAACTGACCCGCAGTCGCTTGAGATTGGTCTGGGTCAAGATGCCTTCGATCAGGTCATCGATCTTCGATTCCTTCGCCCAGTCGATTCCGTAATCGCCGATGTTGGTTCCGGTCAGCACCACTTCCTGAATGCCACTCGCAACGAGTTCACGGATGTTCTGCAGGATGGTTTCCATCGGCAGACTCCGCGCAGGACCACGGCCATAAGGAATGATGCAATATGTGCAGAAGGAATTGCAGCCTTCCTGAATCTTGATGAACACGCGCGTGCGATAAGTCGTGTTGTCCGGATTCAATTTCAATACTTCATCCATCGCGCTGTCGGGCATCGCCCACTCGCGATCGGTCGGATGGCGCGAAATCAACTCGTCATAATTCGTCACCCCACCCAGGATGGAGGGCTTCGCATCCGCTTCGATGTATTCGGCGATGAGCGATGCGGCTTTGTCCTTGCTTTGGTTTCCGATCACGGCGACGACACCGGGAATCTTGAGCGCGAGTTCAGGATCGACTTCAGCGGCACAGCCCGTGTAAATCACCTTCGCGTTCGGATTCTTCTTCAGGGCATCTTTCACCATTTTCTGGGATTGGACGTCGGCCTCATTCGTGACGGTGCACGAGTTCACCACGACATAGTCTGCTTGGGATGCATCATGCGTGGGCAAGAGCCCCTGCTTCATGAGACCGACTTCAAGTAACTGCCCGTCAGAATAGTTGGCCTTGCACCCCAAGGTCTTGACCATGAACTTCAGAGACATCGCACGACCCTCGCTCCGCCCAAGATGGTGTGATCTTCCAACCACAACACTTGGTCGCCCGGAAAAAGG
>JBEIKL010000174.1:0-4478 GCA_040379745.1 Bdellovibrionales bacterium | reverse complement strand
TGTTCACTTGGATTTCGTCTGATGCTTCCAGGGTCACCACGCGCTCCATCACGTTCTCGAGTTCGCGCACGTTTCCCGGCCAGCGGTGATGTAGCATCACTTCCAGTGCTGCCGGACTGAATCCGCGGATCGAACGCTTTTGCTTTTCGTTGAATTTTTCGAGGAACACCCACATCAAAAGTTCGATTTCACCGACTCGATTGCGAATGGTCGGAGTCTCGAGCATAATCACGTTCAAGCGATAGTAAAGGTCTTCGCGGAAGGTTCCTTTTTGGGATGCTTCTTCAAGATTCTTGTTCGTTGCGGCAACAATGCGCACATCGATCTTGATTGTGTCATTCGCACCCACGCGACGAATGGCCCGATCCTGGAGCGCACGCAATAATTTCACCTGCATCGACAAAGGCAACTCGCCGATTTCATCCAAGAACAATGTCCCGCCGTTTGCCGCTTCAAACAGTCCGGGCTTGTCTGAAATCGCACCAGTGAAGCTACCCTTCTTGTGACCAAAGAGCTCACTCTCGATCAGGGTTTCCGGAATCGCACCGCAGTTCACGGCAATGAACGGTCCATTCGCAACCGGGCTCAATTCATGCAGCGCCCGCGCCACCAACTCCTTACCCGTTCCGCTTTCGCCGATGATCAGCACGTTTGTTTTCGATGGGGCCACCCGTGAAATCATTTTCTTCAGCGCCTCGATCGACTGCGATTCACCGAAGATCGGCCGCTTGATGGTATTGATGTCACTCATTGTGTTTGGCTCCCCGCCATTTGAAAGATCGGTAAATACATGGCAATCAGAAGACCCCCTACGAGGCCGCCGAGAAAAATCAACATGATCGGCTCAATCAACTTCATCATCGATTGCACGACGTTCTGCACTTCTTCTTCATAAAAGTCGGCGACCTTTTCGAGCATCCTATCCAGACTACCGGTATTTTCTCCCACCGATACCATCTGGGTCGCCATCTTCGGAAACAGGGGTTGCTTGAACATGGTCGACGTGATGGTCGCACCCAGCTCGATTTCCTTTTTCATCTCCGTCAAGGCATCTTCGAACGCCACGTGATCGGCAGCACTCTTGCAAATGTCAAGCGCATCGACGAGCGGAACCCCGGACGACAAGAGTGTGGACATTGTCCGCGAAAACCGCGCGACCCCGGATTTTTGAATCAATTCACCAAAAAGCGGCAAGCGCAACATCGCCCGTTGCATGACCACGCGTCCTTCGGCGCTTTTCACATAAAGAGTTCCGACATAAGTCGAAATCAAAGTGATCCCGAGCAAAAGAAAGATGTTCCCGGTCACAAAGTGAGAGAGATCGAGAACCATCTGGGTCACAAACGGCATCTGACCGCCCCCAGCAGTGATCATCTCTTCGAATTTCGGAATCACGAATACCAGCATCCCAGTCACGATCGCAAACGCAAGAACCGTAACGATCAAGGGGTACATCATCGCGCTTTGGATCATCTTCTTCGTCTTGTGCGCAACTTCCAGGTATTTTCCGCACCGCTGGAGCATGATGTCCAGGGTTCCCGAGTTCTCGCCGGCACGGACCAGAGAAACCACGACCTTCTCAAAAACCTTCGGATACGCTGAAAACGCCTCCCACAGGAATGTTCCCGATTTGATTTTCTCTTTCGACGACGACAGGATCTTCTTCATCATCGGATTCGATTCCTGATCGTGAAACAACTCCAACGCCTGGATCAACGGCACGCCCGAATTGATCATGACATGCAACTGCTTGATGAAGTTCATCAGCACTTCGCTGGGAAGCCGATCGGAAGTGCCGGTGAATTCAGCGATGAACGCACCGATGTCCACTTGGGACATCGAAGGGCGAGTGATCTTCACGGGGCGAAGCCCCTGTCCACGGAGGGCCATGCGCAGTTCACCCTCACTCGTGGCGATCATCTTTCCCTCAATCTTTTTTCCGCCCCGATCAGCGGCAACGTAGTGGTATTCAGGCATGGTTCATTCCTAGATCATCTTCATCAGTTCGTCCGGCAGGAGACTGTACGCGAGCGCATCGCTCTTCGTGAGATTCCCCTTTCGGACGTTTTCCACAAGGCTTTGGTTCATGGTCATCATTCCCGATCCGACCTGTCCCGCTTGCATGGTTCCGTAAATCTGGTGGATCTTGTCCTCACGGATCAGGTTTCGCACGGCCATGTTCGGAATCAGCATTTCCATCGCCAGACAGCGACCGGACTTTCCCGAAAGTGGAATCAACTGCTGGGTCATCACCGCTTGAAGGGTGGCGGCCAACAACTGACGAATCTGTGGTTGCTGGTGCGGAGGAAACACGTTCAACACGCGCGAAATCGTCTGGACGGCACTGTTGGTGTGCAAGGTTGCAAATACCAAGTGTCCGGTTTCGGCTGCGGTCAATGCCATTTCGATCGTTTCAAGGTCACGCAACTCACCGACGAGGATGAAGTCGGGGTCCTGACGGAGTGCCCGTCTCAATGATTCGTGGAACGACTTGCTGTCGGAACCGACTTCACGCTGGTTCACCACGCAATTTTTATGTTGGTGCACATACTCGATCGGGTCTTCGATGGTGAGGATGTGGCCGTTTTCTTCACGATTCAGGAAATCGATCATTGCCGCCAGCGAGGTCGACTTACCCGAGCCGGTCGGACCGGTCACGAGCACGAGTCCGTTCGGTTGGCGCATCACTTTTTTCAGGACTTCAGGAAGCTTCAACTCATCAAACGACGGAACACCCATCGGAATCTTACGGAAAACGGCACCCATGCAACCGCGCTGATAAAAAAGGTTTCCACGGAAGCGTGCCACATCCTTCACGCCGAACGAGAAGTCGAGCTCCTGCTCGGCGAGGTATTTTTCCTTCTGGCCCTCGTTCAACACTTCGAACAACAGTTCTTGGATCTGATCCACATTGAGCGGGTCGGACTTCGCCTTGAACAGGCGGCCGTGAATCCGGAACTGCGGAGGAGATCCCGCCGAAATGTGCAAGTCGGATGCGTCCTGGTCGACCATGGCTCTCAACAACGCAGTCAATGTGATCTTCGACATAAGCTATCTCCTATTCATCATCTCCGGTCATCGAGACCGCTTCCTCGATCGAGGTGTAACCCTCGATCGCTTTTTTCAGCGCAGAAATCCGCAACGTTTGTAGGGCGTATTTCTTGACCGCCTCACGCTTGATTTCGATCGCGGTTTTTCCCTTCAAGACCATTTCTTTCAGCGTGGTGTTGAAATCGAGGACTTCATAAACCGCGATTCGGCCCTTGTAACCGGTGTTGTTGCAGGCATTGCACCCCTTCGGTCCGAAGAACATCGCTCCCGAAGCCAGTTCGCGGATTCCCAAGGCATAAAGTTGATGTTCGGGCGCTTCCAACTCGACTTTGCATTGCTTGCAAAGTGTACGAAGCAATCGTTGCGCAATGATCGTATTGACCGATGCGGTGACCATGAAGGGTTCGCACCCCATGTTCACCATCCGGGTGATGGTCGACACCGTATCGTTCGTGTGCAAGGTCGACAAAACCAAGTGACCGGTCAATGCAGCTTGAATCGCCACTTCCGCCGTCTCGAGGTCACGGATCTCCCCGACCAGTACCGTATCCGGGTCCTGACGAAGAAGCGCACGGAGAATACTTGCAAAGGTCAGTCCCACATCCTTGTTCACCTGAACCTGGTTGATGCCTTCGAGGTTGTACTCGACCGGATCCTCGACCGTGGAAAGGTTATCTGAAATCTGATTGAGCTCCATCAGCGCGGAATAAAGCGTGGTGGTCTTACCCGAACCCGTCGGCCCCGTCACCAACACCATTCCGTTCGGCTGGTGAATCCCCTTCTGGAAAATCTCGAGTTGCGTTTCCTCGAACCCGAGTTTGCGCAGGTCGAGTTGCAAGTTGCCCTTACTCAAAAGACGCAACACCACTTTCTCGCCGAAGAGAGTGGGCAAGGTGTTTACGCGGAAATCCATTTCCTTTCCGCCGATCTTGATCTTGATCCGTCCGTCCTGCGGAACCCGAGATTCGGCGATGTCCATGCGGGACATGATCTTGAACCGTGCCACCACGGCACGCCTCATCTCGTTTGGAATGTGGGTGATGTCAAGCAATGTGCCGTCCACGCGGAATCGCACGCGAAAATCCTTCTCATAGGGCTCGACGTGAATGTCACTCGCCGACCGTTTGATCGCCTCGGTGAGGATTCCGTTCACCACCGCAATCACCGGCGCATCGTCGCCGGCTGCGATCTCACTCACTTCGTGAACCTGGTGCTGTTCGATGTGTTGGACTTCGGTGCCCTTTTTCACCGCAGTCTGGGAATCCCGGATGAACTGGTCGATTCCCTTGCCGATTCCCTGCGTACCGCCGTAATACTTGGTGACCGCCTGATCGAACGAACTATAGGACGTGAGCACCGCTTCGACGTTCATTTTGGTTGCGAACTTGATCGCATCGAGTTCTTTCATCTGGGTCGGATCGGGAACC
>JBEIKL010000173.1:0-4561 GCA_040379745.1 Bdellovibrionales bacterium | reverse complement strand
TTTCTCAAAGCCAACGCTTCCCAACAGGTACGAATCTCCTCGTTCCGAATGGCTTCGATCTGCCGGTCTTTCGGTGTCTGCACGGAGATGTAATCCTGACCTGCGTGCGCACTGATGGAAATCAAACAAAGGAGAATCGTTAGGAATTTCATTTTGTGTTTTCCTTCTCACATTCGGATTCCAGGGCGAACACGTAGTCCCCGATCTCGTCATTCCAGAATTCGCCATTGAATGTCCACAACATCTGGTAATTCCGGCGAACCGGAATCCGGTTGCCCCGACTGCGTTCTTCCGAGCTGGCTTCCTCCGGTGCAACAAGCTTGCGCTTCATCTGCCCGAGAATGTCGATTTTGAGGAAATTCGTTTTCTCGATGTTTTCGACCAATTGATTGTAATAATCGATGATGGAATTGTTCACGTAAACACCGCCGAGAATCTCGATACTGGAATTTCTCCAATCCAGAATGGTCGAGAGGAACCCTGGAAATCCTTCGGTGATACCGGTTTTTGTTTCCGGTCTGGCGGCATCGATTCGCTGGATGGCGATCCGCTCAGCGGCGATGCGTTCCTGCGAAATCGCCAGGGACTGGAATCCCGGGGCACGCACGAAACGATTGAAGAAACGGTAGAGCTTGCGATCGGTGTGCAACTTGCCGGTCAGGGCTTCCCGCCCCATGGCATACATCACCCGGTAGTTATTCTTGTTTGTCTGATAGAAGGCGTGCACCTCCTTCATCACTTCCTCGTATTCCTTCTTCGCGTCATCCACCACTTTCAAGGCATCGTCATAGAGACAAAGGGAATAATAGGATTGCGCGACCAAGCGATCGACTTCCGGAATGAAGTTGAATTTCAGGTTCGGGCTCTTGTAAGAAACCAACTTACCGAGAGTACGGTTGTACTCTTCTTTGGCAAACGTGCTCCAGGCATGCTCAAAAAGCGTGTCCGTCCAGACAAAACTCGATTTCGGGATTCGATCGTAGAGGCGATCCGCTTCATCGTAATTACCGGTCTGATAATGAATCCGCGCCTGTCCTGCAAGACAGCGCGCCTGAAGATCACTGACGGCATCCTTGCGGAGAGCATTCCACTTCCGGTTCATCGCACTCTCGGAGTCATCGCGATCATCATCCGCCAGGTCCGATTGCTTTGCGCATTCCTTGAAGTCGCGAAGAGCGTCGTCGTTTTTGCGAACCATGACCTCTGCAGTGGCTTTCATCTGCAAAGCATACGGATAAAAAGATGATCCTTTTTGAACCTGCTGGGCGCTCTTGATCACACTTTCATACTGCCCCTTCAGCAATTGATCCTTCGTCTGGGAAAAATGAAAGGCGTTCTTGGCTGAAGCGGGATAATCTTCGACGCGGGTGAATTGGGAAAGATACATACGGATCAGGTCCGAACCGGTCCGATCCATCAACCGAGGCGCCAACTCCAAAACTTTCTTCAGCGCTGGACGATCCTGAAGCTCGATCGTCTTCAGGAAAAAATAAAGTGCCGATTGATCCAATCCGGCCTTGACCAACCCGTGCGTGGTCCACGCGTATGACATCGCCTTTTCCGCGCGGTTTTCAGCATGATTGGCATCGTTGAACGCCATCCGGGCCGCGGTGAAATACTGACCGGTGTCGAATGCGCGCTTCACATCGGCAAACGAGGCGTGCGCAGTCTGCCCCAAAGACACTCCGGCAATCATCGTCCCCAACAGAAGCCCGCAACGGATCATAATTTGAATCCGATCCCCAGATTCACACTGGTATTGGAAAAGATCGTCACGTCTTCGTTCAGACCGCTTTTTCCACCATAAATTTCGTCACTGAAAAAATGCCCCAAAAGATCCAATCTCACCATGAATCGCTCGGAAAGATGGAACATCTGCCCAGTACCAAGATAAACGGTGAACACATTTTCGGATGTCCACGGAGTGGTTGCCGTGTCTTTGGTCTTTTCACCCTTTTGAATCGACATCGTTCCCGCACCGAGACTGAAATACCAATCAAAATAAAGGATGCTGTTGAAGACGTTGATCTTCGCATACCAAGGTGCCCAATTCAGCAATGCACCGATCTGATTATCGATTTCACGGATGTACGGACTCGTTCCGGTACCGATGCCTTGGGCAAACGCCCGATAGGTTCCGTTCTGACTGTTGAATCTTCCGGTGTAGAACGCCTCGATGCCGAAATCCTCGTTGAACCAAAAGCCCAAACGAGGTTGGTATTGAAAGGATTGACGATACGGCTCGGCGATTCCAACTCCACCCATCAGGGAGAGGTGCGGACTTCCGGCCTTGGTGAATTTGCGATTCTGAAGGACGTAGATTTTCTTTTCCGGGTCCAACCAGCTGAAATTGTAATCGTCTTCCGCTTGCGCAGCAGGCGAATGCAGTGACGCTAAAAGCCCCAGCACCGAGAGAATGAATGTTGGTTTATTCATGACTTTTTACGGTCCACCATTTCTTTCAATTCCTTGCCGACCTTGAAGAATGGGACGCGTTTAGGCTCTACTTTCACCAGTTCACCGGTCTTCGGGTTGCGACCTTCGTATGCACCGTAAACACGATTCACGAATGATCCAAACCCGCGAATTTCAATGCGATCATCTTTTTTCAACGTGTCAGACATCATGTCGAACACCAGGTTCACCACGGTTTCAGCCTGACGGTTCTGAAGGTTCACCTTTTGAGCGATGATATTGATCAAATCTGCCTTGGTCATGGTAAGAGCTCTCCTTAGTTTTTCCAAATACCTGATGTTTAAAGATTAAGGAGTTCCTGCAAGGAATTCAATAGTTTATTCGAAATCGAACACGCAGTTTTCAAGCGCCAAAAAATTGATCGTAAGACAAAGTCTCACCGTCAATTTCATGTCGCTTCATTCAGGATTTTTCTAAGAGATTAAAAGTTACAACTGCTTCACGTCGAGGATGCCCCGAATCTTCCAAAGCTCGAGCAACATCTGAGCATGATCATGATTGCGCCCCACGTAAGCCAAACGGATCTCCGGCTGCTCACCACTCATGATCTCGCGGTACTCTTCCAAACCCAACGCATGACTTTTCAACAACTCTTCCAAAGCAGCGCGGGTGATTTCATCCGATTTTTCACGAAGATGGACGGTAATCCTGAACAAACGCTTTCTGCCCAGGAATTGGTTTTCGAAGAAGGTCACCGATACCAACACCACGACGATTAACAGGGTCACACAAGCAGCAACCGCCAACTGCCCCATTCCGATCCAAACACCCAGTGCAGCCACTAACCAGATCGTTGCAGCAGTCGTCAAACCCACGACGTTACCCTTTGACTGGAGAATCGCCCCCCCACCCAGAAAACCGATCCCGGAAACAATCTGCGCAGCAATCCTCGCCGGATCTCCCTTCACTCCTTCGCCCATTTCCGAAGTGGCCATGATCATGGAAATGGCGGTGTAAAGCGTTGCTCCAACACAGATGAGCATATTGGTCTTGATCCCCGCCGCCTTGCTTTTCAATTCACGCTCGAGGCCGATCAATCCGCCACAGAATAACGCGACGAGAAGTTTAGGCCCAAGAACTTGAAGTGTTGCGAGAAATTGCGTGTCCATAACCAACATTTTAGCGGTACAATCTTTGCGATGGCAACAACGAAAGGACACACCCCATTATGCTATTCAGTGGTAACTGTATTGAGCTGAAGAAGATCGACGGAACCGCGTTCCTCGAACTCTCCGTGAATCTGAAAAAAGAATCCGTCAACAAGTTCAACGCCGAAACGGTGGCCGAACTCGGCAAAGCGCTCGACGCCCTTGAACAGAATCTTTCCGGAGTAACCGGGGTTTTGGTCTCCAGCGGAAAAGAAACCTTTCTGGCTGGTGCCGACATCACCGAATTCCTCGAGGAATTCAAGCGCAGCGAAAAAGAACTCGCTGAGTGGATTCAGATCAATCAAAAACAATTCAACCGCATCGAAGACCTTTCCGTGCCAACAGTCTGTACGCTTGCAGGATTTGCACTTGGTGGCGGCCTTGAGTTCGCACTCACCTGCGACTTCCGCATCACCACTCCGGGATCGAAAATCGGTTTACCCGAGACCAAACTCGGCATCATTCCGGGTTGGGGCGGCACCGTGCGCCTTCCACGCCTGATCGGCCTTGATCCTGCGATCGAATGGATCGCATCCGGAAACCAGAATGATGCAAACGATGCCCTGAAATTGGGCGTGGTCGATGCGATCGTCGCACCTGCTGACCTGCGTGCAGCAGGGATCGATCTTCTTACCCAATGCGCGAGTGGAAAAATCGCCTGGAAACACCGCAAAGAAGAAAAGAAAAAGGCGTTGATCCTGAACAAGACCGAAAAAACCATGGCCTTGAATTTGAACAAGGCGGGCATCATGGCAGTGGCAGGCCCGAATTATCCGGCGCCGATGATCGCAGCCGAAGCGATCGAAAAATCGTTTGCCTGCACCCGCGATGAAGCATTGAAAAACGAAGCAGAAGCGTTCGCGAAAGTGTGCAAAACCTCACAGGCACAAGCACTCGTTGGAATCTTCCTCGCCGATCAAATGGTGAAGAAGAAAGCC
>JBEIKL010000172.1:0-4564 GCA_040379745.1 Bdellovibrionales bacterium | reverse complement strand
TTGGCCCCCGCATTGAATTCAGCAGGCGATCGCACATCCACCACCACTGCTCCCTGATTCAGGTACTGCGGAATGAGTTTGCGGATTTTCTTGAACTTGATCACCTTGTAAGCGATGAAGCCCACGATCAGGGATGGAATCAAATACGTTTCAAATTGGCTCATGGTCTTATCCTTTCAAATTAACGCAGTAAGCATCAAAAAAGCCCCAGGGGTATTTTTTATAGCAGCTCCACCGCGATGGCGGTTGCTTCGCCGCCGCCGATGCAAATACCGGCGAGACCTTTTTTGAGGCCTTTGTCTTTCAATGCGTTGATCAGGGTGATCACGATGCGCGATCCGGATGAACCGATCGGGTGCCCCAAGCTGATGGCACCACCATAAACGTTCATCTTATCGTGAGGAATGTTCAGTTCCTTCATCGACGCCATGGTCACGACACCGAACGCCTCGTTCACTTCGAAGAGATCCACGTCTGAGGTTTTCCAGTTCGCTTTTTCGAGCGCTTTTTTCATCGCACCTGCCGGAGCGGTGGTGAACCAGACCGGGTCCTGCGCGAAGGTCGCTTGCGCCACGATTTTCGCGAGTGGTTTCAAGCCCATCGCTTTCGCTTTTTCCGCACTCATCAACACGACTGCCGATGCACCATCGTTGATGGTGGATGCGTTCGCCGCAGTGATAGTTCCGTCTTTTGCAAAAACCGGCTTCAAGGTTGGAATCTTGTCGAACTTCACTTTCGCCGGGCCTTCGTCGTTTTCCACTACGACTGCATCGCCTTTACCCGCAATGGTGATCGGAGCGATTTCCGCTTTGAATTTGCCCGCAGCCTGAGCCGCTTGCGCGCGCTTGAAACTTTCAGTGGCAAATGCATCTTGCTCTTCGCGGCTGAAGCTCATTTCTTTTGCACAAAGATCACCGCAGTTCCCCATGTGTTGGTTGTTGTACGGATCCCAAAGACCGTCATGGATCATGGAATCCACCACGGAAGAATTGCCCATGCGGAATCCACCGCGCGCTGCCGGCATCAGGTAAGGCGCATTGGTCATGCTTTCTTGGCCGCCGGCTACAACGATTTCACTTTCACCGGTCAGGATGGACTGAACGCCCAGCATGATCGCCTTCATGCCGCTACCACAGACCTTGTTGATCGTCAGGGCTGGCACACTGGATGGAATGCCCGCAAAAATCGTGGCTTGGCGGGCTGGAGCCTGGCCAATGCCTGCTGTTAACACATTGCCCATGATTACTTCGGAAACCTGCTCTGGCTTGACACCTGCACGTTCCAACGCTGCCTTGATGGCGTGGGCACCCAGTTTCGGTGCGCTCATGGACGAAAGCGCGCCTTGAAAGCTCCCGATCGGAGTGCGCGCAAAACCAACGATAACCACTTCTGAATTTGATGTTTGAGTCATGCCAGATAATCTAATGCTTGCACGGAATCCCTACAAGGAATAAGATGCAATCCGAATGAAAATTCAGGGTTTTATCGCAGTTTTATTCAGCGCATTCATCTCGATGCAATCCGTTTACGCGGGGCCATTCACCCCGCAGGAACTTCCCGACCTAGTGGATCGCGTCGCGCCTTCCACGGTGCACATCTCCACCAAAGTCGAACAGCGTTCTTCCTTCATGGTTCCGGGATGGGGTGACTTCTTTCAGTTTTACGGAATTCCGGAAGAACAACAAAAAAGCGGATCTCTGGGCACTGGCTTCATCATCGATGCCGAAGGCTTTGTTCTCACCAATTATCATGTGGTGGAACAGGCAGCGGAAAACCGCGCGGTCGAAATCGTCGTCACCCTCAAGGACAAACGCCAGTTCGGTGCAAAAATCGTAGGCCGTGATTCCAAGACCGACATTGCACTTCTTCAATTACGCGATGACAAAAACCGCGTTCCAAGCAACCTCAAACCGGTCAACATGGGTGATTCCGATAAAGTCCGCATTGGCGAACCGGTGATCGCCATCGGTAACCCGTTTGGTCTCGACTACTCCGTTTCAGCGGGAATCATCTCTTCGAAAAACCGGAACATCGGGCAAGGCCCCTTCGACAACTATCTTCAGACCGATGCAGCGATCAACCCCGGCAACAGTGGCGGTCCGCTGTTCAACACCAAGGGTGAAGTCATCGGCATCAACTCTGCCATCTACTCGCGCTCAGGACAGTTCGGCGGAATCGGCTTCGCCATACCGATCAATGACGCCAAAGTGGTGCTGGGAAATCTCAAGAAATTCGGTCGCGTTCCTCGCCCATGGTTGGGGCTGATCACCCGTCAGGTAACGCCTTCTTTGGCATATGCATACGGACTTCCACGTACCCACGGCGTGCTGGTATTGAACATGGTGGAACGCGCACCTGCGGACCGTGCGGGCTTTCAACCGGGTGACATCATCTTCGAAGTCGCAGGCAAGATCGTGAAGGAATTCGATCAGCTGGAAAAAGAGATTTCCCATCTGAAGCCGAATGACAAAACCACGATCACCCTCCAGCGTGGCGGAAGAACCATCAATAAAGACATCAAACTCGAGGAATTCCCTCCTCAACTGAATCGCGTGCGCGAGGGCGTGATCTGATCGATCACTCCGGACCGGAACCCAAAGGAATCATGACCATGAATTTTGACCGAAGACTGAAACCCACTGGCGACAAGCCCGAACTGAAACCCGTTGAATTGCCAATCGACTTTTTGAAAATTGTCGAGGAAACGATGAATGAAACGCTCGCTTCCGGCCTGGAAGCGTTGAAAAAACACCACTCTATTTGCGATCTGAAAGCGCACGGAGCGCTCTATTCAAATGAAGTGCTGATGGCGATCACCATTTCCCATGGCGAACAAAGCCTGATCGCCACCACTGTTTACGCCAGTGCCGATTTCAATCCGGTGATGCAGGAACCGGGAATCGAAGTGATTCTGAACGAATGCCTGGATTCTGCCGGCGCCATTCTCACCCATTATCTGGATCCAAAACACGCGGATCGTATCGCCGATTTCGCCAGTGCTACCATCGGCTCGATGGAAGAAGCCCCCTTTGAATGGACGAAAGTCGACGAAACCAAGGTCACCGTGTACGTGAAGATCGACAAGTCCAACCCGGCACTCGAATCCTTAGCCGACGAGTGGCTGAGAAACAACGACCCGGAATCGGGAAAAGAAGAAGAAACCGTGGAAGCTGAAGATTTCCTGAACGAACGCCTCGAAGCAATCCGCAAAGTAAAAGGTGGCGGTGGTTCCGGAGGATTCAGTGGCGGTGGCTATACTGGCGGAGACTCGGGTCCGATCCGTCATTGATTCGCACTGGTCTAATTGGTGATTTCAAAGTTTTGCCGACTGGTTTCTACAGCTCATCGATGCGGGCAAAAGATCGTTTTGCCATAATTTCCCACAAGAATTCGACACATCCCTGAAGATGAAATTCCGATCCATGTGAAAAATCTTCACTACTTCCTGGTGCGCGTCCGTATAATACACCAGAAATCCATCGGCTGTGGAGGGCGCACCGATGAGTTTGGCGAGAGACGCATTCATGCGATCCGGATAGATTGTCACTGCATTGACCACTGACGGAGTCGACACCACGGACTTCAGTTGGAATCGATCCTCATTCATGGCTAAGAGAAACACGCTTCCGCCCGGGGATTTTTGAAAGCCGAAGAAACTGTTCATTGCAACCCGATAAACCGGTACACCGATTTTCGAATCAAAGAGATCAACGACCAACTCCGATTCAGCACCGTTCACCGAACGAAACAAACGCGGATTACCTGCCCAGAGATGGATCTGGTCACCCTTCACAGCGATCAGGACACCCAAGCCCTCAAAGGCTTCCCGCAATTTGAAACAAACCGCTTCTCGAATTTCAAGGCCTTCGATGCTTGGAATAAATTTGTATTCCACCCCGAGCTCCGGATAGCGTGAAAAATCCCCGTCGTTTTCGCGTACACTTTCGAACTTTTCCTGAAGCGAGAGAAAATTCGTTCCAAGTTTTGATTTCAGTGCATCGAGAATGGCCTTATTGGGAACGATGTGGAATCGATCTGAAACGGATTTGGACGCGATCGTACGACCAATCACTTGGGGCTCGCTGATGAAAAATGCGGAATGGGTAGCAGACACGGTCTCCAACTCGATCCCTTCTTTTTGGATCAAGCTCACCTCTTCCACCACCACGGAAGGTTTGCCATCAGAAAACAATCGGCAACCCACCAGGCCAATGACCATCATCGATAGGATTATCAAGTTCTTGTACGAATTCAGCATTTTGTATTGATCCGACTCACCATACTCAGTTTATCAATTCCTGACAATTTTGGTCAATTAACAAATTCAATTGGCCGGCTCTTTTTTTGCCTTTATTTTCAGGGATATCTGACATTGATTTGCAAAACAAAAAGGGCGGCCCCGCCGAGAAGCCCGCCCCTTGAATCCACGAGGGGGATTCCATCATTCACAGGTCAACCCATCGAATAAGCCAATGACTTTATCGCAGGTCACGGTTGCGGGCAGAGTTCCGACCGTCAACGTGGTCAGATTCAGCAACTCAAATGCCTTGACCACGCTTTGATC
>JBEIKL010000171.1:0-4578 GCA_040379745.1 Bdellovibrionales bacterium | reverse complement strand
CCACTCCCGTTGCGGATCCACGGTGAATTGGTGGTACACCTCCTTTGTTTCCAAATGCGGTTTCTTCGATCAAGACCCCACAGGCGAAGCCTCGGGAGGACTCTCCTCTCCCACTCCTTCAGTGGTGGAAATGCTGGACACGCTTCAGCCCGACCTGTTGATGGTGCAATTGGGTGCCAACTACATGGCTGGGCCGGATTGGTCGGCCTACGCTAAAAAAGACATCCAAAAACTGGTGGATGACATCCGAGCTCGCACCGTTCCCTGCCTGTGGATCGGCCTGCCGGATTATCGCTTGCCTGCCAATCCGGAAGAAGCCGCACTTTCACTGAAGCGTCGGAATGAGTTGATTGAAACCACCCGATCCATGGTTGAAACGGTTTGCACTTATGTCGACAGCACCACCATGACCCGCTATCCGGCCACCGGCGGCGACGGTCATCACTATTCCGCTAAAGAAGGATTAGAGGCGGGATTCGCTTGGGCCGATCAAGTGTTCCAGCAATACGTGATCGATCTTTACCGTCAATCGACTTCACCCCATCAACCCTGAAATACGAATCGAAACTCATCGCAATACATCACCATGAAACCAATTTTCCACCCCCTTATTGTCTTTTTCACTTTTTTTGCGTTCAGCGCTATTGCCACCGAAATCAAACCGGACACCATTCGGGACATCGAACGCCTGAAGAAAATCGTTGCGATCAATTCCGGATCTGCAAACACCAACGGCGTACAAGCCGTGATGGACACCATCAAACCCTGGTTTGAAGAGCTGGGATTCCAAATCGAATTCAAAAAGAATCCCGAAGGCGAAAGCGTTTCCGCACCGATGCTGATTGCCACTTACGCTGGCGCAAATCCCGAACAAATCACCTTCGTCATGCATGCCGACACCGTGTTCGAGCCATCATCCCCTTTTCAGAAAATGTCCGAGATCAATGCGCACATCCTCAAAGGGCCGGGGGTCATCGACGACAAGGGCGGCATCATTGTGTTCCTGGCAGCGATGCGGGAATACCTGGCGCCGTTCAAAGCCACGGGTAAAAAACCGAAGTTCACCCTGGTTGCCGAAGTCACTCCGAATGAGGAAGTGGGTGCCATTGGCTGGTGGAAAACATTCGAATCGATGAGCCGGAAGTCCTGGCTGGCATTGGGACTCGAACCCTCCTTCAATGAAGGAGGGATCGTGGAAGGCCGCAAGGGAAACGTCTGGTATGAAATCAGCGTCAAAGGCAAGGAAGCACACGCCGGAGTCGATCACGCCAAAGGAATCAATGCGTGCGATATCCTCGCGGAAAAAATCACGCGTCTGAAAAAACTCACGGATTACCAAAAAAATGTCACCGTATCGGTGGGTCACATCGAAGGCGGACAAGACAAGTACAACATCGTCTGCGGATGGGCGAAGGCGAATCTGGATACCCGTGTGCCCAATCCCAGCGTGCGTAAGAATCTGAATTCCAAAATCGAGGCCATTCTGAAAGATCCTCAAGTCAGCTTCAAGATCGTGGATGAAACAGCACCGATGAGCACGAATTCCATTTCAAAACCCCTGATCCGCAAATACCTGGATATCATTCAGCGAATCGAGGGGAAACGGTTCCAATCCCATGTCAGCGGTGGTGTGGGCGACGCAAACCACTTTGCTCGTGATGGAATCGCCATCCTGGATGGACTAGGACCGATCGGCAAGGGCATGCATACCGTGGATGAAGAGATCGACCTGCGCTCGATTTCCACACGCGCACACATCCTGGCAGAGTTCCTGAAGACTCTTTGAACCGGAAAGGATCCGAACAGTTCAAGCACTCAAGAGCTGATTCACCAGAATAGGAACTGCGATACTCGCTTTTTCGGCAATAACCTCGATATGGTGCTGAACCGACGGATCACGGTGAGGATTAGGATCGATGTAAAAACACTGCGCGTCCTTCGGAACAAAATCAATCAGCGAGGCGGCAGGATAAACCTGCAAGGAAGTACCGACGATGACAAAGATTTCGGCTTTACGGGTGATCTGGATGGCCCGATCCAGAAGCGGAACACTCTCGCCGAACCAGACGATGTTCGGGCGCAATTGATTGCCATCGGGAGCAGAATCCCCCATCAGGATGTCATCGTACCAGGGAAGAACCAGACCGTCATTGAGTTCGCTTTTCGCCTCGAGCAGCTTTCCATGAATGTGGAGAATGCGGGTACTGCCGGCACGCTCATGCAAATCATCGACATTCTGGGTGATGATGTCGACCTCGTATTTTTCTTCCAGTGTCTTGAGCATGATGTGCGCGGCATTCGGCTGCACTTCCTTCAGCTGGGCACGCCTCATGTTGTAAAACTCAAGAACCAACGCAGGATTCTTCCGCCATGCCTGAATCGAAGCGACATCCTCAATGCGATAATTGTTCCAGAGACCTCCATGATCCCTGAATGTCCGCAAGCCGCTTTCCGCACTGATTCCAGCACCTGTCAGGACCACCACTCGCTTGTTCATGCCTTCATTCTATCACTCCTGGAGTCGTGTGGGATGCCTTTCCGCATTCCCGCCGGAATTGTATATTCAGAACAAGGGTTTTGAATGATTAAATTATTATTGTTTAAATAAATAACACAATCCTGACAAGATTTATGCGGTTTTTTCAGATCTCTTCTGCTAGAATTCGGAAACATGAAAAGCTTGAAATGGATCGTGCTCCCGATTTCGAATTTCATCGTGATGGTTTCGTTCGCCATCCACCCACCCGCGGCCATCGCGCAACAGCGCATGACCACGGCCGAGGAGGATCGGCTCGACACCCTGGCAACTGTTGCCACGGAAGTTTACCGTTCCAAGGATGCCAATAGGCTTTATTACACCTTGCTCGATCGGTCCAAAAGCGACCCCACTTTGAAACGGGCAATGGAACTGGAAGAAAAACTGATCCAGACCCAATCGCAGATCGATGAAAAAAGCGCCCGAATCGAAATCCTGCAAAAAGAAAACAACAAGACCACCGTTCAAAAAAACAAAGAAATCGAACAACTCAAACTACAAGTCCAAAGCCTCCGTGCTGAACAAGCCAGACTCAAAAAATCAAAAAAAGCCCTCTTTGCCGCTAAAATCGCCGGCGCCGCACTTACCTCCGTTTCCCTCTATTTCCAAATCCGTAACATCAAAGATTCCCTCCGCCGCGTGGAAATCAAACAACGCGATCTCCTCTCCCGCCAAAATTCACTGGTCACCGACAAGGCAAAACTGAATGTTCTGGAAGGAAAAGTCACTGACAGTAAAGCCTCCCTCAACAGCACCCGTGCCTCCTCGGGAGTCACCGCTGCGGATGTCGCCCGTGCGGAAAAATTCCTTGCAGATGCTGAAATCGAATTGACCCAATGGCGTGATGTGGTCAGCCGCTCACAACAGAAAATCCTCGATGCAGAAGAAACCGCAAAAATCGATCAACGCGCCATCACCCGTCAGAAATGGTCATTCGGAATCACCGCTATCGGGACCCTGGTCATCGGTCTGTTCGGTGACAAGATCATCCTCGCCGTCCAGGAATGGCTGGAAAGCGATGACACCAATACCCAAGTCGCTGAAGTGTATTCCTACATCAAAGAATGGAACGTGATCAAACCACAGGTGGTTCAGGCATCCCTACTTCCTTCTCTGAAAAAGGCAGATCTTAGCCCTTGGCAACGTTCGGGTGTGTTTTTCATGACTTCGGATGAACTCGGCGTGAACAAAGGTGTCGTGGAACGCGCACTGAATCGCTACAAACTGAACAATCCAAAAGGCTACGAACGCTTACAAGCAAATGCGGAATCCCTGCTGAAGTTTCATTTGTTCCGCGCCTTCGAATCCAATTACTGGAACATGATCGAAGAGGAAGCGAATCGGTCTCGGGCAGAACGGGAAAAACTGATTCCGAAAGCACTCGTTCGTGACCACACGAATGTGGTGATGCCGAAGATCCGCCCTAAGTCGAACTATCATACACTCCACTACCAATTCTGATTTCCGCTGAGCGAAAAAAACGATTTTACAGATCAACACCACACGGTGCCAACGGATCTGAACATTGAATCAGCTTCGATAGATCGAAAAGTTTCCACAGTGATCCGGCGAATTCACCTGCGATAACCAGGGTTCATGGCGTTCAATGTGATCGCGCGTGCGACGACCACGCCCTACGACCGTGATTGCTTGTTGTCTTGCCCTGGTTTTCAGCCGATCGATCACGCGAATGATCGATTCCAGATCCCCGAAATCATAAATGAAGCACACTTCCGCATCCGGCAATGACCAATCCGTGTGACTGATGTCTTCGCAGCGTAATTCAATCCATCCAGAATCGAATGTCGATAGCATGGTCTTTTGATTGATCGTTGGAAAATCAGCCGCCCCATTCTTGGTCGATTGAACATCCGAAGCTTGATTCACATGTTGAAGGGCGGATCTTACCGATTCATAAACACGATTGCCTTCTCGAGCACGGTCGACCGAAACCTCGTAACCGATGAACCGGACTTCAGGATGAAACCCAACCACCACTAATCCCATGCGGCCATACGCCGCCCCTAGATCCACAATGGTTT
>JBEIKL010000170.1:0-4607 GCA_040379745.1 Bdellovibrionales bacterium | reverse complement strand
GACGCTTGAACGCTCTGGATGTTGGTCGCTTTGGAGTCATTGAAGAAGAACACGCCGTCTTTTTTGCGCACGAATTCCAAACGGTGAGCAAGGCCCTTGAAACTGCCGATACAGGATTGAACCGCTTGCTGGCTGACGCCCATTACGCGGGCTGCACAGATGGCGGCCATCAGGTTCTGCTTGTTGTGATCGCCGAAGATCTTCAGGTCTTTGAGCGGGTACACTTCGTCACGACCGGTGACCTTGGCCACGATCGCGTTCTGAGCGGCATCGTAATAAGCGCCGAAGAACTTCTCGGCGAACTCGCCTCCGACGGTCATCGGGTTTTTCATGGTGAACCAAATGAGCTTGCCCACGTTTTCAGACGCGAACCCTTGAAGGACCGGATCGTCGTAATTCAGGATCACCCATGAATTGCGGTCGCACACCTTGAGCAGGCGCTTTTTCGCGGCGATGTAGTTTTCCATGGTGCCGTAACGATCGAGGTGGTCTTGGTCGATGTTCGTGAAAATCGCGACCGCTGGAACCATCTTCTCGGTCAGCTCCAACTGATAGCTGGAAAGTTCGGCAATCGCGACCTGTCCCGGTTGGCCATCATTGATGTACTCGATCAATGGAGTGCCGAGGTTTCCGCCCGTGAACGCCTTCTTCTGGTCTTGCTGATACATCTCCCCGATCATGGTGGTCAGGGTGGACTTGCCGTTAGTGCCGGTGATCGCGATCAACGGCTGTTCCAGTTCGGATACCGCGATTTCGATCTCACTGGTGATTGGTGTTCCTTTGGCTTTTGCCTGTTGGAGGAACTGATGGTTGTTCACGTTCACACCCGGGCTGACCACGATGAGTTCAGCGCCCTGAAAGGAGCGGTCGGTGTGGCCACCGAGTTCGAATTCCACTTTCAGGTCGCCCAGCATTTTCATCGATTCGGAGAGCTCGGTGCGCTGACGGGTGTCGGTGATCATGACGCGTGCGCCCTGCTTCACCAGGTATTTTGAAACTGCCACACCTGAGGTGCCGCAACCTACTACCAATACTTTTTTGCCTTTGAATTTACTCATACCACTCTCCTAAATAATGACTAACGAAGTTTTAGCGTCGCCAAAGTGGCAAGCGCCAGCAAAATTGAAATAATCCAGAAACGGACAATGACTTTCGGTTCCGGCCAGCCCTTCAATTCGAAGTGGTGGTGGATCGGTGCCATTTTGAACACACGCTTGCCCGTCAACTTGAACGACACGACCTGAATCATCACGCTCAGGGCCTCGACGACAAACACGCCCCCGCAAAGCACGAGCAAGAACTCGTTCTTGGTGATCACGGCGCAAACGCCCAAGGCTGCTCCGAGCGCCAGCGCGCCCACGTCACCCATGAACACTTCGGCCGGATACGCATTGAACCATAAAAAGCCCAGGCAAGCGGCACCGGTGCTGGCCAGGAAGATGGACAGCTCGCCCGCTCCGGAGACGAATGGAATCTGAAGGTATTCGGCGATCACGAAGTTACCCGCACAGTAAGCGAGGAGCGCGTAGGTCAAGGACGTGGTGATCGTCGGCCCAACGGCAAGACCATCGAGACCGTCGGTGAGGTTCACCGCGTTCGAAGCACCCACAATGACGAGCGATGCAAACGGAATGAAGAACCATCCCAGATCAAGAGACAGGTCTTTGAAGAACGGGAATTTGAGAACCGGAGGCGCATCCCGTAGCGCATACAGTACGGATGCGGCAACGACGGCGACCAGGGTTTGAGAAAGGATCTTTTGGCGAGCGGTCAGACCCTTGGAGTTTTTCTTGATCACTTTCAGGTAGTCATCGATCCAACCGATCAGGCCGTAGCCGAGCGTGGTGAAGATTGCCACCCACACATAACGGTTCGAGAGGTCGGCCCAAAGAAGAGTCGAAATCGCGATGGAAGAGAGGATCAATCCTCCACCCATGGTGGGCGTGCCTTTTTTAGAAAGGTGGGATTGCGGGCCCAATTCGCGGATACTCTGCCCGATTTGCTTTTCTTTCAACCAGCGGATGTAGCGGGAACCGAAGGCCAGACACAGCAAAATCGCCGTCGCGGTTGCACCGAATGTACGGAAGGTGATGTATTTGAAGACGTTGAAAATGCCGAACTGTTCGTGCAGTGGATACAGGAAGTGATAGAGCATTTTCTGAATTTAGCGATTTTCGGGGTGCGAAGTCAAGAATGTTGGCATAACCCATTGGAATAAAAGGGCTTTCACCCAAAACAAAAACCCCCAGGGATTGCTCCCCGGGGGTCCTTGATTCTTATCTTTTTAGATCAGATTAGAAATTGTAGTTCAAGCTGAGACGGCCAACCATGTCTGAACCGAAACCGAACTGTGAACCAGCTTGGCTAGTTCCCAATCCGCCTTCAGATCCTGCTGCACCTGCTGCACCTGCTTGACCTGCAAGAGCGTCAATAGTCAAGTCACCGAAGTTGAAGCCGAGACCAGCTGCAACTGAAGTGGTGTTGCTGTAGCTGCTCTTAGTGTTACCGGATTGTGTTTGACCGATGAGGCTGTGAGATACAGAACCACGGATTGACAACCAGCTATTAGCTTGTGCTTCAGCAGCAATAACCAATGGGAGGTTGTAAGACTTGGTATTAGAAGCAGCTGCGATCAAAGCAGCGTTTTCAGTTTCAACTTTGTCAGTTTGGTAGTCGAACTGGAGACGGCTGTACATAGTTACAGATTTAGTCGCTTCTTTTTTCCAACCAGCACCTACGCCGAAAGCAGTAGTGTTGGAAGTAACAACTTTACCTGCATCTACAGCGGTACCCGGAGTGTACTCGGAACCGAAAGTAGAGAACTTAGCAAGATAAGTCATGTTGTCCATTGCGTAAGTTGCGCCTACATCAACAGACACTTTACCATTGAGCTCGTTAGTAGAAGCTGCTGCAGTGGTATCGTTTTTGATTTTGCTGGAGATTCCAACAGTAGAGAACACATTGATGCCATTGGTTTCAACACCAACTTTTGCACCAAGGATGCTAGAAGTGTTGATAGAAGTAGCAGAAGTTTGAACGAGGTTACCAGAGTGGAATACGGAAGCACCCCATTTAACGCCTTGCTCGCCACCGAAGAAGAACTCGAATGAGTTATTCGGGAAAGCAGTGAAACCGGCACCCAATCCGTTTGCACCTGCAACCGCATTCATTGCGCGGTCAGAATCACGACCGACGTATACACCGTAAGTGAAATCGCCGAAAGTGTTAGTGAAACCGCCTTGTACTTTTTGAGTACCAGCCGCGCCCACTGCATCTGCAGCGTTGGTTTCAGAACCAAGTTCCAACCACATATTTTTCTTGTAGTTGTTGATTGCTGCTGGGTTCAAGAAGATGTTACGTCCATCGTTGATGTAGTAAGATCCGTTTTTGCCTTCCCCGAGAGACTCGAGGCGTGCACGAGATGCGAATGCTGGAGATGCAACCATCACCAAGCTGAGTACTGTTAAAAGGTTCTTCATGTTGAGAACACTCCTTGTGTTTTGTTGTGGTCGCAGTAAATCCACCATGGACCTACTGCTAATTCATTTTTCAATTACTACTAGCTTACGGCAGCTAACACGATTGTCAATTTTCATGACAACGGAGAGTGATCAAAAAATGTCGGGGCGCAATAACGCAGTATTTTCTATGTTCAAAATTTATTTAAAAAACTCGCAAAATCAGCCATTTTTAGGCCTTTTTTCAATTTTAATCAAAGCTCAGTGTCAATTTACACGACGCATTTACATGGTGAGTAAATACAAATTCAGCTCGAATATATCGCAGCTAAGTTTTCGCAACGGGCATAACAAAAAGCCCCACAACGAGTCGTTGCAGGGCTTTTTTGATTTTTAGAAATGGCTTTAAGCCTGATCAGCGCGAAAATTAATTCGCCAATTCTGCCATGAACGCAAGACCGAGTTTTGCGAAATGCAAAACGTGATCAAAGCTCAATTTCTGAATCGTGTCGCGTGGAGTGTGGATCTCTTTATTGTCTGCAGCCATGGTTGCTTCAAACGGCATCACGGATGGATAACCCGCTTTATTCCAAGAAGCGTGGTCCGAACACGCGTAACCGCACTTGTCCGTGCTCCATTTCGCTTTCACGTAAGTATCGAGCAATTTCTGCGAGAAATTGGTCAATTCCGGGCTCGTGAAATCCGTCATGAAGACAATCTGATCGCCTGCACCCGGGAATCCAGTCATGTCAAATTGCACCACACCGACGACTGACTTGCCATCCGCTTTAAACTTGTTGGCGATTTCCTGGCTTCCCAGCAATCCCACTTCTTCTGCCGCATAGGTCATGAACATGAGCGTGCGGTTCGGCTTGAAGTTGGTCTCGACCAGAACACGGAAGACTTCGAGAATCGTCGCCACACCGCTGGCGTTGTCATCAGCGCCCGGTGCGTTCATCCCTGGCATACCAAACGCCATCTGGTTGATCGAATCTTCGTGACCACCGATCACCACGATCTCGTTTGCTTTTGCGCCCGTCCCCTTCATGGTCACCATCACCGATGGTTGCATCCACTTGGAGTGTTGGAACATTTCTACTGTGATGTCCGTGCGGCCCTTGGCAATCGCGCGGAACTGATCCGCAATAT
>JBEIKL010000169.1:0-4627 GCA_040379745.1 Bdellovibrionales bacterium | reverse complement strand
GTCAATTGAATTTAATTGAATTCGTTTTATTTAAAATAAGACCGCCTCAACCCCTTGGAATAAATCAGAAAAAACAACTGGCGAAGAGATTCTTTGGTTTTCAGGTAGATGGAATTTTAGCGAGGAGGGAGTGTTCTGAGGGGGAATGGGCTGTGTTCCGGAGGTGGCCTTAGGAACAAGCGGGCTGCACCTTTACCATCCGAACCTCCTATAATTTCAACACCTTCGGCCGTGAATCCGTGTTATAAATGAAAGCATCATGTCAGTGTTGAGCAAACCGATCCACATCACCAATACCAAGACCCGTAAAAAAGAACTCTTCCAGCCCTTGGAGCCCGGCAAGGTGAAAATGTATTCTTGCGGACCGACGGTTTACGGGTTCATCCACATCGGTAACCTGCGTGCGGCATTGACCGCAGATTTATTCT
The DNA here is from genome assembly GCA_040379745.1 of Bdellovibrionales bacterium. Lineage (GTDB taxonomy): Bacteria > Bdellovibrionota > UBA1018 > UBA1018 > CAIMNF01 > CAIMNF01. Next base: position 4,199 of record JBEIKL010000169.1, on the reverse strand, counting down.
ATCGCTTGTTCAAGCGTTTCGGCTATGACGTGACCTATGTGCGCAACTACACCGACGTCGATGACAAGATCATCAAGCGCGCCAACGAAGAAAAGATCACCAGCGACGACGTGACCCGGAAATACATTTCCGAAGTGGAGAAAGACTATGCTTTGGCCGGTTTGATGGAACCGACCCATAAGACTAAAGTCACCGAACACTTGCCTGAAATCATCACCATGGTCGGCAAAATCATCGAAAACGGCAAAGCTTATACCGCCGATGATGCCGAGGGGTTTGATCCGACGGCGAAAGAAGTGTTTTTCTCGATCGATGCGTTCCCGACTTACGGGCAGCTTTCGGGCAAGAAGTTGGAAGACCTGCGCGCCGGCGAACGTGTGGAAGTGAACACGAAGAAAAAGAATCCGGCCGATTTCTCCCTCTGGAAACCTGCCAAAGCGGGTGAACCCTCGTGGGATTCCCCTTGGGGTAAAGGACGTCCCGGCTGGCACATCGAATGTTCGGCGATGGCGTGCAAGTGGTTGGGCGACCAAATGGATCTTCACCATGGTGGAGAAGACCTCGTGTTCCCGCACCATGAAAACGAGATCGCGCAATCCGAAGCCGCAACCGGCACTCATCCTTATGTGAAGTATTGGGTGCACAATGCATTCCTGAATTTTGACGGCGAAAAAATGTCCAAAAGCCTCGGAAATATTGTCTCTGCGCGGGATTTCCTTTCCCGGTACGGTAGCGAAGTCACTCGCATACTGTTTCTGAGTGTGCACTACCGTTCACCGTTCGACATCAATCCGGCGATGATGGATCAGGCGATCACCAATCTCGAACGCTTGTATGAAGCGAAGAAGAAGGCTGAAGAAACCCGTGCGAAGAAAATCGCGGTGCCGGACCCGCGTGCCGAACAGGTGTGGGGCGGGTTCATGATCGATTGCGATCGCGCACGCAACGCGATCCTCGACCATTATGCAAACGATTTGAACACTCCGGGTGCGCTGGCTGAAATCTTCAGTCTGTGCCGTGAGTGGAACCGCTGTGCCGGTGAACCGAACGCGCTCAATACGCCGACGGCGATCCTGGCGGCGAACGAATTCATCAAGGTGATCGAAGAGGACATCGGTGCGGTGATCGGGGTCGGGCGGGCGTCTGCGGACTCCGTGTTTGCCAGACTGCAGGAAATCCGCCTGATGCGTGCTCAAAACGAGGGGCGCGCCACCCTGACTGATGCAGAAATCGAAGACCTTCTGGTTCAGCGCAAGGATGCCCGCGCGCAGAAAAACTTCAAGAGATCCGATGAGATCCGTGATGAGCTGCTTTCCAAGGGCGTCGAGATCAAGGACTCCCCCCAGGGCACGACTTGGGTGCGGAAATAAATGAAGAAAATTTAATCCTGCCTTAAAGCATCCACTATTGCTTTATTACACATCTTTTGTTAACTTCTCCGAGCTTCTTGAAGTAGGGAGAGTTGTACATGATTCGTTTTTCTTTTGTGTGGTCCATTCTGATAGCGCTGTCGTTGGCCACTCCGGCAATGGCGGCATTTCAATCGCAGACTTTCATTCGTTTTTCAAACAGGATGATCCAGGCTCTTCCAGCGGTGACGGTGGATGAATACCTGATCTGGGTGCCGGGTGTGCGGACTCCGACTAAGGTTAAGAATGCGGCCTTGTTGTACGACAAGCGTAATCCATTGCCATCGGTCAGCATCATGGGGGCAAATTATGCTTTTTTGACCAACGGGACAATGGTCACGGTCAATGAGGCGGGTAGTTTCTATTATAAAGGCAAGATTCCATATCAACCGGAATCCACGGGTGGAAACTATTTCATCAATAAAGGTACGCGTGAAATCATCGTCATCGACTCGGAAGGCTTTTATGTGTCGACCGGTAAGACGGCTCCGGCAATTCGACTGCACGGTGGAAACTTCTTCATCGATCAGTCGGGTGTGTTGACCACGATCCGGCATTGCGGTGTGGATCCAACGGATAAAAATGTTGATTTGATCGGCAGTCCTGAACTATTGGTGACCGCCAAGGATTATCCCGGTCATGCCGATTTCAGTGATGTCCTTAAGGTCGGCGGAAATTTCATGGTGAAAGTCGATGGCACCATTGTCGGTGTGAATTCTGAAAACGGATTTTTCACCGACCCACAACGCGTGGATGCCCAACCTTCCAAAATCGGTGGCAACTATTTCATCGGTCACGACAATGTCTTGTATACGGTGAGTTCACTCGGTGAAGTGAAGAAATGGCAACCCATCAATGGAGCCATGAAGTATTTCGGTTATTCCTATATGATCGACGCCGACGGCGATTTCATTTTTGTCGATGGCAATGGTATTCCGCATACCGAGTTGGTCAATGTATCCACCACCGGTGTGGAGTCCAAAGTAGTCAATCGAATCAGCACATCCCTTGAAACGTATCAAGGGTTCACTCGGAGGACTCAGTGATGAGAATCAGATTAATCATGTCGGTAGTGGCGTTGTTGGCAACTGTCACTTCAATTCAGGCAGAGGCGGGAGTCACTCGCGATATTCGCTCCAAGATGACTTCATTGCTGGGACACGAGCCCAAAGTAGTCAATGTCATGGAAGCTTCTGGTCGCTTTGGATTAGACAGTAAAAGTACCGAATTCCAGCCATGGAGTGGGAGCTATTGGCCGGACATCAACGGTGGAATCGCCAATCACTACCGCACCCACTCAAAAATTTTCTCAGGTTTGAACTTCATGCTTCGCTATTCGGTGGCAAAGCTTCGCTTGGATTACGACTTTGATAAAGTCCGCAGTCGGGTAAACGCTAAAAAATGGAATACCGAAGAACTTGGTCGTGAACTCTCACCGGCAGAAAAATACGACCTTTTGTTGGGTGATTATAATTTTACCTTCACCAAAGCAGTGATGGAAGAAGCGGATTTCCGTCAGAAATACCGAATAACCACCAAACGTACCGGTAGTGACGACGATTCGGAATCCGCCGGGGATGACAATACCCCGTTTGAAGACGATCCGGATAACACTTATGCGAAATTTGATCAAAAGGTCGAGTACCGGTATTGGCGCGAAAAAGGCAACAGCCTCGCTTACTGGAGCGGCATTTGCGATGGTTGGTCACCGGCTTCGATCTATCTTCCGCGTCCGATCCGTACGGTTACCGTGACAGGAAAACATGGTGAACGGATCATGTTTTATCCCGATGATTTGAAGGCTCTGGGGTCTTATCTCTTTGCCCGTACTTATACGCCTTATTTTCCAAATAATAGACATCAATTTGCGGGACGCAAGTGTGACGAGTCCGGTACTCCAGATGGTAACTCCAAGGGGAGAGTCAAAGACATTCGCTGTAATGATGTGGATGCAGGGGTGTTTCACTTGACCTTGTTGAATCGAATCGGGATGGATCGTACGGGGTTCATCATGGATATCGACAACAATCTGAAGATCAACAATCATCCGGTATCTTCTTATCGCTTGAAGTACTTCAACCCGGCTACAGGTAAGGATGGTACATTGGTTCGATCAATGGTTGATCTCAGCACCGTGAAGGATGCCTTCCGTTATCGTCGTAATCCACAGGCCCGTTATCTGGTTGGAGTCAAAGCCAATGTTTCTTACATGTATTACATTTGGCCGGAAGAAAATCGCGAGGACTCCACCGATTCACCCAGCAAGGATAAGTTGAAATCCACTGAATATACCTATGATCTGGAGTTGGATGCCAATTACAACATCTTGGGTGGTGAGTGGGGCGATCGATCCAAGGAAGATGGTGTGGACGCAGAATATGCTGAACAACCCGATTTTCTTTGGATGTCTGCACTCGAAACCATCCCAGATTCCGAAATGGCGCAATATGCGATTCCCGGTATCAAGAAAAACCCTTCAAGTGTTCGTCCATTTGGAAACATGATCTGGGCATGGGATGGTCGTAGTGAGCTTCCAGAAGATTGGTCTCGTGCCGCTACTGCTGACTTGACGTGGTACCCACCCATCGTCGGTGAAAAAGTAAAAGTAAACGGTGTTGAAGATGTCACTCCTACTAAAGCAAAAAATGCTGTTACATAAGTAGGAGCTCCTTCATATACGTCTGGTGTCCATACGTGAAACGGAAATGCAGACAATTTAAATAGCAATCCTACGAAAAAGAATACCATTCCGAGCGCAAAAAACATTGGTTTTTCCACTTGACTTAAGAG
>JBEIKL010000168.1:0-4654 GCA_040379745.1 Bdellovibrionales bacterium | reverse complement strand
TGCTGTACGACGAATCTGACTACCCAGACCCAATACGAATCCTTCTGCTTTGTTACGTAACTTATTATGGCGTTGACGACGTTTTGTTCCACGTTTTGCGCGAGGCATACTGTACTCCTAAAAATGAGCCACCTTAACTGGCTTCTGAATTACTGAATCGATCTAAACTTTCTTGAAACTCAAAAAAACGAATCGCGAGCGATTAGCCGTTAGGCATGCACTTACGAACGTGTTTCGCGTCACCATCACACATATAGTTAGCAGAACGCATACCCAACATTTTGGAGTTGGACTTCTTGCTCAGAAGGTGGCGACGGCCTGCACGTGTGAATTTAACTTTGCCAGTTGCGGAGAATTTGAACCGCTTTGCTGCTGCTTTTTTTGTCTTAAGTTTCATAGAGAGTGAGAACTTACTGAAAATTTGGAAAATGATCAAGCCTAAAACTGATGGATCAAGCCACGAATCACCGATGCGAGGGCGGTTTGAAAGGATTTTCCCCACAAAATCCATGGAATCAGGGTCAAAGCACCCCACCAGAAGACCAATCCCACCCAAGCCTGGGTCCAAAGACGGGTCAGAAGGGTGTTCACTTTGGTCAGGCGCCAGGACCGAAAGATCCAAATCAGAACGATCCAAGCGAATTCATACCCTAAAAAAGCGGTTTTATCGAATTTTTGAGCGATTTCGGTGCTTGCCTGACGGAAAGAGGCGTCCTTGGTCATCAAAATCACGAACTTCCCCACCGGGCTGTTCATCAATGGGGCCAATTGAACCCCGTTCAGAAGGTCCCCCACCATCTCCACCGGGGACGAATCACCGGACTTGGCTGGTACGGGCGACAACTTCTGGGCGGCCTGGATCGCATCATCATCAGTCATGGGACCAGTTTAGCGCATGCTGCTTCTGCTGGCCTAGGCAAACTTTGCCCGTCCAGGAAATTGCCACGTTCCCCCGATTGCCCCCCTCTTCAGCCTTGTTACGATAAAAGGATGAAGCGTTTCCTGAACAAGCGTTTACACCTGACTTTCCTGATGGCCTGCGGAATCGGCATGGCCGTCCTTCCATCCCCTGCCGCCGTCTTCAATCCCCAGAAAGACTGCTTCGTGGAGACGCTGAAGAAGATTTCGGATCGCAGCCTTCCCCGCTGGGAAGAAAAACGGCTCATTGCGGCTGCCCGCTATAATGAACGCATTTTCATCAAGGCCAGTGAGCACACCCCCGAATGGTGGGTGAAGCACATGGATTCGGCCATTGAAGATTATGCGAATTACGACTCCCGAATCGACCCCAAGGATTTCAAGCGCTGGCTGCGAGAAGAGCCGATCAACCCCGCTCCGGATGAAACCGTCGGGGACTTCCTGAAGCGACGCTTTCAGGTCTATAAAAAAAGGATTCCGGATGTGGATCTGCAAAAGGTCGCTTCCCAATTGCCGGATGATCTGAAGAACATTGCCGGCAAGTGCAAGGGCGATGAAAAATGCATCAAACTCAACGTCGGCAAAGCCCTGTCCAAGCGGATGAACGGCTCTTGTCTGGCGAAAAACAAAAGCGCAGCGATGCGAAGCATGGTCACCAGCATGGCCCTGGCCACTGCGGGTTATAGCACCGCTTACCTCAATCACCCCGACAAGGGGTTTCCATGGGACATGATGGTGAACACCATGTTCTGGACGCCGATCCTTTCCGAAATGGGCTGTCGTAACACCTTGGCCAAAGGGGACATCGGCAACAAGATCGACTTCGGTCAGATCTCACGAAAAGAAAAGATCCGCATGGGCATCAATAATTATGTGGATTACATGAAGGTGGCACCATTGACCAATGTGACCTACATGAGCTTCCACACCATTCGCCAGGTGTCTGAGGGTGAGAAGAAATGGGAAGATCTGAACTTCAAGGACATGAGCAAGCAAATCATGAGCCTGACCATGCTCGATGGAGCGGTCCTGATGCCTCGATCCGTGCTGGTGACCGACCCGCTCTTCATGAAGGGCTTTCCGAAACTGAGAAACTTCTACTACAATAAAATTCCGGTGAAAGCCGCAGCCGAAGGCATATACCTTGCTTCGGATTTTGGAACTCGCATCGCCATCAATTCCGCTTCGACCGAAATCATCTACAAATGGCTTGAATTCTCGGATCAGCAGTTTGACACGAAATTCCTGGGCCCCAAACCCACTGAGGACCAATGAAACCAAACCAAACCCGATCTCCACTTTTTCTTTCGATCACTGCGGTCGCCCTGTTCAGCATCGCCCTGCCATCGTTTGCGTCGCCCGTCTTCAAACCCAAGCGGGATTGCCTGAATACGGTTCTGGATTCGATTGCTCAGAAAAAGGGCACCATGGGATTGAAAACCAAATATGAATCCGCGGCCCGCTACAATGACGAGATCTTCAAAAAGGCATCTGATTTGAGTGATGCAGAATGGTCCCGGTCGGTGGACGATGCGATTGATCACTTCGCCGATTACGATAGCCGTATGGATGCCGAGGATTTCAAGAAGTTCCTGAAAAACAATCCCGAAGCGGCCCTGAAGAATGAAGACATCGGAAAATACCTGAATCGTCGCTACCAAGCCTACAAACAGGCGGTTCCCGAAACCGAACTGACCAAGGTGGCGGGCGAGCTGAAAGATGATCTCGCCAAAATCGGCAAGGAATGCGGTGAAAACAAAGCCTGTCACGAGAAGAAGGTTTCGAGCCTGCTGGCGAAAAAACTGAACTCCACCTGTCTGGGTAAAAACAAGGCCGAAGCGGTGCGAAGCATGGTCACCGGCTTGGCCCTGACCAGTGCGGGACTCTTCGCCTCTTACGCGAAAAACCCGAAAGCCGGTTACCCGTACGACATGCTGGCGTCGACCCTGTTCTGGACACCGATCATGTCCGAGCTCGGCTGCCGGAACACCATCGCCAAGGGCGAGATCGGCAACAAGATCGACTTCGGCCAGATCAGCTGGAAAGAAAAACTCAAAGTGGGTGCGAACAACTATATCGAATACATGGTTCTTTCGCCCCTGACGAACGTGACCTATGCGGGCTTTCACACGATTCAGCAGGTGGCACGGGGTGAGAAAGAATGGAAAGACGTGAACCTGAAGGAAATGGGCTTGCAGATCGCGAGTCTGACCGCATGGGATGCAGTCTACCCGGTTCCGCGGATGGTGTTGATCACCGACCCGCTTTACATGAAGGGCTTTCCGCAATTGAGAAAAACCTACTATCGTAAAATCCCGAACAACATGGCTGCCGAAACCAGCTATCTGGCGACGGACTTCGGCACGCGCATCGGTATCAACTTCGTGAACACGGAAATGTTCAACTGGTGGTTAAAGCAATCCGACAAAATGTGGGATACGAACTTCAATACGGTTGGGTCGCAAACCAGCAAGCACCTTCCGAAAGATTCGAAAAAGAAGCCCGAAATCGACAAAAAAGCCCCGGCCAAGCCCGTATATAACCCGAACAGCTGATTTGGAGGGTGATCCGGGTCGATCCCCTTTCGGGAATCAAGAAACCATTTGAACGAAAAAAGGGGCGCCGGAAATTCCGACGCCCCTTTTTCAATTCTGAATCGCGATGATTACTTTTTCTTGGCTGCCGGATTCGGCGCCATGATCATCATCATTTTCTTTCCGTCGAGCTTTGCCGGGGTTTCCACGATCGCCACTTCTTTCATGCGTTCGATGATGTCCCTGCACATTTCGTATCCCGGCGCCGTGTGCGCCACTTCGCGTCCGCGGAACTGGATGATGAACTTCACCTTGTCACCTTCTTCGCAGAAGCTGATTGCGTTCTTCACTTTATAGTCAAGATCGTGCTCGTCGGTGTTCGGGCGAAGCTGGATTTCCTTCACCTTCACCACCACCTGGTTCTTGCGAGCGGTGTGTTCTTTTTTCTTCTCTTCGTATTTGTATTTGCCGTAGTCGAGGATTTTGCAAACCGGAGGCTTGGCGCCTGCTGCAACTTCCATGAGATCGAGGCCGCGATCGCGGGCCATTGCCAAGGCTTGTGAAGTCGGAACGATCCCGACCTGTTCACCTTTTTCGTCGATCAGACGCACTTCCGGTACGCGGATGCGCTCGTTGAGTCTGACGCCGTCTTTATCTTCTCTGCCAAAGTGTCTGTCCCGTGAGGATGGAAATGGACGAGGACGTGGTGCGAATGGAGTGCGAGGACCGCCTCCGCCTGATGATGAACTTCCACCGCCGGGTGGATTACTACTAGATCTAAATCCCATGTTGTTGAGTGTGTTCTCCTATAGTGGTTACACTGATTTACAGCCCTTAGAGTTACCCTTGAGGCCATCCTGTGTCAATAGCCGACTCCTTCCCCTCCCTTTTCGGGGGGTTGGAAGGTCATTTGCCAGCATTTGTCGCATCGTTCAGCACCTTTTCCGCTTCGTCGGCCACGGTTTTGGCGTTGTCTTTACAGCTGTTGCACTTGGTTGCGATTTCCTTACAATCAGCGACAGTAAAATTTGAACTGTTATTTAAGCTAGCTTCAATTTTATCCCATTTTCGCAATACTTCATTCGAAGAAGCACTCTGCAGGGCCTTCATGGAGGCGATCAGTGCTTCGATGGAGGATTTGTCCCCACCTGAGTTATTACTGTTCGAATTTGCACAAGCATCGAGTTTTTGTGTGCAAGTAC
>JBEIKL010000167.1:0-4675 GCA_040379745.1 Bdellovibrionales bacterium | reverse complement strand
GAAAGTTTTGGTACCTCTTAGAAACTCAATTTCGTTAATGTGAGCCCATAGCTCAGTTGGTAGAGCATTTCACTTTTAATGAAAGGGTCGAAAGTTCGAATCTTTCTGGGCTCACCATTTTCTCTTTAGAGAAAAGGTGAAACAAATTGAAACAAAAAACACCCTGGTTGGAAACAGCCGGGGTTTTTTGTTTTTCAAGGGTTGTTCGTTTCCTTTGTGCTGCTTCTTTAGTTTTTGGGTGGAATTTCGAAGAACAAGCCTGACCCTCTGTCTAATATTCAGACTCCAGGGTGTAAATCAAATTGACAATACGCGCTAACCTCGATACTTCAGCCGCACTTAGGGGTTAAGGGTGAAAAAAAACGCACGCATCATCCGCATTCTTCATGCATTCACGATGATCTCGGCAATGCAAATTTCGGCTTCCGCTCAGGGGTGGGACGGACCGAAATGCCGGGACATCGTGATGTCTGGAAATGAATACAAGTTCGCATCCCGGTCCATCGCCGAAATGCTCTCGAAAATCGAAGCCACTGACATCGATGATTTGAAGGGAAATACCGTTCGCAGCCCATGGGAAATGGGGCTGATTCCGAATGTCGCAGCTCGAAAGCTCGGTTATCAGTTCCAGCTCAAAATGATTCACGCGTGGGCACGAAACCAGCGCATGGAAGCATATGACAAAATGCCCATCGCTCTTCAGGCCGTTCGCGCCATTCTTGCCGGGAATCCGAAAGCACTCGAAACTCTGCCGATCGCGAACAATGATTTGGATTTGCTCGCTTCACAACCGGAAGGAGATCGGCTTGATCTGCGATCGATTGGCGGCATCGAGGAGTTCTCTTTTTGCGCATACTATTCCCCTCGCCAGGCCTTGAGTTGTTATGAGGCATTGGACCGCATCCTTCAGGACATGGCCCCCGTTCAAAACATCACCGCGCGCTCTGAAATACAGCAGGTCCTGACCGAAGAACCGTATCGTAAACCGCTCATCGGTCTTGCTCTGGATTACATGAATCGCATTGAGTCGGGTGAGTCGATCGGTGATCGCCGACTTGACGAAGACTTGCGTCGAGTAATGAAAAACGAAGATCGCACTTGGAAAGTGCTAGCCGTCCTGGCGGCGAGGGGGGCGAACTTCTATAAACTGTATGGTTACGCCACGCGAAGCAACTTTCCTGTGATTGCCGCTCTTGGTGTGATTTCCTCTGCGGCCCTTTATTTTGATCAGATGAATGAAGCCATTGGCGAGCGATTCAGTTTTCCACGCGGAGTGAAGGTGGCTTGCGATTCGGGAAAATCCTATCATTTCTGGATGGCAGCATATCTGACCCGGAGTTACGGCTCGAAGTGGGCGGCTTATCTTTCATCGGTCGCTTACCAGATGCGTTCCGACACGGAATTCCGCAAACCCGAACGCGCCTTCATCGATTCCTGGAACTCGATTGCGAACCAGAAGATCCGGATCGACCTGGCCTATTCCGCGACCGGAGCCGATTATGCCGAACGCCTGAAGAATGGCGGAATTTACAATTTTGATATTGATGAAACGCTTTCGATTCTGGAAAATGGGTCGGAAATGCCACCGCCCATCAGCGCAACAAAGGCAAAGGGGATCTGGTCTTCCTCGCCCATCAGCGCGTTCCTGCGGTGGAACCGGATCTTTCATCCGGAAAAGGCGATGCAATGATTTTTGAACCCAGTGATTTTGCAACAATCGGTGTCTTGATTTTTCTCGAGGGGATCCTGTCTCTCGACAACGCCTTGGTCTTGGCGATCATCGCCCGTGGCGTGAAGCCTGAACTTCAGAAAAAAGTGCTGACCTACGGTCTGGTCGGTGCGATCGTGTTCCGCATGTTGGCGATCTTTTTCGCCAGCACACTGATCCAGTACCGTTGGATCAAGTTCGTGGGTGGAGCCTATCTCCTGTGGTTGGCGATCCAGTTCTTCTTTTTCAGCGAAGACAAAGAGGATCGTGAACGTGTATCCCGTGGTTTTTGGGCGACCGTATTGGTGATCGAGCTCACGGACATCGCTTTTGCAGTCGATTCGATTCTTGCGGCCGTCGCACTGACCAATCGCTATTGGGTCATCGTCACCGGTGGATTGATCGGGACCTTCATGATGCGATTCGCGGCCAATCAGTTCATCCGACTGTTGAAGGTCTATCCGAATCTGGAGCGCACGGCTTACCTTTTGATCACAATCGTCGGAACAAAGGTCATGGTCGAAGGACTTTCTCTTTCAGGAGTCGATTTTCATTCCAGTTCCAATCCGTGGTTCTGGGCGCAATGGCTTTCCATGGCTGGCGTGATCGCTTTCGGTTTTCGCCGTAAAAAGTGATCAGAAGCGATAGTCCACGACTTCGACTTCTTTTTCATTGATTCCCAGTTCCTTTGCAATCACCGCTTTGGAAATCGAAGAGGTCGCCACGACTCCGATCACGATGTGAGTCGGATCGATGAATTTCGCCAATGCCGCATTCACCTCTTCGAGGGTCAGGGCGCTGATCCGTTTTGAAGCATTCCGGTGATAATCTTCGGGAAGATTGAACAACTTCTCGATCATCCGGTTTTCCATTCTCTTTGCCGGAGTGTTGAAGTTGAAGCCGTCATTGTTGAGCATGCTGTTTTTCGCTGCCAGAAATTCCTTCTCGGTGATTCCACGATCGCGCAGTTCCGTGATCAGACGGATGGATTCCTTGATGGCCGCCGGAGTATCGGCATTCTTCGGAAAGAACGAAACGCGCCAGCTGTGCGGCTGGGATGCGAACTTGAATGCACTTCCTGCTCCGTAGGTCCAACCGCGTTTCACCCGCAATTCCACCATGAGTTTGGAGAGGAAGGTTCCCCCGCCGAACGCGAAATTCGCGATCTGAAGCGCATCCAGTGCCGGATCATTGAAAGTTGTTCCCTTCTGGACGATTGAAACCTGGGTCTGCGTCCGATCGGGCTTGTCGACAATCACTAGTTTTGCCTTGCGTGGAAATCCGTCGAAAGCGGGGATTGTGTCCAAGCGGGTGTTCCGTTTGAGTTTGTGGTCGAGATGACCACGGAATGAATCGAAGTCGGACGCGCTTGCGTTTCCGGAGATCAGGATCAGCATGCGCGATTCATTGAAGATCTTCTCGTACTGTTTCTGAATGTCCGCGATTTTCAATGATTGCACATCCCGGATTCGCCCCTGGTTCAATTTCGAGTAAGGATGGTTCTTGAAAACCAGTTGATCGAACTTGGTTCGAATGAGTTGTTGGTCATTATCCAGATTCTCCAGCAGGGTCGAGATCTGTTCTTTTCTCAACTTCTCGAACTCATCCACGCGGAAGGAAGGGGAAGCGATCACTTCTTCAAGCAGGGAAAGAAAGCCCGGAAGATTCTCGGAGAGAACGCTTCCACGGAGAACGGTGTATTCGCCACGGACTTCGGTGTCCAGATCCGCGCCCAGTTGATCGAGGGTCATGTCGATTTGTTGTTTGGTCTTCTGTTTGGTTCCCCGCATGATCAGTTTCGACATCAGGTTTGTGGCGCCGTTCTTTCCATCCGGATCCTGGGTGGAACCGCCGTTGAACGCGACACTGATGTGTACCAGCGGGAGAGTCTTGTCCTGTTCGAAAAAGAATTCCGATGCGTGGACCTTTGCTGCGATGAGGGATGCGATGATCGCGATCGTGATTTTCATTGCTTCGGTACTCCTGTCAGTACGGTCATATTCGTCGTTTTGAAATATTGTTTGGCCACATTCATGATTTGTTCCGGTGTCACGTTCATGATCCGGTCACGCATGGCGAGTCCTTCTTCGTAATTCCCGAACTTCGTCTCACTTTCACCGAGGAAGTTCGCCTTGCCCTTTGCGGTCATGAGCTGGCGGTAGAATTGGAAGCGAAGAACGGTTTTTGCACGCTTCAGTTCCTCTTCCGGCACCGGCTTGTTCTTCAGTTGCTCGATTTCACGCAAGAAGATGCTTTCTGCAAGAGAGGCGGTTTTTCCTTTCTGCAAATCCGTCATGAACACAAAGAGTCCCGGGTCTCGCATTCCGAATGATCCTGTGCTCGCGGAAGTGGAGATTCCACTGTTGACCAGGGCTCGATTCAGTCGGCTGTTCATGCCGTCAGAGAGGATGCTCTGGATGACTTCGAAAACAGGAGTATCCGGGTGAGAGGCTTCCGGCACGCGGTAACCCATCCAGAGTTTCTCGTTCTGGATGTTGAGGGGTACTTTCTTTCTTTTTTGCGCAGTTTGTTCCGGGTCACGTTTGAACGGCTGATCCGGAGTGTTTTTTGGAACGATGGAACCGTAGGTTTTTTCCACCTTGCGGATGACTTCGCTTTCATTCACATCGCCCACAACGACAATGGTGGCGCGGTCAGGACTATAGTAGCGCTGATAGAAGTCGCGCGCGTCCTGTGCGTTCATCGCAGCGAGATCCTCTTCGTAACCGATCACCGGCCAATGATAAGGACTGTCGGTGAACATGGTTTCAAACAGGATCTGATACAGAGTCCCTTCGGGGGAATTTTCCTTCCGGAGGCGGCGTTCGTTCTGGACCACTTCGCGTTCGGTACCGAATGCACGGTCATCCACAATCAAGTTGGTCATGCGATCGCTCTCGAGTTCGACAATCAAGTCGAGACGGTTGTTCGGGAGTTCCTGGACATAGACCGTGTGGTCGTTGCTGG
>JBEIKL010000166.1:0-4712 GCA_040379745.1 Bdellovibrionales bacterium | reverse complement strand
GAAAAAACTGTTCGCCACCGAGTTGGGGCTAGAGGGAAAACCCTTCACCGGTCAAATCCAATTCGACAACGATGCGAATTGTTTTGCCCTGGCCGAAGCGTACCTCGGTGCCGGCAAGAAATGGGCTGACGCGAATTCCGTTCCTATGCATCAGCTGTGCATGGTCGGGGTCACTTTTGGTACCGGTGTCGGAGGAGGACTGATCGTAAACGGCAAATTGATCCGCGGTCGTCGCGGCGGTGCCGGTGAAATCGGTCACATGACCCTGGTCGAAGCGGGTCGCTCCTGCTACTGCGGAAAACAGGGTTGCGCTGAACAATATCTCTCCGGACCGGCGTTCGAATATTTCTTCAATCAACACACCGAAGCACTTCACCCGCTCACGGGAAAAGAGATTTTCCTCTTGGCGGAAAAAAACGACCCTTTTGCGATTTCCGCCATCGAATCCTATCGCGATCGATTAGTGCACTTTCTTTCCAATCTTTCGAACCTGCTGGACCCGCACGTGATCGTCCTGGGTGGTGGCATGAGCACCCAACCCCTTCTTTATGAAGGCATAAGTGAATTACTCAGTGAAGCCTGCTTCTTGACCCAGGAACCTCCTGCGGTGATTCGAAACGAACTCGGCGGTTCGGCTGGCGTGATCGGAGCCGCACTCTTACCGGAAGGAATTTTCAAAGCACATGAGTCGTAAAGTTCATCAGGAGCCGAATTACGGCGTAGTGAAAAGCGAAGACGTGTTGAACCGAATTGAAAAAGAGATCATTCAATTGCATCCGAAAGTCGAAGTCACTCTTGAGGGTCTGGATGGAATCGCCAAGGGAATCATCCGAGAATGGTTTCCCAGACGGAAATTTTTCAGCGTGGAATGGCTGAAGTTGCCTCCAAACTTTTCGGCACATACCGATTCCGATTCCGAACTCCGCGTGTATTTCAAGGTAAACCTGTTCACGACCCAGATCCTCTTCCGCTCGACCACGCTTCGCCAACTGGTTTCTTCCGAGGTCGGCAATTTGCAGGTTTACCATTACCGAATGCCGGAAGAGATTTTCCAACAACAGGCACGGGGCGCGCTTCGCATTCCGCTTCAACCGAAAATGGCGAACCTTGAAACTCCGGACGGCACTTTCGAATTGATCGACCTGAGTGTCACCGGCGCAAAACTTCGAAATCCGGAAACAGGAAAAACACCGAACCTCGGTAAGGAATGGAAATCCCCGAACCTGTGGTTCAAAAAACACCAGGTGAATGGCGTTGATTTCCATGCAAAAGTGGTGCGCAAGCAGGAAGACCACTTCGCCGTACAATTCACCCGCATCACTGATCACGAACGCGTCCAAATCAAACAGTTCCTGATCGACGCATTGAAAGACATCCATGACCAAACCACTTGAACAAGACCCGATCTCCGGGCTGTATCCTGAAATCGAACCCTATCGCACCGACTTCCTGCAGGTTTCACCGATTCATCATTTGTACTTTGAAGAATCCGGAAACCCCGATGGCATTCCGGTGATCTACCTGCACGGCGGCCCGGGCGGAGGCTCGACACCGACTGACCGCCGTTATTTCGATCCAGGTTCTTATCGCATCATCCTCATGGATCAACGAGGATCGGGCAAAAGCAAGCCCATGGCGTCGCTGGAAGAAAACACGACTTGGCATCTGGTCGAGGACCTCGAAAAACTGCGGCAACACCTGGGTGTCGAAAAATGGCTCGTTTTCGGGGGATCCTGGGGCAGTACGCTTTCGCTTTGCTATGCGATTCAACACCCGAATCGAGTTTCGGGCTTGGTGTTGCGCGGGATTTTCATGTTGCGCAAGCAGGAACTGGATTGGTTTTATGAGGAAGGTCGTGGGGCCAGTTTCCTATTTCCAGAAGAATGGGCCAAGTACCGCGATCACATTCCGCAAGAAGAACGCGGCAACATGACCGAAGCCTATTACCGTCGATTGACTCACTCAGACCCACAAATCCGACTGGAAGCCGCAAAAGTGTGGTCCACTTGGGAAATTGCCGTTTCTAAAATCCACACCCCACCGGAACAAGTGAAGGCCGTGGTGACGGATGACTTCGCCTTGAAATTCGCACGCATCGAGTGCCATTACTTCATCAACAAGGGATTCTTTGAGACTGACGCATGGATTTTGAAAAACGCTCACCAGATCCGCCATATCCCGACATCGATCGTGCATGGTCGCTACGATGTGGTTTGTCCGGTCGTCAGCGCGTGGGATCTTTGCAAGGAATTACCGGAAGCCAAACTCCGCATCATTCCCGATGCGGGACACTCGGCTCGTGAACCCGGTACCTCGCGCGCGCTGGTTCAGGAATGCGATCTGTTTGCGTTGAAACTGAAGCGATAACCCTGGTCAAAGGCCGATGAATCTTGGCTTTGAGATGGGACTCGCCCCACCGGTCTATTGATCAAAACGGGATTTTAAATTGCGATCGATCCACTCGATGTGATCCGGCAGATAAACCGCGTAAGAATGCGGGGTTTTTCGACCATCAAAATCATCCATCGTGGAATGAATGCCGATCAGGTGGCCGGACGTGGAATACAATGGGCCGCCCGAATCGCCTGACACCGAATGAAAATCCGCAGTCTCCAATACACCTTGTTTCGGGATCGATACAAACAACGGATCGGTGAAGTTACGCAGATTCAAACCATTGCGCATGCCCATGCCGATACGGGCAAGTCGATCACCGAAACCAAACTGTAAACGCGACGGAATCCGGCGAATCGCCGAAGCTTGGATCGGCGCGGGTTGATCGAGAAAAAGAATGGCGACGTCGTTCTGATAAAGTGACTTTTCCGGATGATAATCGGGGTGCACCACCAACTGGCTGCGCTTGACCCTGGTTTTCTTCACAGCATGCGCAACTTTTTCGACATCAAAAACCACGGTCATGGCCACGGCTTCGTCGGCACAGTGGGCGGCGGTCAGAATCGCCTGCGGATGAATCAGCACTCCGGAACAGAGGGTATTGCCCAACTTATTTTCGGGCAAACGCTCGACCTGGATCAGGACGGTATCCTGATAGTGAGACCAATTCACGGTTTTAGGTAAGGCGGCTTCGGCATTCATTGCCTGATTCAATAAGAGTTGCATCATCAGCACCACACTTCAATTTTAGTGGGGCTTTCAACGCAAGATCAAGCAGGAATTGGACGGATTCAAAAACCGGAATGATGGACGCTGTTGACGAAACCGCTCGGGTCTGCAGCCAGCCGCTTGGAGAAGTAATGGAAGTTCAGGGCTTTATCGCTCATGCCCACGCCATAAAGCGCGCCGAGGTAGCCACTATAGATTTTTTGAACCTGAAGCGAGTATTTCACCGGATTGAACGGCAGCGGATCCTGCATCGGCCAGCGCTGAGTGCCCATCTTTTTGTCGAGCTTGATGAACTCGTAACTGGAATTGAACAAAAACGCCGCGTGAAAAGCCACTTCCTTGGAATAGCCCCGCTGTTTCAGCTTCAGTGCCAGATAAGCCGGGGTATAGAAATGATGCGCGAGTGGTGACAGATATTTGGCGCCTTTCACGTCGGGGAAGAGCTGATATGAGGGATTCAGGTTCTGCTTAATCCTGTTTTCCACGAGTACGCTGTGAAACGCATAAAGTGCTTCTGCATTAGCATGCAGGGTTTTCCGCTTCCATTGGTTCTTGCTGTGGGTTCCTTCACTGGAAACCAACCAGAGGTAAAACGGCTCAGAGAAATCCTGAAACCACGTCACCATTTTTTCCAGAGCGACTTCTCGATTCCAATTCGAGTCGTTCAGGACCTGCATCCACAACGAATGGGGACGATTGAATTCGTAGGAATGATTGAAGGATTGTTCCAACTGAACCATCTTTTTCTTGAAGGTGGCTGATGGAACGAGAAACGATTGGACGAGGATGCGGGAAAACGCAACTTGTCTCAACTGCAAATCCCCCGTCACCTCGGAATCGTTCTGCATCTGGGTCAGATCCAGCAATTCGGTCAGATCGGAAGTGGCACTGATGCAGTCATCCAGATAAAGGGGATCTTTGGCGATGAAATTCACCGTACAACGATAAGCGAAATAAGCCCGTAAACATTGGGCTGAATGAGAACTACCTTCTTCAGAGCAGTACCGGTTGACCTGATCCATCAGTCCTGAAACGGACTGCGTCCCGCTCTCTTTCGAGAACGAGACGCCGACCTGACTAATCATCAATACTGCAATGAACAATGAATGCTTCATCAATGATCTTTTGTCCTTATCTTGTGAAGGAACCGATCAATGACGATTGATTGTTGTAGAAAGGACATCCATCCGAAGCTCTCACGGTGAATTTCACTTCAACCCGACTCGCTTTTGCAATCGCATTGCTGACATCGAAATTGACTCTCGTTGAAATATGATTCAATTCGAGTTTCACTTCACGTGATCCTAAAACAGTCTCTTCACGGTTAAACCATCCACCGTTTACGGCAGTCAGGGTTACCCGTGCATAGAGGTCACACTTATTGTTGAATTCGCGGTTGATTTGGAAGTGCGTATAATCAGGGTGAATGAGGGTTACAGTTCCATCGTCAGTCAACGCAGACGCGTTCGCAACGATCTTGTTTTTCACTGCTGGACGCTTACGATTGGCGGAAACAGTCACTGTATAGTGCTTGCTGCCATTGTAGAATGCTCCATCGCTGACGAAAACATTGGTGTAATTATAGTTTT
>JBEIKL010000165.1:0-4749 GCA_040379745.1 Bdellovibrionales bacterium | reverse complement strand
GGACAGCCCGCTTTGCAATCCGTGATCAGTCAATCGGTAAGCGCTGAAAAACAGGGTGAGTTGCAAGGCTCGTTGAATGGTTTGGCCAGTCTGACCGCAGTGATGAGTCCCTTGTTGGCCACTTCGTTATTCGCACGCTTCACTGAGCCGGGCTCGTTTGACTATGCCGGGGCCCCTTATGCTTATGGGTCATTCTGCTTCTTGCTTTCGGCGATTCTGATCACCAATCGATCACGCAAAATGGTGCGATAGAAAGCACGCCGGATGAATGCTCCTCAATCGACCCTGAAGCCAAAAATCAATCGCACCATCCTTCAGTTGGGAGTCATTTCTTTTTTCGGCGATATCTCGAGCGAGATGTTGTATCCGATCACGCCCATTTTTCTAACCACGGTACTGGGGGCATCGATGACCTCACTCGGATTGATCGAAGGCACGGCTGAGGCGGTGGCGAGTTTTCTGAAAATCTATTCCGGAGTCTGGTCCGACCGCATCCATAAGCGCAAACCCTTCATTGTCGTGGGATATTTATTCGCGTCACTCGCAAAGCCAATGACCGGTATGGCTACCGCATGGACCCATGTGATGTTTGCACGCAGTTTTGATCGGGTGGGAAAAGGGCTTCGCACCGCACCCCGAGATGCATTGATCTCTGATTCAGTGCCGGAATCGCAACGTGGGCATGCCTTCGGTTTGCATCGGATGTTTGATACCCTTGGGGCTGCATTCGGACCATTGATCGCCATTGCATATCTTTCTCGCGAGCCGGAATCTCTCCGCACGATTTATTTCCTGGCGTTTATTCCAGGCTTGTTGTCAGTGTTGTTGGCCACTCTGATCCGTGAGCCAGCATTGAGTCAGTCTGTTCAAGTAGAGGAAAAAAACGGGTTTGAAATGGATTGGCGTTGGAAGACTTATCCTGAATCTTTTCGAAGTTATCTGATTGCATGGACCGTTTTCTCGATTGCCAATAGCAGCGATGTGTTTTTGTTGATGAAGGTTCGAGAATCCGGATTCGGAATGACCGCGACCATCCTGATGTACATCTTTTATAACTTGCTCTATGCGCTTCTGAGCCCGTTCTTTGGGAAGCAGTCTGACCATCGTCCACGCCGACAGGTCCTTTTTTTCGGTCTCATGGTTTTTGCCGCGGTTTATCTTGGGTTCTCGTTTGCTTCAGAATGGTGGCAGTTTCTGATCCTTTTCGGTCTTTATGGTGTGTATATGGCTTCGACAGAAGGCGTGGGTAAAGCGCTGGCGGTGGATCTCTTTGATCCGGATCGTAAAGCCACCGCGATTGGAATTATCGGAATGTTTACCGGATTGGCAACGATTCTGGCCAGTACCATCGGTGGTTTGCTTTGGGATCACTTCGGTTCGTCATGGACATTCTGGTATGCTGCAATCGGTGCAATGATGGCGGGATGGTTCATCAGAGTTCGATCTTGAAGTGCTTCATCAGTTCGATCGCAGCCGGATTTTCGATCTTTCTGGAAGCGGTGACCAGATAAAGTTCCTCATAGACATTGCTCAGTTCACCGATGATATGAAGCTCTTTTCGTTTGATGTATTCTTTTGCGGCAAATTCAGGCACGACGATAAAACCCATTCCCGCAATCGCCATCAGTTTTTGAACCATGACGTCTTGGGTTTCTGCCATTCGATCGGGCTCGATTCCCGCAAGTTTGAAAAAATGATCGATATCGTGTCGGATCTTGTTGTCGAGTGTGGGTGAAATGTAGGGCTGTTGATTCAGTGATTGCGGGAAGTCTTTTCTCAGCGGTAAAAGCTTTTTCGATCCCAATACCACCAGGGGCAATCGGGCGATTTTTTTCGTGTACATCTGTCCGGCTGTTCCGAGTGGTAGCTGATTCGTGACCACGAGATCGATCCGGTGTTGAATCAGTTCCTGAATCAGTTCTTCTTGCCGCCCTTCGAGCAGGGTCAGGGTGCAATTCATGCTTTTGACGATTTGTTCGGCCAATTGAAGAGTCAGGTGTTTCGGGGTGGTGTCGAGGGTGCCCAGCTGCAAGTGAATGCGCTTGGTGGTGGGGCGATCGTGCAGGGTTTCAATCATTTCGGTACCCTGTTTGAAAATTTCGCGTGCGTAATCGAGCGCCACTTTGCCATTTTCGGTCAGGCCCATTTTTTTGTGGGACCGTTCGAATAATTTAACCCCAATCGACTCTTCGAATTGCTTTAATTGAATCGAAAGGGCAGGTTGGCCCATGGACAGCTTTTCGGCTGCTTTGGCGATGCTGCCTTCCGTGGCCACCATCATGAAATAATAGAGATGATGATAGTTCAACCAAACCGATTGATCATGGATCGTGATTTTCATGATTTGATTTTATCAAAGTTTTTTATATTTATTATGAAATTTATTAAACCAACGATTTCAACGATACTAGGACCATGACAAAGACAATTGATTTTCCGAAAAATGGTAAAGAAGCCCTGAAGCGAATGATGGAAGGCAATGAGCGGTTCATCAACGGAATCCGTGCAGTTGAGCCGATGTTCAGCCACATGAAAATGAATGAACTTTCAGAAAACGGCCAAAAACCGTTTGTCATTGTTCTTACCTGTTCGGACTCAAGAAGTCCAGT
Organism: Bdellovibrionales bacterium; assembly: GCA_040379745.1. GTDB lineage: Bacteria > Bdellovibrionota > UBA1018 > UBA1018 > CAIMNF01 > CAIMNF01. The sequence continues at coordinate 2,140 of JBEIKL010000165.1, read as the reverse complement.
TGAGATGATTTTTGACCAGGGTATCGGTGATGTCTTTGTGGTCCGAGTCGCCGGTAACGTAGTTGCTCCAAGTCTCTTGGCCAGCATGGAATTTGCTGCTGCGAATTTCGGTTCCCCATTGCTATTGGTGATGGGGCATACCAAGTGTGGAGCGGTAAAAGCCACCCTTCAACATTGTAAAAATCCGGAAGATGAATTGCCATCCGTGCATCTGGAAGAATTGGTTTCCCGGATTCGTCCAGCGGTCGAGAAAACGGTTAAGAAATTCGGCTACCTCAATGATCCACACATGGTTGAACTTTGCTCTGTTGAAAACGTCAAAAGAAGCATGAGCATCATTCTGGATCAGAGTTCGATCATCCGTAACTTCGTCAACGAAGGCAAAATACAGGTCGAAGGTGCGGTTCTGGACATTCAGACCGGTCGGGTGAATTTATTGTCTGTTCATGAGACCAATCTTGCGTCTAACATGAAATAATCGTTAGCTTCAAACTCACTCAAGCATAGGAGTTCTCATGTATCGTTTAGAACGAGAAGATTTCCTGAAGTCCCCTTTGATTTTTCTTTGGGCAGTATTGGGTTTTCAGGCGGGATTCATCAATGCCTTTGGATTCCTGGCCTGCGGTCGGTATGTTTCGCACGTCACGGGGATCGGTACCCAGATCGGGTTGTCCATTGCCGAAAGTCAGGTTCAAATTGCCTTGGAGTTGGTTGGCTTTCCGTTGTCCTTCATGTTTGGTGCTTTTTTCAGTGGTGTCTTCACCAGTGCTCGATTGGAGCGGGGGCACAAGCCACGCTATGATCTGATGACTTTTTTCATGCCCGTGATCATCCTCGTGGTCGGTTTGATGGGGTGGCAGGGGTTTTTCGGTGATTTCGGTGAAACCCTGACCCGAACCCGCGACTTCATCTTGTTGTTCACCCTTTCGTTTGCTTGTGGTTTGCAGAACGGTTGTTTTGCGTCCCTGACCAAGGGACAAATCCGTACCACTCACTTGACCGGGATCAGTACTGATTTGGGCACGGACACGGCCCGCCTATTGTTCGGAAAATTGAATCGGACGGAAAGAAATTTGGTGGTACGTGCTAACCTTTCCAGAACAGCCACCTTTGTGGCGTTCTCCGTTGGGTCGATTCTCTCGGTTTTTGCAACCGAGCACTTTCACTATGCCGCCCTGATTGTTCCATTTGTCAGTGCCTTGATGGTGGCATTCTCCATCATGTGGGTGCAGTTCACGATCAATGAGGTTGCGAAAGGGCATGTAAAGGCTTAGTCTCTTTGCATGTCGCAAAAACCCGGAATGCTGTCGGTGATCGCCGGCAATCGTTGTCCCAAGTGTTTCCAAGGAAAAGTGATGCAGGGTCTGATGAAAATCCATCATCACTGTCCTTCCTGCGGTTTTGTGATTCAAAAGGAAGAAGGCTATTTCATCGGGGCGATGATCGCGGCCTATTTCTTCAGTTTCTTTACCGCGATTCCTGTTTTTCTCATCGGCTATTTTTTGCTTGAATCGAACCTTGCGGTACTGACGGTGATTTGCTGTGTGTTGATCGCACTTTTGGGGCCATTGTTTTATCGAATTGCGGTGCTTTTCTGGTTGTGGCTGGAGACAAATTTGCAATCCAAGTTGGATGCGGCAGACGAAAAGAGACGTCGCTAATCTCTCAGTTTGTAGTCTTCGATGCATGAACGAGGTACCACCATTTGCAATGGTCTTCGTTGATTCCAGGTCCGGTCGACTGATTTTGTTCCAAACAGTAAAGGTTTCAGGCAGCGAGCTGCATTCCCTGATTCAAATTTCCGATCTTTTTTGTTAGTCTTAGGCCATGACTAAGTACACCGAAGCCTTTCTGCGCGACATGCCTAAAACAGATTTGCACCTCCACTTGGATGGATCGCTTCGGATTCCCACATTGATTGAGAAAGCTCAGAAGCTCGGCGTGAAAATGCCGTCTTACACGGATGAGGGGCTGAGAGATCTAGTTTTCAAATCCCATTATGCCAATCTGGGTGAATACCTTCATGGGTTCCAATACACCTGCGCAGTCCTGCGCGATTTGGAAACCATGGAGCAAGTCGCATATGAATTGGCGATCGATAACCAAAACGAGAACGTTTACTACATCGAACCGCGTTTTG
>JBEIKL010000164.1:0-4753 GCA_040379745.1 Bdellovibrionales bacterium | reverse complement strand
TCCATCGACTTGGATTTTGAAACGAACCAGTACTGATCTTCGGATTTTCCCTCCACACGCGCCACGCGCGCTTCGAGTCGGGAAACGAAATCTGCATTCTCGCGTTCCAGGCGGTACTCATTGTAGGTGCGCTTGACCGAATGGACCATGTCTTCCATCTCGAACGGTTTTTCAATGTAGTCGGAAGCGCCGAGTTTCAACGCGTCGATCGCCTTGGTTTTCTCGGAGTGACCGGTCATCATGATCACTTTCGGAGAGAAGGGTTTGGACTTCACTTCCTTGAGGAGCTCGATGCCGAATTTTCCAGGCATGATGTAGTCGAGGAGGATCACGCCGACGTCGGGATTGGAGGCAAGGCAGGCAAGACCATCATCGACCGTGCCTGCGGTGACCACTTCGTATCCTTCGCGTTCAAAACGCGATTGAAGCAGTTTGCTGATTCCCGCATCGTCTTCCACAATCATGATTTTTTGCTTATTTGCCATTGTTCTCTCCTTTTACGGTCTCGATGGGAAACGACAGCATGAATTCACTGCCGGTGCCCGGTTCACTTTTCACTTCAATCACAGCGTTCATTTCCCGCAGGTACGCATGGCTCGTGCTGAGTCCGAGTCCGGTACCTTTGCCTTGCGGTTTGGTGGTAAAAAACGGTTCAAAAATCTTGCGTTGGGTGATCTCGTCCATTCCTGCGCCGTTGTCACGAATGATGACGATCAGGTGATCGGATTTTTTCGTGAGTGAAATGCCGATGCGGCCTCGCGAACGGTGCGCTTCTTCGATCGCATCCCTTGCGTTACCGATCAGATTGACGAAAACTTGCACCAGTTGCGCCTGTTTTCCGTGAATCATCGGATATGGAAGTCCGTCATCGCTGAATTCAAGATCGATATTCTCGTGGAGAAGGGTGTTGCGCGTGAAGAACACCGCCTGACGGATGCATTCGGCGATCGAGATCGGTTCTGCTTCGTCATCGCCGATCCGAACGTACGATTTGAAACTGCGGACGATGTCGGAAAGGTACACGGTCGCCTTGCGGATTTCCTCGAGATGATCCTTGCCCTTCGCACTCATCGGTTCAGTCGCATTCAGTTCCTCGGTATTGCCCTGGATGCATTGAAGCGGTTGCGAAAGGTTATGCATGATGCCGCCTGCGTAACGACCGATCTGTTCCAGTTTTTCGCGCTGAAGTGCACGGACCTGTTCGTTTTTCGCCTCGACTGCATCGAGATGGGTTCGGATTGAGGCCGATTGGTTTGCAACCTTGTCACTCACGTCATCGAGAAAGGCGATGAATCGCTGGTCGCGTTCTCCGGTGATGGCACTGATCCGGATGTTCACGAAAAACCGAGCACCCGCATTGTTCTCGACTGTGTACTCTTCGTAGCGAGCTGGCTGGGTCAGGGTTTCAAGGGTGATCGGCTTTCGATTGAATAAGTGCAGGGAAGGTTTTTTCAGGAAGGATTGCAGATCGACCTTGCCGAAGCTTCGTTCAAAACTCGGATTCGCTTGGATCTCGTTCGTCGACGGTTGGAATACGAGGACCGGTGAATCCAGTTGATTCAGCCATTCCGGCATTTCCAGCGCTTTTGGCAGTGATTTCAGCTTTCTAATGGCCATGCAGGATGGCCTCCGCTTTTTCGAACTCTTTCAGGAACGCGGCTTCGATTCGTGCTTCCTGACTTTTGCTGATCAGGTCGCACACCGGTTCGCGCTTTTCAAAGCTTCCGGATTGGCCGAGTTCCCGCGCATGCACCCATTGGTTCGCCCACGAAACAATGGTGGCCTCGATGCTTTCCGGTTTTTCGCGATGGTGTCCGATGATGGCACCGCTGATTGCAACGGGCAGTTTCCAGTATTGGGCGAGAGCGCTTCCGAGTTGGACGTGCGTCACCGCGCCCAGTGCCTCTTCCGAAGCGAGAAAGCCCTGCTGGTGTTCGCGTGCATGAATCGTGATTTTTGAAAGTTGTGCGGGGTCGAGTTCCATCAACACCAGTTTTCCGATGTCGTGCATGAGGCCACCCACGAAGCAATCACTCGAATTCGCAACTTGAAGCGAACGTGCGGTGATTTCAGACAGAAGGCCGACAGCAAACGAGTGGATCCAGAATCCGCTGAGCGGAAATTCGCGCGTACCCTGTGTCTTGAATGCTCCGAACACCGATGAGGTCAGTACTAGTTGCGCCACGGTGTTGAAACCGAGGAACTGCAACGCCTTGAGGACGTCGCTGACTCCACCCGGAACGGAGTAGTAAGAGGAGTTTGCGAGTTTCAGGAGTTTTGCGGTGAGGCCTGCATCCGAACGGATCAGCGAGGCGATCTCTTCCGTAGTCGCGGTCGGCGACTGCATGCGTTCGGCTACACGCATGGCCACTTGAGGCAGAACAGGAAGGCTTTGGATCCTTTCGATCCATGTGGAAGAGAGACTCATCTCTCTGCGTATCGGACGACACACCCCGAATCTTGAATAAACAAAAGGGTTCGACCGATTGGCCGAACCCTTTTCTTTTTTCACAATTCTGAAAATTTCGGGATTGGGGGAGAAATGATCAAATCATGAACGATGCAGTGGGTATCAATTTTTTGGCACCACGTCAATTTTTATTCGTGAAAACCTGTTTCCGAGGCTTTGCGCGTTGGAGGATCATCCGTTAAACTTTGGGAATGACTGAAAAATCGAATTCGCAACCCCTGTTGCCTTATTTCGCCCTGATGTTGGTCCAGCTCCTGTTCGGGTTGAACTTTGCGGCCTCAAAAGTGATTCTGGGGCATTTTCCACCGGTCTTGTGGTCTTCAGTGCGGATGGGGCTCGCTGCGGTCCTGATGTTCCTGACTTCGTTTCTGATCGTGCCTAAGGATCAGCGCAAAACGGATTTCAAGTTTCTTTCACAGGCTTTTTTTTACGGGTTTTTCGGAATGGTTCTGAGTCAGACTTTCTTCATGGTCGGACTGAAGAACACCACCACCACCAATGGCGCCATTCTCAATACTTTGGTGCCGATCTTCACGCTTCTGGTGGCGATCATGCTCGGCAAGGAACGTCTGACGGTGAATCGTGCTTTTGGTTTCGTTGTGGCAGTGATGGGCGTCTTGGTGCTTCGGAACTTTGAAGATTTCCAATCCAGTGGAGCAACCCTGATGGGCGATCTTTTCATGATCCTGAACTGCATTTCGCTCGCGATCTTCTTCACCATCAGTCGTGATTTCCTGAGGCAGCATTCTGCATTCTGGGTTACGGCATGGATGTTCCTTTTCGGTACGGTACTGATCGGAATCCTGGGTTATCAGGATTTCCATCTTTTGCTCGAAACCCCGTTTGATACGGAACTGAAGTACGCCGTCGCCTATAACGTGATCGGTGCGACCATGATCACTTATTTCCTGAATTCTTGGACATTGAAGCGGGTAAGCGCTTCGTCTGTTGCCGTGTTTGTTTATTTCCAGCCGGTCATTGCTGTTTTGTATGCCTGGTTGGTCCAGAACGAAATTCCCACGACTCGCACGATCGTTTCCATCATGTTCATCTTCTGCGGGGTCATGATCGGCGTGCTTCCTCAGCCGGCCAAGAAACCGAAATCCGAGGGCGCCGGACTGTGAATTACGCCGGCTTCTGGATTCGTGCGATTCCGTTTCTGATCGATCAGATCATCGTGAACCTTCCCGAGCTCCTGCTCGAACAGGTCATGGTCCATCTGACCGGCATGGATTCCTTCACCCAGCAGTTGTGGGGCGGAGTCCTGTCGCTGGCTTTCTATTACTGGTACTACTGCCGTTATCAGGTAAAGAAGGGCACCACTCTGGGAAAGAAATTATTTCATTTGCAAGTGGTCGATGAACGGACAGGTAACCCACTCAATCATCGGCAAGCGGTCATCCGTTCGTTCGGTTACCTGGTTTCAGTGGTGATTGTGGGGTGTGGATTCCTCATGGCGGCGTTTCATCCGCGCAAAAAGACGCTTCATGATGGGTTCGCTGGAACCGTTTGTATTCGTGTTCCCAAAAAACCGGCTTAGTTCGCGAGATTGGAATCCCAGAGTTCACGGGAAAAGATACGCATCTCGTTCAAGGTTTTCCAGAGATTCGGACGGTAGCCCTCCGGAGAATCAAAGCATTCCTTTTCCATCTCCCAAAGGTCGTGGTGCAATTGATTGACCGCAGCCTGATACCCTTGGGTCTTGGCCATCTCCAGGTATTTTTCTTTCAACTCGCTGACTGGTTCGTTTGCAAAACTTCCGCTCATAGTGTTGTCAGGATAGAGCTTCGTGCTAAAATTGTAAACATGCGAGTAGGAAGCCCTCCTGTATTGAAATTCTTGTTCTTTTCCTGGCTGTTACTGGTTGGTCCTTGGTCTGAGGGGGCCCAGAAAACCGCGGTATTGGTTCAGCGCAAGCAGGACGAGCTGCTCATGCCGCCTTACCTGCGCGAGGTCGATGGGGGAGTCCTGAACGTCAATTTCGAACAACGGGTGGTGGATCAACGGGAAAAACGGGCCGTCAAGCCGGGGGAGTGGCTGGAGTACGGTGATTCTTTCCTGATGCCGACTCATCTTGCCGCGTTGATTCAGTTGAACGAGCATCTTCAGGTGGCGGGTGGAGGCAACTGGCAAGGACAGATCCTCGACGGCAACTGGAACACTTCAAAAACGGCGTATGAAATGGTGATTCAACGGGGATGGATGAAATTCTGGATCAAGCCGGGGCCGTTTTCGGACACCATTGGCATCCGCACTCCCCATGTGGGACTCAGTGCAAAAGAC
>JBEIKL010000163.1:0-4758 GCA_040379745.1 Bdellovibrionales bacterium | reverse complement strand
TCTCGACATCGATTTCGCGCAAGTCGGATGAAACCCGTTTCACACGGATCCCGGCCCCCAAATAAGGCGGCCAGTAACTCATGAGCTTGAAGAACCATGCTTTTTTCTTCGGATTTTTGGCCATTACTTTTTCTTGGCAGCAAGCAATCCGGCCATCTTCGATCCCAGTGTGCCAAGGGATGCACCCGCATTCGATTGGTATGAAGACTTCCACTCGTCTTCGCTGTCATCACGCGGAAGACTGAGCGCGATCTGGCGCTCACTGGTTTTGATTTCCACGATTTGCACAGTGATCTGATCGTTCACACGCACTTTATCGAATTGGAATTCCTTGGTGTCCTGAGCACGGGACTTATGGAGAAGACCGCTCAAACCCTGTTCAAGTTCGATGAACAAACCGTAAGGCTCCTTGCGGTTGACCTTACCCTGAAGCACTTGTCCCACGGTGTATTTGGAAAGTGCTTCGTTTTTCTTCGATGCCGGTTTTTCAATATCAGCGACTTCACGCGGAGTCGCTTGCTTGATCGACAGGGAAATCTTCGCCTTGCCGTTCATCACTTCACGCTTCAACACGACGACCTTCACGGTTTGGCCCGGGATCAGTACATCGGAAGGATGCCCGATACGGGACCATGCGATTTCAGAAATGTGGACCAAGCCCTCCACGCCCGGAGCGAGCTCGACGAATGCTCCGAAATTTTCAAGTCGGGTCACGCGACCGGTGGCCGCATCGCCATCCTTGGTTTCAGCAAGGAAAGAGGCGGTGCCCACTTCGCGTTCCGCATCGAGGAGTTTACGACGGGAAACAACGATGTTTTTTCCACCTTCAGAGATTTCGGTGATTTTGAATTCGAGGCTTTTGCCGACATATTCTTCTGCGTTTTCAACATGCTTGGAATCAATCTGGCTGATCGGACAAAACGCCATTTTGCCCTTGATGTTGACGCGTACGCCGCCCTTACAGACTTCTACAATGCGCCCTTGGATTGGCAAGTTGCTTTCATATGCGCTTTTCAGGTCTTCGGCCATGTTCCGGTCAGTGGGGAAGCGGGAAAGACGGATGTCGCTACCCTTGACCATGGTCACATAGAGTTCGGTAAAATCGCCCACTTTGTACTGACAGTTGCCTTCGGCATCGAGCAATTCGCGGCGGCTCATCACTCCGTCATGACGGGTACCGGTGGTGACGAATACTTCTTCGCCCCCCAGGTTCAGGATTTTTCCACGAATCTTATCACCCACGCGCAGCTTCTTCTCATTCGCTTTCAGGGACTCGGACAAGAGTGCACCGAAACCGGTTTCACCCTTCTTTTCGTTGGCCTGGTCGAAACCGATATCTTCGTCGGTCATGAATTCACTGAGATAGTCGTACTGGCTTTTCTTGGGTTTTTCGTTGCTCATAAGTGGTTAGAGGATACGCTGTTCGCCCGAAGGGGGCAAGGGCTACGTTGGACTTGACCCCACCGCCCGATTCCTTAAAATAAATCAATAAGGTAGGCCCCCATGAGACGCATCCCCGCAAGACTGATCCCCCTGATTCCGCTTTTGTCATTGACCGTTTTCACCGGCTCCATGCCTGTGACCAGTCACGCGAAAACAATTACTGTCAGCGACATCTATGTCGACGACATTGATACCGAAGACCTCGAACGGGTTGCCAAGAAAACGCTGGATCGTCGCATGAAGTCTTCGGGAGCGAGCCAGGAATTGAAAGCCCTTTATGAAAAGAAGGAAAACCACGCGTATCTTCTGGCTACCAGTCGCGAGGACGTGATTTTCAATCGGATTCGCGAACTCGGCGCAGACCGATTCACTTCCCTTTGCGATCCGGAAGAGAAGTCCACCCTGTCGGGTTGTCTCGAAGAGATTTTTCAGGAGATTTCCGATCGTCATTCCCTGACCACCACGGGACTGGCGATCGGATCGACGTTGAGCGTTTTGTATGGAACCGAACTGAAGAACAAGATCAAGAGATCCGATCTGGATGAGGACCTGAAACAGAAGAGAATGGATCATCTGGATTTGGAAATCGTACGCAGTCAGTTGGTGGTTGTGAAAACCCTGGTGACGCAGAAACCAAAAATGATCAACGTGACCCGTCCGGATACCCTCAAGGTGGAGAACGAATTGCGCGAAAAGATCAAGTCACAACTGACGAAATTCATTCGAGAGAAAATCCGTGAGAATCCGTTGATCGCGAAGTCGAGTATCCAGAAGGAACTGGATGCGTTGATCTCCAAGAAAAACTGATTTTTTCGCTTAATGAAAAGTCAGCGCCTTATCCTTAACGAGGAATAGGCTGCAACAGGTGGATCCCCTTCAGGGTGGATTCAGGGCTGATTTTCCCGAGGTAATCGTTGAACGGAACTTCGACCACGCGTTTTTCGGCACCAGAACTGGCATGTCGAAGGTAAGCAACCCCCCCCCGCTGAAAGACCAGCCCTTGATGGGAAACCAAAAGATTGGTTCCGATTTTGTCAGCAAGATTCCAATTCACACGGACAAAGTTCACGACTGAACCAGAGGGGATTTTCTGAAGGGATTGGGGATGGGCAAGGAGATCACGGATCGGAAGATAACTGATCGACACGTCTTGGATTGGATAACCGGATGCACGCCCGTGCAGTTCCTTCAAGCGTTCCGCCTTGATGGCATCATCGGCATGGATCTGAATGTCATTCGTGGTCTTAAATTTCAACCAATTGCCGAAATCATTTGTATTCGTGGAAACGCGAATCCGAGCCGCAGGAAGCACCAACTGGTTTGCTTCCAGAAAAAATCCGTCTTGGATGTTTTGGGGAACCCATTGCATGGCAGTGAAATGTTTTCTTTGCAGGTAATCCACCACTCCGTTGTGATAACGGATGTGATTCATCGTGGTTTCAAACTGATCCAAAGAAACAGAACGGGCCAAACTGTTCACCGTTTCGACAAAGGTCGTGCAATCAAAGGTATCAAAACGATAAAGCGGATCCTGATCATATCGACCGATCTCGCCTTCCCCCAAGGGTCCGTTCGAACCATACGGTCTAGTGATGAACTTTCCAGAGAAATATTCCAAACGATCCTCGAGCTGGGTCAGATGGGAAGCATCTTGCAACAGTTTCAGCGCTTGATCGCGAGGATCTTCACTGGTTTGAGAAAATGCGGATGAGGACCAAAGGACCAATAAAAGCAGAAGTGACTTCATGAAGTGGCCAATTTACCCAAAACCCGACAAAATGCAATGGGTATTGAGGCCCGTCGATTTATTAAATGAAAAGAATTGAGAAGCGAAGATTCGTCGCAACAGACCCTAGCGCTTGGACTTCAGTAAACTTTCGTGCGCATTCAACAGCAGGGATGCCGCTTGCGGTCCATGTAAGGCCGAACAGCCTTCGACCCCACCCTCACGGTATTCTTCCGGGGTCACAAAGTACGCCATGTGCCCGTTGGTCAGACCAAAGATCCACGGATCCTTCACGCCTTGTGCCCGTGCCGTCGCCTTGGCCGCTTCACCGATGTCGGTGGTGGGTTCGCCCGGAAAGGTGAAAATTCCGATGTCACCGATCTCAATTTGCCAGACCGTCGCCACGCGGGGCGCAGCCTTTTTCCCGATGAAGAGATTCACATTCAGGGGTTTCTTCCCCACTTGCGTACCACACACCCCCAGATTCAGTCGGGCTTTGGGCATCTTCACCGCAAGTTTTCGAATGCGCCAATCGGGTTCAATGGGTTTGAGATTCGAAATCACGGGCGCGGCTTTTGAGGCGAAGATTGCTCCTGATTTTTCGACTCCGGCCGAACCACCGAATGAGGTGGTCACATCGCCTTCGGCACCATTCACAAACAACATCGTCGGCAGACGCGCCCCTGATGGACCGGCAAGTAGTTTTTCAAGATGGCGTTCGATCCCGCCGGAAACATCCGCACTGAAAAGGAATCCGCTTCCACCCATGGCCATGCCGTGAATCGCGTAGTTCACGATTCCACCGATGGCCCGAGTGCCATCCGGAGTTTTTGCCAAAAGCAGATTCGCACGATTGTCCATGTGACCATCGCGTCCGCGACGATTGCGGTGAATTTCCTCGACATCAAACGATGCGCTGGCCAACACCGCTGGCTCGAGCCGTTCGCGCGCGAGTTCAATCGATTTTTTCACACCGGCAATGAAGTCATCATAAACCGTCTGATTGAACTGATCCATGGCAAGGATTTCCCACAACCAGGAAGTCGAAAGCGCACCGGACCCCGAATGGGTATGCGTGGCAGAGATGATCACTTCATCGAATTCGGCGCTGCGCTTGAGATCCGAGTTCAGTTTTTCATAAAGTTCACTCGTGACCCCCACTAAGTCCAAGCTCAGGAACAAGATCGCACTCTTGCTGTTTTTCAGGATCAGGGCTTTGCTTCGAAGCGGATCATGCACCCCTTGCGAAGGGGTGAAGAAATTCGCGTACGGATGCTTACCGAACCAGTCAATCAGATACTTGTAACGTCGGGGAAACCCGCCGGTACCCCCCAAGGGCGTGCCGATCGGAGGGGTGATGTCGAAGGATGCCGCACCCGCCATGAATTCCGCAGGATGCGATCGAGTGGTTTCAACGGATGCAAAAACCGACGTCGCCGTCACCGCGAGAATGGCCAAGACCAGCAACAATCCGGTTCTGAATCGAATGCGTTTCATCGGGATGCCCGACTCGCATTCAGATAAAGGTTGATCCACGAAATGCAATCATGACCGATCGGCAAATTTGCTTCGTGTCCACCATTCAATCC
>JBEIKL010000162.1:0-4799 GCA_040379745.1 Bdellovibrionales bacterium | reverse complement strand
ATGCCCGGGATCAAGATGGGCAAAAAAGAAAAGAAAATGGGCCTCAACATCTCGCACACCATGGAAGTGCTGCTCGAGAACGTGAAGGTTCCTGCCGAAAACCTGATCGGCAACGAAGGGGACGGAATGAAAGTCGCCCTTTCTGCGCTGGATTCGGGTCGAATCACGATCAGTGCGACCGCACTTGGTGTGGCACGCTCCGCAATCGAAGAATCCGTGAAGCACGCCAACCTTCGCGAACAATTCGGTAAAGCGATCGTTGAATTCCAAGGCTTGGGCTTCATGCTCGCCGATATGATCAACGATTATCACGCGGCAAAACTCGTGGTTCAAAAAGCGGCATTCCTGAAAGATCAGGACCGTGAACACTCGGTTGCCGCTGCCCAAGCAAAAGTCATTTCCACCGACATGTGCATGAAAGTCACCACTGACGCCGTTCAGGTCCTGGGTGGATCAGGCTACACGCAGGAATTCCCAGTCGAGCGTTTCATGCGTGAATCCAAGGTATTCCAGATTTTCGAAGGTACGAACCAGATCCAGCGCCTGGTCATTTCTCGCGCATTGAAAGGCTAATCCCCATGAGTGCAACCGCTTCTCGTTTTGGCAACTCCCCATTGATGATGGACTGGAGCGGCCTCACCGCTCATGTCAAAGACTTCAGTACCGAACACAAGGCGAATTTAAGCAAAGCTTGGGATGCGACCCTCCAAAAACTGCACGATCGAGTGTCAGGCTTTTATGATTGCCCGACGGATGCGCATCTTTCCCAGATTGCCGCTTGCGAATCACTGGCGGAAAAACTCAAAAAACAGGGTGAATACACTGACTGTGTATTCATCGGGATCGGCGGTAGCAGCCTGGGGCCGATGTGCCTGATCGATTCGCTGAAACACTTGGCGACGAATCCCATTCAATTCCATTTTTTTGAAAATCCGGATCCGATCGATTGGACTTATCGCATTCGTCGTCTGAATCCATCCAAAACCCTGGTTTGCGTGGTCACCAAGTCCGGCACCACTTACGAAACTCTTTCGATTTTCATGTTGGCGTTTGACTGGCTGAAAAAAGGGTTGGGCGAAGATCGTGCCGTAGCCCAAACCATTGCCATCACTGATCCTGAAAAAAGCGAGCTTCTCGATTTCGCCCGAAGCAAGAATATCCAAACTTTGACCATCGCCCCTTCAGTAGGTGGACGCTATAGCGCATTCACACCAGTGGGATTGTTTGCATTGGCATTGGCTGGATTGAGCGCGGAAAAATTCCTGATCGGCGCGAAAAAGGTGCGTGAATATTGTGAACGGGCATCGACGGATAAGAATCTCTTCATTCAGTTGGGTGGTTCACTGCAAATGCTGGAGATCACCCATCCGATTCACGTGATGATGCCTTACTCGACTCCCCTTCGCCTGGTGGCGAACTGGTGGGTTCAACTCTGGGCGGAATCCCTTGGCAAGAATGGAAAGGGCTTCACCGCTGTTCCATCACTGGGTGCAGTGGATCAGCACTCCATGTTGCAATTACTGCGCGACGGCCCGAACGACAAGGTCATTGGATTCATCAACCTCCAAAACTTCGGGGCACCCGTTGAAATCCCGGGCATCGGCTTCAAATCCAAAACCTTTGACTTGATGGAAAAACAGGATCTCGCCGGACTACTCGATACCGAATTCCGCGCCATCCAAAAAGTAATGTTGAATCAGAAGCGCCCTGCGTTCCAACTCCAACTCGACGAGCTGAACGAAGAAGCCATGGGTGCGATCTTCTTTTTCTTCTGTGTACTGACCGCTTACATGGGTGAGGTGATCGGTGAGAATCCGTTCGATCAACCCGGTGTGGAAGAAGGCAAGATCTACATCCGTGAAAACCTGGAAAAGCGCAAGCAAGCGCGCGCGAATGAGACCCATTCCGCATCCGGCGATGAAGTGCATCGTTTACGACTCGGCCGAGAATAATCTCCAGACACATGACGCCAGAATGGGCTTTTGCTGGTGAAGCATCGATGATTAGATTGATTTTTCACTTAAATTATCAGAATACCAGCACCCATCAATTTTTTGACGGAGCGAATGTGTTCTTTGCAGAAAGCACGAATCGAATCTTTTAAACAAACGACATTTATCCTAGAATATTCCCATGGCAGAGAAAAACTCAGACAAGACGGCGATGATCGGAGTGGATCAGGAAACCCTCAATCGGGAAATCCAGAAGGCTAAAGATTCTCCGGATTGTTTTGTCATTGTCCGTGGCAATCCGATGGGACATCGGTTTTTCATCGAAAAAGAAGAATCCATCATCGGTCGCGACCCTTCTGCAGACATTTCCATTCCAGATCAGCTGATTTCAAGAAAACATGCCAAGGTCTTGCGCAAGGACGGCAAGGTCACGATTGAAGATCTCAGTTCATCCAACGGCACCGTGATCAACGGAAACAAAATCGAGGCAGGTACGCCGATCGCTCTCACAAAAGAGGACATGATCAAACTGGGGAACATTGTTCTGAAATTCCTTCCCGCTGGCCATATCGAAATCGTTTACTACGGAAACTTCGATCAAAAAGCGAACAGTGATGCCATGACCCAATGTTTTAACAAGGGTTACTTCCTACAAGCGATCGATGCGGAAGTGAAACGTGCAAAAGCCCTTGGAAATCCACTTTCCCTGATGTTCTTCGACCTCGATCATTTCAAGAAAGTGAATGACACCCACGGACACGATGCGGGTGATTTTGTGTTAATCGAATTCGCCAAACTTGTTCGCGAGTCAGGTCTCTACAAACAGAAAGACATCTTCGCCCGTTACGGTGGAGAAGAGTTTTGCTTGCTGATGCCCGGTGCAACAAAAGAAGATACAGCAAAAATCGCAGAAGCAATCCGCGCAAAAGTCCACACGCATGATTTCAATTTCAAAGGTACTCGTATCCCCGTGACCACTTCCCTGGGTGTCAGCGAACTGAAGGATGAAATGGGTTCTGCCGAGTTCATCAAGGCTGCCGATCAGGCTCTTTATACATCCAAACAAAGCGGTCGAAACCGCGTGACCGTGGCGAACTGATCGTATTTTCATGCTTCATTTTGAAGTCTTCAGCTCACTGAACCCCATTCAGTCGGCAATCATGGTGAATTCCTAATCATCATGTTCTTCGGATTCTCCGGCTTTCTTTTCAGAGCGATTCTCACCCTGGGTAGCTACCTTGCCTTCCACTGCACCAGCACCACTCGCTGGGCGAATCTCATCGTGTCGGATCATTCCACCCAAGTGTGCGGTGTTAGCCAGCAAGGCAAAGGTCACTCCGGACAAACCCAATGCCCCCACTGCGGTTTTCTTCGCCAATTCACCATTGCGTTTACGCCCGAGGAACAATGCCAATGCCGCCACACCACCCGTTAATGCAGTGAACACCAGGCTCAGTTCGGCTGATTCTTCGTGATCGTGGATCAATGCCTCCGTCACCCCTGGCTTGTGCTCGACCAGCTCCTCAGCCTCTTCTCCACTCAAATAAGCCGGAGCAACCGTGATTGCTGCAAACACCAGGATGGCAAGCCCCGTTTTTTTCACGGTTTCGTTTTTCAGAATGGTTCCTGCCAACAAAACCAAAAAGGCGATGAGTACACCGATTACCGGTAAATGGTTCACAGCCAAATGCAATTGAGCACCGTTGATCATTATTCTGTTCTCCTCGGATGATTGTGACACGGGCCTTGCCGATGCACCATGATCTAGGTCACATTTTGGGGGTGTATCCCCATTACGGGAAATCAAGATTACCCAACATTTAAGCAATGATTACAGGGACTAACAGAGCTCTATCCAAATTCCTGTAGAAAGACTCAAACCAGAACAGAATGATGAATCGGACCCTGCCCCTTCATGCCCTTTTTCCCCTTTTCTAACCCCCCTCCCTCGTTTAAAACAGGGGCACCCATGCAAACCGAAAATGCGTCTCTGAACCATGCACCAACCCTGCCGAAAAAAGTGCAGATCCTGCCACCCTTGGTTGCCGAGCGCATTGCAGCCGGCGAAGTGATCGAACGCCCTGCCAGTGTGGTGAAAGAATTGGTTGAAAACTCGATCGATGCGGGTGCCACCCAGATCGAAGTCCGTTTGCAAAAGGGCGGATGCGAGCTGATCGAGGTCACGGATAACGGATCGGGCATGCAGGTCGAAGATCTGGAGCTCAGCGTGTGCAGACACGCAACCAGCAAGATCACCGCGTTTGAAGACTTGAGTAATTTATCTTCACTGGGTTTTCGCGGCGAGGCCTTGCCGAGTATTGCAGCAGTGGCTTGTTTGAAAATCACCACTAAGGCAAAGTCAACTGACAGCGCTGAAGCCGCAGGCACCTTTGAAGTAGTGGCCGAGCATACGGCCCCGAAAAAAGCCGAAAGCCGCCGGGTACCGAATTACAATTTCGTGGGCAGCAATCACGGCACGCGCATCACGGTGACCTCACTGTTTTCACAGATCCCGGCGCGATTGAAATTCTTGAAGTCGGCCGGTGCTGAAACCAGTGCCGTACGCGAGATCATTGAACGCATCGCCCTGACCCACCCTGAAGTGGCATTCACCTTGACGAGCGATGAGCGCAAGATCGTATCCCTTCCATCTGAAACACTGGCAAAACGCGCAGAGCGCATGCTTTCTAACAACAACCCGTTTGAAGTCTTGCATGCAAAACTGGATGGCGCATGGTCGGTCGAAGTGATTTGGCTGAAAGGCCTGAGCCAACCGCACACGCGGTCGATTTATCAAATCGTGAATGGCCGCGCACTGCGGGATCGCATTGTTCAGCAAGCAGTGTT
>JBEIKL010000161.1:0-4813 GCA_040379745.1 Bdellovibrionales bacterium | reverse complement strand
CATCAATCTCAAGAAACCAAGATCTATTTACCGCGTTGGCGTTCGTGGAATCTTCTCACCACCCAATCTCCTCGGTCGATGGATTCGGTCATTCTTGAAGACGAGGTGCGAGGCCAGATCATCCATCACTTCGACCGGTTTTTTCAATCTGAAAAGATTTACCGAGAAAGGGGAATTCCCTACCGTACAGGTATTTGTCTTCATGGTGCACCTGGTACCGGTAAAACATCGCTAGTGAGGGCAATTTGTGCCCAATATAACCTTAGGCTTTATACGGTAGATCTTCGTAACACCAATGACCAAGACCTGATGGAACTTCTCTGGCGGGTAGGCACTCGATCCTTGGTGCTGATGGAAGATATTGATTCCGTGATTGCCTCGCATGATCGATCGAAAGCGGATAAGCGCGATGATTCTGAACGGGTTACCCTGAGTGGTTTATTGAATGCGATTGATGGAGTGGTGGAGTCAGAGGGACGCGTATTTGCTTTTACGACGAATCACATAGCCAAGATTGACCCAGCCTTGCTTCGTCCTGGTCGCGTTGATCTGAAAATTGAGTTGGGGGTGATGTCTCATGCGATGTTGGATCGATCTCTTCGGAAGTTTTTACCAGAGATTGAATTACCATTCGGCGCAAACTGGAGAAGCGATGTGACCCCGGCTGAGTTCCATCAATTGGTGCTTCAATTTGAGTATCAGCCAGAACGGTTGGTTCGTTTATTGACGATTACAAATGAAAAAAAATTGTTAGAATATATCTAGGGAGATAGCTATGCGATTCAGTAACAAAAGAACTTTGAACATAAAGGATTTGGGGCGATCCCAGTGTTCAATAGGCGTAGAAATATGGATCGATATTGAGATCAGGTTGGAACCCGCTGCTGGGGAAAGTGATCGGCTATTTGAAATTGTTGCCCGCATTGTTTTGAATGCCCCTGGTGCAAGCACGATGATACCGATTCATGAAGCGGAACTAGTCATTCGTGAGGCAAAAACAGCCCTTCGTGAATTGGAAAACCAAATGCGTATTCGCGTGGTTGAGTTTCCTTGTTTAACTCCTGAAGGTAAATGGCCGCATGAGTCTTTGATCGCTCTTGAAAGTCTGATTGGTCCAAGTCGATATCGCAATTACGATCCGATTTAAGTTATATTTATCAGATGGGTGGTTCGTTCGGTTTAAGTGTTGTGCGAACTGTGGCGTTTTCACAACGTTAACGCAGTGAGTGTTTCCTGATGGGATGAGGTCGGTAAGCCCGAAGTGAATTCCCAACATTGAAAAATTTTTTTAAGATCCTAATTAAGGATATCGGGGAAAACTGCGGTTACGAAAGAAACAACGTTTGCATGAATCTTGTTAGATGACTTGCCCTGGCTGTGGTCCAGGATAGATGCCGATCAAATCAGGGTCTTCCCCTGGTTGCTTCAGCTCATCCCGATGCTTCTTTTGTTCTTTTTTTAGGGTTCGATTTTCTGCTTTTTCAAGACGGGTCTGTTGTCTTTCACGCTCACGCCGCCTTTTATCCTGTGTTGCCCTTTGATTAGTTGCCATATTTACTCCTTAAAATACGGTTTCATGAATGTTTTCGTTAAGCCACTGGTGATTTTGCTCTGATGAATCCGATCGATTTGCATCACGTGCGGAAATGATTTGAGGGCGCATAAAAAATGCTGCAAAAATGAAGAGAGCCGATTCAAAAGAAATCGGCTCTCTTGCAAAAAACTAAAATGAATTAGTAACGCGGGCGACGATTGTTATCGCGTGGCTCCATTGGCTTTGCGATATTCACAGTCATTGCTCGGCCGTTGTCTTCCGCACCGTTAAAGCGTTGAATTGCCGCCTGTGCTTCGCTTTCGCTGGACATTTCGACGAATCCGAAACCTTTGCTGCGTCCAGTGTCGCGATCCATGATCACTTTTGCTGACATGACAGTGCCACATTCTGAGAATGTGTCGCCTAAGAATTGATCAGACATTGAAAATGAAAGATTACCGACGAATAATTTATTACCCATTTTACCTCCTGAGGTTGGGAGCAACTCTAGAGGAAAAAAGGCCTAATTACCTAGTGACATCTGAAGGAGCAAATTATCTAGAACTTGTATAAGATAACAGATTTAGTCGTATATACCTAAGTAATAAAATTTAATATTCCAGATCGGCTCAAGTGCTCTGCAAACGAATAGAGCCTGTAAATTTACGTTTTCTAATTTAAAAATGCTTATCTGTTCGTTTCAATCAACGCATCGATCTCGATGCCGATCTTTTTATAGATCGGGAAGTTTCCGTGCGGGTCGTTGCGGCAGCACACTCTGCTGTCGCCGACCGGAGTGGTCGTAGTCACACCCAATACTTCAAAACGGTGGTAGTACTGACGAACGGTTTCTTCAGAAACCTTGACCACCCAGCCCCTGGGTTGTTTCACCCACCAAGTGCCAGGCACGACGATTAGTTTTGCATTCGGGAATTTCCCTTTGAGCGAAACGACCAAACCTTCGATATCATCTTTGGTTGAATAGGAAGAATTACTGCCAGTGCTGACGATGACATTCTTCACGGATGGAGAAACTGGGTACTTCTCTAGTGCTTTTTTGAGCCAGGTGAGGGTAGTGCCGCCGTACCAGAGATAGGTCCCGGCGAGATCACCCTTGGGGCTCAAGCGGCTCGCTTTTTTACTGGCGTTGTCGATGAAGGTGCAGAGCGAATCCCCGATGATGATGTTCTTAGTCGGGGTTGCCCCTGCATTGGAAATCATCATGAAAAAAACAGCGATCAATCGAATCATTGCGTTACTCCTTCCGGCAGTCGTAAAATGTGGTTTAGATTTGGTACTCGAATCTTCTTACCAAGACCAGGACTATTTCTAAGCTCCACAGCAGGGTGCGGGGCCAGTTCCACAGAATCAGGCTATTGATCGTTTGCGCATCCTTGCCGCGCGAGAGGGTAGTGTGTTGGCGCGCAGAAAAGATCGCTGTACTCGCATAGATCAGTGTGATCGCAGCAGCGTGCATCTTCCACTCGGCAGTGAATCCGTCCGCGTTCTGGCTGGTGAAGTAGATCATCGCCAGTGCAAACGGTTGAATCATCATCGGCGCCACCCAAAGGGCGATCCGGTCGCAGTGGTGCTTGTGAAACCCCTTGAATTCAGCATCCGCAACGAACCGGAAATTCGGATAGATCAGCACCTGCACCAACCAGATGACGGCGGTCATCCAGACGACGCAAAAATCATAGAGGGTGATCCAGCTCAGGGGTGTCATCATGGTTTTGGTCCTTTTTATGCTTTTTCCTGTCGAATAACCATGATAATTCAAAAACATGAACTTCATGATGATTCTTTTCGGGCTTTGTTCCCTTTCACAGAATTCGATGGCGATTGCCTTACCCACACTCAGTCCGACGCCCGTGCCAGCACCGGTTTTGAAGTTTTATCCGGAGTCGGTGGGAATGTCTTTTCAGTCCTGGATTCGAGTCGAAGTCGCAGCCACGATCGTTCAGTCCGATGACCCTTCCATCCAAGGGCAGTCACTGCCATTTCATCAGTCCTTGTATTACACAGGGTCAAAGAGTTTAACGTTCACGGGTGAGTTCAAGTCAGAAGCCGAATTGATCGATCGCGTGAAGACCACTTTTTGTAAGCAGCTCTATTCCGTCGATCTGAACCCTCAACGGGAAGCCGGCGCGAAAGGCACCCGGAAGTTTACTGCGAATCTTTATCCGTTTTACGTGAGCGTGAATGGAACGCGTAAGGTGGATGACAAGGTTTTCCCGATGGCGTTGACCCACGTTTGTCAGAAGTAAGTTTAGTGTCCCCATCAGACACGCAGTTTTGGTATCCTGCATTCAGAGGGTAACCAGAGATGCTTCCAGAGAAATACATTCAGGCTTTGATCTATGCGGCTGAACTCCATTCGGACCAATACCGAAAAGGTTCAAACGTCCCATATCTGACTCATCTCATGACAGTCAGTTCCTATGTGTTTGAGTATGGGGGTACCGTGGATCAGGCCATTGCGGGGCTTTTGCACGATGCGATTGAGGATCAAAGCCACAAAACATCCTATGGCGAAATTGAAAATCGATTCGGGGTAGAGGTGTCTGACATTGTCCGTGCCTGTACCGACGCAGAAATCTCGCCTAAGCCACCCTGGGAAGAACGAAAGCGCGATTATTTATCCCGCCTTTCAAAAAAATCAGATTTCATCAAACTCGTGGTAGCTTGCGACAAGCTTCACAATGCCGAGTGCATTGTTCGGGATGCAAAAATTCACGGCGAAAGCCTTTGGGGGCGATTCAGTGCCCCTCCGGAAAGAATCCTTTGGTATTACGAAGGTATTGTCACTGCACTGGATGGGTTTGATTCCCCGGTGGTTGCCGGTTTGAAATCAAAAGTAGATGAGATGCGAAGCCTTGTGAGTCAAATTAAAGGTCCGTCGGTATTTTGACGATAAGGTAACATGCGCAGACGTCGCAAATCCGAACCAGCAGACCTCGCGGTCACCTTCATCGGTGGTTTCTTTGCGTTGTTGTTTGTCGTGATTCTCACTGTGATTCAAAAGGTAGTCGAATTCCTATCTACCACTCCCGGAAAAGTCGTATTCGGCATTGGGCTGGTCTTTGCGGGTTGGCTCTATTGGGAAACCCACAAACAAAACGAGCGTGAGCGTCTTGAGGCTCTGGCCCGTGAGCAGGAACTCCAAGCCAAGATCGCCACGGTTGAAATCAGTAAAAACCGTGAAGACTATATTATCGAAGAAGACGATTACCGCCGCGGGAACAAGAAAGAAAATCTGTATCGAAAGCGGTTCAAGCT
>JBEIKL010000160.1:0-4919 GCA_040379745.1 Bdellovibrionales bacterium | reverse complement strand
GAATGGTGACATTGGTCGTGTTTTTCATGTCCGCAAAACGAAGCACCAATCCCTTTTGGGCGGCAAGGTATGTGGGGTCGATGATGCTTTTGACCAGATCGTTCGTCGGTGAAACGGTCAAGCCATTCGGACCGAGTACGTTGGCGGTGTATTCGCTCGTCCGGCTCACGTTCATTTCCATGATCACGACTTCAACGTAAATCTGGTCACGGGGAATATCGAGTTTGTTGATCACACGCTGAAGGGTGACAAAGTCATTCATGGATCCGGTGATCACGAGAGAGTTCGTGGTCTTGTCGGCAGAGACTTTGATTTGTCCTTCAAAAAGGTTGCCGTCGTTCGGGTTCGCACCCAAACCTGAGCTGGCTCCACCAGCGGAGAATCCTCCGCCGGTGCGGGTGGTTTGGCTGAAACTGCTGAGGGTTTTTGCCATCTCTTCCGCTTCGGCGAACTGCAGGTAAACCACGTGGACTTTTCCACCGCCGACCGACTGCGGAAGTTTACGGTCGAGGCGTGCGACGAGTTCGCGCACTTCTTCCGCACCTTTCGGGTTGGCGTGAACGATGAGCGTGTTGGTGCGTTCATCCGGAATGATCGTATTGACGAATCCGCCCTGTTTGGTGCGACGAGCAGTGAAGGATCCGGCTCCACGGGAACCGCCACTGGCACCGCCTGCAAAACCGCCCGGACGTCCTTGGACGCTCGCTTGTGTTCCCGGAAGAAGGCTGTCGATCAGCTTTTGCAATTCCACTGCAGACGCGTTTTTCACTGGAATGACTTCGATTCCCGCATCGAAACCTTCGACGTCGAGGAAGGCGATCATCTTCGCCACTTTGTCGATGATTGCTCCGGTATCGGTGATGATCAGGGTGTTCGTCTGTTCGAATCCATAAATGCGCGCGCCCATGTTGGCATAGGTGCGAATCACGTTCTCGAGTTCTTTTGCGCTGATGTACTTGATCTTGAAGATCTTGGTCACGAGGGCATCGGTATTCGGTGCTTTTTTGTTCGAGTAAAGGCGGATGTTTTTCCCTTTGGCGTCGTTCTGGCGCATGATGCGCAGGTATTTACCGGTGGGAACGATTGCAAGACCGTTCATGTCAAGCGAGGTGAGGAACGCGCGCCACGCATCGCTCACGGTGATCGGTGAGTTCGAAATGATCGACACGCGGCCTTTCACTTCCTTGTCGAGAATGAAGTTTTTCCCGGTCAGTTTTCCCAAGGTTTTTGCGATGTCCATGATGTCGGCATCGGGAAAATTGAAATCGGTGATCACTTCCTGGTTCGCCGGAATACCGTCACCGCTTTCGGTGTCTACAGGAAGAGTGGGTGCCGTGTTTTTGGAAATAAGGTTCTTGTCTGCACCCGGGCCACTGAGTTCATACCCTTTTGGACCTTTGCGGAGCTGATTCGCAGGTGTATCCGATCCGGATCCGCCCACGCTGATGCCTCCGCCCGGACGGTCTTCTTCCATTCCACCCAGTGACGGATTCAATCTGCCCGCTTTCGGTTCCGGTCTTCCGATCATGGGTTTTCCGCCGGCAACCGGTGGGCCGTCCACATCTTCGTAGTATTCATCGAATTCCTCGAAGTCTTCGTCCTCGCTGAAAGCGTCATCGCGAATCGGAGCTCCGAGGGCGGGGCCATTGCTGGGCTTGAATCCTTGTGCCATTCCGAATTCGGAGAAGATGAGCAACATCACGCCAAGCAAGGCGCACAATCCGAAAATGAAGCTCATCTTCGTGGACCATGCCGGAGAGTGAGGGACGCTTTTCTGTTCTTTATTGGATGTCATAGTTCAGGTTGACCTCTTTGCCGTTTCTCATGATTCCAAGATCCAGCGAATTCATGTGTTTCAAATCTTTCAGCATCTCAAACGCCTTGTTGACGTCGGTGATTTTCTGTCCGCTCGAGGAGGTGATGATGTCACCCACCTTGAGACCGATCTTTTCGTAAAAACTTCCCGGTTGGATCTGCATCAGGCGGAATCCGACCATTTCTCCACCCTGCATTTCCGGTACGGCACGGGCTTGGGTGATCAAGGCGTTGAAGTTCGCCATTTGCGATTCGATTTCGGCGCGTTTCACGACGAACTTGTTCTCTTCCACTTGGGTGATGTTTCCGCCGGTGTTAGCGGCACGGGAAGCGGTTCTCGGTGACATCGAGATCCGAGCAGTGTTGTCTTGTGGAATGTCGATGTACTCTTTGCGTCTGGCCTGAAGGTTGATGAACACCACCATGTGTGCATCGACGCTCAGGACCTGGATTTTCCCGTCGATTTCATCGTTCATGCGTACGGGGTAGACCTTGTTGTCGTTCTTGTCCTGAATGGCGGCGAGCGAGCGCGACGGATCCTTGAAGATCACTGTGCCGATCAGCTGGAGTGGAAGACTGGTGGGAACCGGTTCGGCTTCGAGGTCGATCTCGTTTCCACTTTTCTTCGGTGGCTTGCTGGAGAAGAGGTTGCGGCTGGCGATGTCCTCGTATTGCGAAGGATTGTCCGTCATGCTGGAGCGGGAGCGCATGGCCAAGGGGGATACCGGTGCTGTCGGAAGATATTTTTCAAAGAGTAGGGCGAAGATGTCGGCGATGAACCACGCACTCGATACGAAGCAGAGAATGAATGCTGTCCGCTGGATGTTCTTTCCTTGTGCGATGTTGGTCAGTTGATCCGAGATTTTAGACAAGGAATTGACGCTCAGGCCGGAACGGTGTCCGCCATTCGATGAACCGGAATCCTTGTTGAACAACGACTTGAAATTGACGCTCATTTTTTTTGCCACTGCCATCAGTCTAGCAAGTCTGATGCCAAAAGTTGTTAGGAAAAATTATTTCACCAAGTGGTTGTTGTATCCGTGAAAAATTGTCATTAACATGAAGTGGTAGTTTAAATGATCGTTGAATAATGTAATGCGTCTGACATTTTGTCATGACACTTTGTCGAAGGGACACAGCTATGGGTACCGCAGCCAATAATGAAAACAGCTTTATGAAGTCCTTGTTCTTCGGACAGATCCGGGAAGAATTCATCTTTCCCTATCCGAAACCGAAAGCGGAAACTGCTGAAACGGTTTCCATGATTGTCGATACGATCGACAAATTCGGTAAAGACGTGGTGAAAGCCGCGGAATGGGATGAAAAACACGAAATGCCACGCGAAGTGGTGCAGATGATGGCCGAAATGGGCCTGACCGGAATCGCCGTTCCGGAAGAACTCGGTGGGCTTGGTCTTCCGCAGAGCGGTTATGCGCGCGTGATGCAACAGATCGCTTCTCTCGACGGTTCACTCGCCGTGACTCTCGGTGCCCACCAGAGCATCGGTTACAAGGCGTTGTTGTTGTTCGGAAATGAAGAACAAAGAAAACGCTTTCTTCCACGCCTCGCGAGTGGCGAGTTGATCGGCGCCTTCTGTCTGACCGAGCCGACTTCCGGTTCGGATGCGGCTTCGATTCAGACCAAGGCGGAACTCTCTGCGGATGGCAAGCACTACATCCTCACCGGAAACAAACTGTGGATCACGAACGGTGGTATTGCCGGATTCTTCACCGTGTTCGCCAAGACCGATGTCGTGGAGAATGGCGAGAAAAAGGAAAAAGTAACTTGTTTTGCAGTGGAATTGCCATCTGAAGGCGTCTCCATCGGTCCTTCGGAACACAAGCTCGGTATCCGCGCTTCCTGGACCAACGCCGTATATTTCGACAAGGTGAAGGTACCGGTCGAGAACATCATCGGTGGTGTCGGTTACGGATTCAAGATCGCCATGGGCGTGTTGAACCACGGTCGTCTGGGTTTGGCTGCCGGCTGTGTGGGCGTGACCAAGAACTGCATCAAGGCTTCAGTCGAACACGCCAACGAGCGCGTTCAATTCAAGAAAAAGATCGGCGAGTTCGGAATGATCAAGGAAAAGATCGCTCGCATGATCATGAACAATTACGTTGCTGAGAGCATGGTGTACATGACCACGAACCTCATTGACCGTGGTGATGTGGATTACTCCATGGAAAGTGCGGCAGCAAAAGTGTTCTGTACTGAAATGGCTTGGGAAGCGGTCGACGAGAACATCCAGATTTGGGCCGGTAACGGTTTCATGAAGGAATACCCGTACGAGCGTTGGATGCGCGACGCGCGCATCAACCGCATTTTCGAAGGAACAAACGAAATCCTTCGTGCCTTTGTGGCGCTTTCCGGAATGCAGGGTCCCGGTCAGGAATTGGCCGGACTGGCAAAAGCGATTTCCCATCCGCTCAAGGGCTTGGGAATCGTGACCGAGTACGCGAGCCGAAAGGTGAAACAGAACGTGTTCGGTGAAACCATCACTCAATCCCACCCGCGCCTGAAGAAACTCGCCGGTTCACTTGAGGAATACACCATCGAGCTTTCCGCTCAGGTGGAGGTGTTGCTCAAGCGTCACGGCAAGGAAATCCATTTGAAGCAGTTCGCACAGAAGCGCATTGCAGACATTGCCATCGATCTCTATGCGATGTTCTGTACGCTTTCACGCGTGACGGCGGCAATCGAAGAGAAGGGCGAAGAAAAAGCGGCGATGGAAATCGCGATCGCCGAAGCGTTCTTCATGCGTGCCAATCGTCGGGTGAAGTCGAACTTCCGTTCGATGGATCGCAACGAAGACGAGATGATGAAGTTCATCGCGGAAAAGGCCTACGAAGACGGCTGTTATACTTTCGATTATTTCGGAAAATAATCGATTTTCAGGGTATAAAGTTGGAAATTCAGCAAGGCGGGGTGGACGGTGTCCATCCCGCTTTCATTTTTCCATCATCAGGTAAAGGGACGGGTCTTCGATTTTATCGAGGATGCGGTTCTTGATGAGGAATTTCTGTACCTTTTGCCGGAACTCCGGAGTGATGGTGTTCTCCGCTGATGCCGCCTGTTTCGACAGTCGGATCATTTCATTTCCG
>JBEIKL010000159.1:0-5028 GCA_040379745.1 Bdellovibrionales bacterium | reverse complement strand
TTCGGTCAAGCGCACCTACAATGAGTACCGCCTGGAACGCGAGAATGCAGATTTCGTTTCCCGACTCGAAGCGCGCGTGGCGCGTGTGGAGGGAAAATCCGAAGATCAGTACTGGTTCGTTTCAAAATCCAAGTCGATGGAACCGGTGAATGAATGGCTCCGCGTGCTTCAACGCGAGTCCATGCGCCACCCGATCGGAAGCGGAGTCGAAGAGCCGACGACCATGATCATCGGTGAAAGCGGAACCGGCAAGGAAGGAATTGCACGCATGATTCATGCGGGTTCCCAACGTGCAAAAGGCCCGTGGATCGCTGTGAATTGCGCGAACTTCACTTCCGAATTACTGGAGAGCGAACTCTTCGGTCACGAGAAAGGCGCGTTTACGGGCGCGGTTTCCCAGAAACGTGGATTGTTCGAACTGGCGAAAGGCGGAACCCTGTTCCTCGATGAGATCGGAGAGATGGATGTTCAGTTACAGGCACGCATCCTGCGCGTGCTCCAGGAAAAAACATTCCGTCGTGTGGGAGGCACTCTCGACATCGAGACCGATGTGCGAATCCTCTCTGCAACGAACATCAATCTTTCCCAGCGCATTTCCGAAGGTAAATTCCGCGAGGACCTCTATCACCGCATTTCCCGTGTGGTGATCACCGTTCCGGCATTGCGTGACCGCCAGGACGATATTGCCGGAATGGCTTCCTTGTTCTTCGAACGTGCATTTCACAATCGTGGCAAGCATTATGAAGGAATGAGTGAAGATGCGGAATTCCTGCTGGGAAGCTATTCCTGGCCGGGCAACGTGCGCGAACTCCTGAACGTGGTCGAGCGCACCGCCCTTCTCTGGAACAAGGAAGGCAAGGTTTGTGCGGAAGACATTTCCCTCGGGATCGCGGGCTCCGGTCCGGTACCACCGACTCCGCCGAAAAAACGCTTCGAGTACAACGAAGGTTACCAACCGGGCGTATCCATGAGCATCACCGACTACTCCTCCGATTCACAGAACTATACCGTGATGAAGAAAAAGTGGTCCGAGCAGTTCGAGAAGGAATACCTCATCAACCTGCTGAACCGCACCCAAGGAAACGTGACTCTGGCGGCAAAGGAATCCGGAATCGACCGCAGTAATTTCTTGCGACTGTTGCGAAGACACGGCATCAATGCCCAGAGCTACCGCAACTCACGAAGCCTCAAGGCGGTTGCATAGCATTGAATTCATAGGGGTTTTATCAATATCAGTGATTTTAGTTGAATTGTGTTGACGCTACGCAACAACTGTTGATAAGACCCCACACATGAAATCACTTTTGACCTTCGGGTTCATCGCTCTGATGCTGATGCCGAAATCAGCATTGGCGGAATTTCCCTCCCTGAGTGAACCCGCTTATGACGAGATCAACGCTTCCGAAATGGAAAGCATGATGGATCTTGAATCATTGAGTTCTGAAAAACAGCTGGCATCCTCACCCGATGATATCCATCGTGCGAAAGTCGTAATCGTGATTAACAAGTCTTCGATCGGCTCCACCGCACAGACCATGCGTGTGTATGTCGATGGAAAAATCGCTTACGAGTGGAAAGTTTCCACCGGTCGCGAAAAAGTCGAAAAAGCGAAAAGCGGCCGCGTCTATCTGACCACCACTCCGGTGGGTTACTTCCGCCCCACCCGCTTGGTGGCGAACTACCATTCCAATACTTGGAAAGCCGATATGCCGAATGCCGTTTTCTTCATCGGCGGTATTGCGATCCACGCCAGCACCCATGTCGAACAACTGGGCCAGCGCGCATCCGGTGGTTGCGTGAGACTTTCACCGATGAATGCAAAAATCCTTTATCAATTGATTCTCCGGATGGAGTCCGGAAAAGTGGACCAGATCCAACGCAACGGCAACACCGCAATGAACATCCGTGGCGAAGCGATCAAGACCAGCAACCGTGACGTACTCATCATCGTTGAGAATCGAATCTGATTTCAAAAAGTTTTAGGGGGGTACGCTAGTACCAGGATTCAATGGAGCAGACCCGGATGGTCTGTTCCATTGAGTTCTAGATTCAAGTCAGGATTCATTTCACCCGTTTGAACGAAGCCATGAAGAACCCGTCCGTATCGTATGGACCGACGAAACCGAAGGATTGCAACTCGAACCCCGTCAGGGTTTCTTTCATCCAATCGACCTGATCGAGTGTCTCTTTTTTAGAAAACGTGCAAACTCCGTAAATCATCTCGCCACCAACCTTCACCAGCGACGAATAATCGTTCACCACTTTTTTCTGTAGATCCGTGATGGCCAGATCATGACCAAGAGAAGGCATCGGCTTGCGATTCCATTTGCTGTCAGGGTTGCGACGAAGCACACCATGACCGCCACAAGGGCTATCGATCAGGACTCGATCTGCTGAATTCCGGAAGCGGGACAACTGCTCCGCCCGCTCAGTTTCATCCGATTTCAGAAGCACGGCTTGGAGATTCCGATCCGGAGAACGTTCTGCACGCTTGCGAAGACTCTGGATTTTCTTTTCATAAACATCGTAAGCGTAAACTCTACCTTGTCCACGCAGCAGATCCGCAATCGCCAAGGCCTTTCCTCCGGCACCGGAACAAGCATCAATCACGGTCATCGCAGGAATGGTATTCAGATCATCCTTGCCGAAAAAGACCATGTCTTTCTTCGCCGCCACCGATGGCAACGGAGAAAGTGCGGATTTCACTTTCTCGCTTTCGAGGGCATAAATCGACATCAGCTGAGAACCCTCGTCCTGGATTTCGTACCAACCCTTCTGGAAGAGTTCGGATTTCTGAACGGCTGCAAACCCCTTGAAAACCCGTGCCAGAATCGAGTAATTGCCCAGACGGAATTTAGGAAGATCCGGACTCGAGGAGAATTCCTTTTTCCACTCTTCTTCGTGTTCGCGGGCCTGACGGTGCAAACGGATCGTGGTCAGCGGATCCTGAGAAAGGAACACGCACATCTTCTCAGTGGTTTCCTTGCCCCAATCCTGCAACCACTCGTTCACCAGAGATGTCGGAAAATCAATGATGGATCCCTGATTCGGGTAATCTCCACCCGATTCCCACATCCGCTTCAATACCTCATGGATACCGGGGTGTTTCTTCAGTCGAATGAAACTCAACTGCCAGAACTCTTCCGGGCTTTCTGCCAAATCGATTCCGAAATGCGCGGCGATGGTCAGGGGTCTGCGCAAAAACGCCCCCAGATAGACTGCGACCTTCGGTCGCTGATGGGGATTCACTTTCGACAATAGTGAATCAAAGTGGGTTTGACTCTCGCAAAGTTCGGCAAAAACTTCGCTCAGGATCGAGCTTTTCATTTCAGGCCTTACCCGTGGTCTTGACTTCGTGGACCTTGATCATGTTGGTGGTCCCTCTTCTCAGGGTCGGCACGCCCGCAGTGACGACGATCAAGTCACCTTCTTGTGCGCGATGGTTTTCGACCAAAACGTTGCTGACCATTCCGAACAGGTCGTCGGTCGCCACGATATCGGGAATCAACACTCCGTCCACGCCCCAGACAAATGCGAGTTTGCGAAGCGACGCCGGGTTGTCCATGATCGCGATGATCGGATTCTGAGGACGGTATTTCGCAAGAGTTCTAGCCGCCGTACCGGAATGAGTCAGGCACGCGATCGCACTTGCGCCGACGTGAGCCGCGATTCTCGATGCACTGAACTCGATCGATTCCACCACTGAACCATGAATCGGTATCAGTGCCTGGTGAACCGAATAACGGGAACCTTCGCTTTCAGCCTCTTGAATGATCTTCGCCATGGTTTCCACGGCGATCACCGGATAATCACCGGATGCCGACTCTGCGGACAACATCACCGCATCGGTACCATCGAACACGGCGTTTGCCACGTCGGAAGCTTCGGCACGGGTCGGAGTCGGACAGGAAACCATGCTTTCGAGCATTTGCGTTGCCGTGATGACCGGCACGCCCAATTCATTCGACATGCGAATCAGCATTTTTTGAATGACCGGAACTTTCTGAGCACCCAACTCCACCGCCATGTCTCCACGGGCGATCAGAATTCCATCAGTCACTTCCAGAATTCCTTCCGGCGCATAAACCGCTTCTTCGCGCTCGATTTTTGCAACAATCAGGGGCTTATGATTACTGGTCTTGCGAATCAGGTCTTTGACAAAAGTGATGTCCTGCGGAGTGCGGACGAAAGAAAGAGCGACCGCATCGACTCCCAATTCAAGACCGAGCTTGAGATCGTGAAGATCCTTGTCGGTACACCCCGGAAGGGAAAGCGGAGACCCGGGAAGGTTCATCCCTTTGTTCGAGGTCAACTTGCCGCCGATCGAGATGGTGATCACGATCTCAGGCGCATGCACTTCCTTCACCTCACTGGAAACTTTTCCATCATCGAACAGAACACGCGAGCCTTTCTTGAGATCGCGGGAAAGCGGTTCGGCGATTTCCGCAGAGATCGGCATCGGAATACGGCCAACCAGGGAGGAACGAGGATTCGTTCCTTCAGGATAAAGAAGGACCTCATCCCCCGCTTTCAGGTGGATCCCTTCGGGCGGAAGTTTACCCAAGCGGAGCTTCGGCCCTTGAAGGTCTTGCAACACGGCAACGTGACGGCCGCAATTGGCGGATGCATCCCGCACGGCTTTGAAAAGCCCGCGATGCACATCATGGGTACCATGACTGAAGTTCAATCGAGCGGTATCGAGACCGGCGCGGATCAATGCTTCGATTTTTTCCTGGGTATTGCTGGCAGGGCCGAGCGTTCCGACAATCTTAACTTTTCTTTTGGGAGATGAGTGCATGGTTACGATTGAGCTTATCAAGTTCTTCCTCATAATGCTCGGTTAAAAGTCTTTTTTGCTCTTTATTTACCGACTCTTGATGCTTCAATTGGAACTCGTATGCCCTGATCCGCTCATCCAAAGATCGCTTCGCCACACGCTCCTGTTCATGAAGCTTCTTGTCATTCTCGAACTTGACCGACTGCAACTCCCGCTCGTGCTCGGCTTTCTGATCCAAAAGCTTTTTCTCG
>JBEIKL010000158.1:0-5055 GCA_040379745.1 Bdellovibrionales bacterium | reverse complement strand
CTATCAGGAACTCTTGATGCAGGAACAATTCAGCGCGGAAGATTGCCTGCTTGTCGGTAACGAACGACGAATGGATTTGCCGGCAGTGCAAACCGGTTTGCCCGTTTACCTGATTCGCCCGGCAACGGCGCGACTCACTTGTATTCAAGCTCCGGGCAGCACGGTCTTCTTCAAGAACCACCGCCAGACCAAGACCCACTCCTCCACACGGAACGGGAGTCACGCTTTGATATCGCCCGGTGCCTGGCGTGGAAACTATAGCCACCTGAAGGCGTTTCTGTTGCAACAGTTGCAACCTTCCTCGATCACTGGCTAGATCGAATCACGGGATCATTTCGGATTCGCTGGATACCATTTTTTATATTTATAGGTGTACTGGAAATAACCACTCCCTCCATTGCCTCCTTTGTGCCAGTCGGGTTTCGTAGTCCCACCGCCACCGCCACCGCCACCAATTTTATCAGAAGCACCACCATCTTTATCCCAGCCACCACCATTACGGTTATCCCCGCCGTAACAGGTGCTCACCACATAATCCCCATCCATATTACTGTAATTGCTGCAATGACCAGACTTACCGTCGCCGTTCGCACCTTTGCGTTGACTTGGTCCGCCCTTACCACCTTTTTGGGTTACTTTAGTTGTTTTCAAATCGCTGAGTTGACACTGAATACTGGTTTCACCTCCATCAGTACCCCACTCTTCGTTCGCATCACCACCGTAACCGCCAGCTCCAACGGTCACTTTACAATCCATATCGGGAACAGCATCCGAGATCGTTTGAGTCAATGAACTAGATGCCCAACCGCCGTCGCCACCATTGTTATTATCATTTGTATCACCGGCTCCGCCGCCACCACCGCCACCGATCATGAACACCTTCAAACTTCCTAGGATATAGTCTTTAGGAAGAAAAAAATATTGTTCACCAACTCCTAAAACTGGAGATTTGCCATCGTTTTCTTTATAATCTTTCACGTCAAACATTCGGCAATGAATGGTGCTCAGTTCATCGTTATTGAATGGCAACCCGTTAGCGGACACAAATTCGCTCAACTCTTGTGGCGAAAGTCGTCTGCCGTTTTTTGAAATCAATCCACCTGGAAAACTTGAGATCTTATCCGTAATGTTTTCGCCAACAATGTTTTCGCCAACCTTACCGTCCACGATGGGTATATTGATGAACTTTGAAACTCCCCCCATCGAACTCTGGGTAATTTTCTTATAGCGATAGAGACGACCACCCTGATCCGTACAATCCTTGGTGGTTTTTAGTACATCGGCATACTTATTCGTATCACTCGCATCCTTGAGATAGAACACTCCCTTTTCAATTGAAATTTCATCGCAAGGTGCGGTCAATTGACCACCGGTCATCCATCTTTGTTCCACTCGTGATTTGCAAAGCTCACCCTTTAAAGCGTCGATCGATGACTGATTCGGATCCGGACCACAAAGCGGTTCGCCATTCGGGCCGGTTCCCAATTGAATGAACTTATCCCCCACGGACGCACAACTGAAATTTTTGAAATTCATCTGTGCAAACGTCGTCATGGCAATCGGAGCTGCGTTGGAGGTGTTCCCCACCACATTCGGATCCGCCACCACAAACGGCCTCACACTCGGCTCCCCCGGAACGTGGAAATCCTGAAAAGTGGCGTGATAAACGGCAAGCTGACTGGCTTGAGGACATTTTCCGTTTATCATGTGCTCAGGGTTACATTTGTAAACGATCAATGCCTTCACCGCGATCGGACACTCCTTCGTCGCAGCAAAGAGACCGGAACATTGCCCGCCCTTTTTATTGTAATATCCGGTAACCGGAACCTTAGAACCTGTAAAAATCGTGCTATTCCAATTGCGGAAATCCCGGTTTGCACCGGTGACATATCCTTTTTCATCCAGCTCAGTGGGTGCACAATCAAAGGAAGAGGCAGCCATCTGTTTAATCGTTTTTCCTTTTTCGTCGAGCTTCAAACACTTGGACAGCTCGGGGTTTGCGATCACTCTGACCACTCGGGGACGTCCTGGCGGTCTATTGCGATCAAATCCCCTTCCGTCCACCTCATTCGATCCTCCCCCTCTCCATTCGCCTTCTTCATCCCAATTTTTACGATTTCCGACCTGTTCTCCACCCGCTTCCACATCGGATCGATCATCCACAGAGCCTCTCCACGGTTTTACGGACGGATCGGAATAGGCTTCGTGCTCATGATAACCTTCAGCCGCTTTCATGTTCCCTTTATCTGACAGGGATCCATCCGAGTAAGGGTTTCCTCTCGGATAACGGCCTATTGGTTCACCATCTGAATCCGGATAACCGCCATTTGGCAAGGTGGGTTGAGATGGAAAGGTGTTTGGATCGGGCATACGGTCGTTCGGTAAAGTTTGTGGAGCCTGGTAATAATTCGAATTCCTGGAATCATTTTCCGCACGACTCACGGAAGCGTGAATCAAACCGACACTACAAAGAACAAATAAGACCTGTTTCATAGAATCCCCCTACCCCTGACTATCTTTTCACTTCGATTCTTTCATCCATACTGTTGTAAATCGCCTGCGCGTCGATTGCTTGGGCCTGCACTTGGGAATTCAACACCGTCATGCTGTTTCGGACTTCGGCTTGGCGTTGTTGATTGGAAGCGTTCTTCATGAAGGTCGAAAAACCGAGTGCGGCGATCATCAGGATCGACAGCACGATCATCACTTCAATCAACGAAAAACCGGAATTCGATTTCATACGGAACTATCCCCCAATTCTGATTCTAGTCATAAACCAGAGAACAAAAAAGAGTGTCGATTCCGACACATGAAGGAAAAAAGTTGGATCAGGTCAATTTTTCAAAAGGATCAGTTCAACCCTGTGAATAATGGAATCTTTTGCCGATCGATCCGGAACATCCATCAGCGTTCGTATTTTTTTACGATCTTCAAAAGTTCATCCAGTTCGAACGGTTTTGAAACCCAGCCAATGGCACTGATGTCTTGAGCCCTTTGTTTTGCGTCTGCTGCTGCGGTCATCACCACAATCGGGGACAGATGATCATGCTTGGCCAAGAACTCAATCGCGAATTGCCACCCGTTCATCACCGGCATTTTCATGTCGAGAAGGATCAAATTCGGCATTTCACCCTCTTTCAGCAACTC
Source organism: Bdellovibrionales bacterium (assembly GCA_040379745.1). Lineage (GTDB taxonomy): Bacteria > Bdellovibrionota > UBA1018 > UBA1018 > CAIMNF01 > CAIMNF01. The sequence goes on along the minus strand of JBEIKL010000158.1, from coordinate 1,908 downwards.
CATGGCTTCAAAGCCGTTTTCGGCGGTTTGAACCGCATATCCTTCGACCTCCAGAAAAGACTTCAAAGCCAATAAGATATCCTGATCGTCTTCAATGATCAGGATGCTTTTTTTCTTTTCTGAACTCATGCCACCCCTCCTTTTCTTGGAATCTCGAAAAAGAACGTACTACCTTCTCCCAATTTGCTTTCAACGCCGATTGCTCCGCCATGAAGTTCGACGATTTTCCGTGAAATATACAACCCAAGCCCTAGACCGCTGGTTCGCTCTTCATGTTCAGACGCCCCTCTCGTCAATGGAGTGAATAAATCTTCCTGTAACTTTTTAGAGATTCCCGGGCCTGAGTCCTTCACCATGATCCTCACCTTTGTTGGTTGATCATCGACTTGGATTTCGATCGTGCGGTCAATAGGAGTGTATTTGTTGGCATTGTCCAAAAAATTCGAAATCACCTGAAAAATCCTCAATTGATCCATCCAGACCATGATTTGATCATTCACTTGATGAAAACGGATCTTCCGACGAGGAGCGCGCAACTCCAGTTCCTGAATGCACTGTTTTAGCAGCTGAATCACATCGATAGATTCCATTTTCAAATGGACCATTCCCCGTTCCAAACGGGATACATCCAAAAGTTCAACCACGAGAAGTGCAAGGCGGTCTGCCTGCCCCTGAAGACGGATCAAGGTCTCCATCTCGATGGGATGCCCCCTCTCCAGTTTTTTCCTGGAAATCTGCAACAATAACGAAAATGCCGTGATCGGCGTTCTCAATTCATGCGCTGCCACATCGAGAAAATGGGTTTTGGTCAGAACCGCTTTCTCGGCCACATTTCTCGCCGCATCCAATTCTTGTTTCAACTTTCTCTCGGGCGTAATATCGGTAAAACTCACCACTACCTGAGTCAGTTGGTGTTTTGAGTCGAATTCAGGGTGAGCATTGCACATTGCCCATATCGGAAATTCAAGATCAGGACGAAGAACACCAATCACCAGATTCTGAACAGAAGCCCCGGATGCAAGTACTCGGCTCACCGGATATTCTTCGATGGGCATAATTACCCCGTCATCACGCAAAAAGTGCCAACGCGGATCGGCAGAAGTCTTGCCAGCCAACTGATCCTTGGTCAGACCAAGAATGGTGCTTGCAGCTCGATTGGAATAGAGAATCTGAGTGTTTACGCCATGAACCACGATACCTGGGTGGAGACTATCCAGTAGATTTCTGAATTGTGCCTTGGTCCACCATTCCGAATCCTTCGATATTGCGCCACTTTGAATAGAACGAACGATCAATTGCTCCCTTTGCATTCACACCTCAACTAGCAAGATGCAAGATGAAGACCAAGTAATCATCCGGGCAGAAATGTGTCTGACTAATCCAAAACAAAAAAAGCCAGATGGGTTGCCCCACCTGGCTTCAACTTTCCCTTACGGAAAAGTTTCGGGTCTTGTTCGCTCAAGCGTGATTACGCGAGAGTTGTAACCTTTTTCTTGCCTGCAGAGATTTCTTTACGGGCTTTTTTGATTTCGTTTTTCAGCTTCAACACTTTCGGGCTGAGCTTCTCTTCTTTCGCTTTCATGATCGCTTGGGAAATTCCACCGAGTTTGTCGATGGTGCGGATCGCGCGGGTAGAGAGTTTCAAAGTCACTACTTTGGAAAGCTCAGGCACCATGAAGCGCTTGTCGTGAAGGTTCGGCAACCATTTAGTTGGAGTCTTGATGTTCGAGTGAGAAACTTTGTTACCGCTGAAAGTTTTGGTTCCTGTCAAATCACATACGCGTGCCATGATAATTTATATCCTTTATTCAAAAAAAATGTTCAGAGATTGAAGATTTACCTGTATTGTCTCCGAAACGCAACTCCAAAAATCAGGAATCCTTAGGAACCCCAATGAGCTTAAATCTT
>JBEIKL010000157.1:0-5076 GCA_040379745.1 Bdellovibrionales bacterium | reverse complement strand
TTTCAAATTGTTCCACGTGGAACAATTTAATTCTCTTCAAAAGCAAAGGTTGGCAAGAAGAGTGGGCCAATGCTCAACGCAGCAAAAACGGCAAAAAATTGACGGTTAGCCAAACAAAAGAATATTCGGCGAAAGAAAAATATCGAATCTTGGTTAATCTCGAAAAAAATAATAAATGATTAATCTTTTTGTATTGCTATCCACTTTGTAATGGGTACAATTTACCTAACAGCAGTAAAAATTTTGGTTACGATATTGATCCTCACCGCAACCACACTAAATTATTATGGATTTAGGATAGAATCCCTAATAATGCGATGAGCAATAACAATCGGGGCTCGAGCTCTCTCAGAATGAAGAGCCAGCCCCATTTTGTTTTTTACGATTAATATTCCCGTAAAAATGTTGTAAATATTTTCCATCACATTCAGGGGTGTCAACATGGGGAAAATTATTGCAGTAGTAAATCAAAAGGGCGGCGTGGGTAAAACTACCACCACGGTAAATCTCGCTTCTTCTCTCTCTTTAGCAGACAAAAAAGTATTATTGGTTGATTTCGATCCCCAAGGAAATGCTTCTTCCTCTGTTGGAATTAGCATAAGTCTTGAAGACGAAAGAGCAACTACATATCAGGTGCTTACCGGCCAAGCGAAAGCATCGGTAGCTATCATGAATACAGGAATTGATCATCTGGATCTGATTCCTGCAAACCCACACCTGGCTGGTGCCGAAATCGAATTAGTGAATGCATTTGCCCGCGAAGGCAAGCTCAAAGCCACACTTCAAGAAGTAAAGGCAAACTACGACTATATATTTATAGACTGTCCTCCTACGTTGGGATAGCTCACCGTAAATGCTTTGACGGCTGCAGACTCTGTTCTTGTGCCGCTACAAGCAGAATACTTTGCGCTCGAAGGCCTCGGACAATTGATGACCACAATTGAGTTGATTAGACAAAGTGTGAACCCAGCTCTTCAAATCGAAGGCATTGTACTCACCATGTTCAACTCACAATTGAAACTCAGTTCAGAAGTAGAGGCCGAGGTTCGTAAGCACTTTGGTGAATTGGTTTTCAAAACAGTGATTCCAAGAAACATCAAACTCAGTGAGTGCACTTCATTCGGAAAACCAATTGTGCTTTATGATGTGAACTCCAAGGGCTGTATCGCTTATTTGGATCTTGCTCGAGAAGTCCTTGCAAAATCCCATGGCGCGAACTTGGCTAATCAGAATACAGATCAAAACCCCGCAGGTGCAGTCGCCGCAGGCGCGCCAATTGCTCTGGAAATGATTGATTCCATCACGATGGATCAGGTCACCAATGAAAATGTTCCACACGGAACATCTGAACAGGACTCATCAGAAGTAGAGGCTTAAGCAGTATGAATACTCCAAAAGAAAACACAGCACTGAACACAAACAAATCAGTATTGGGTAAGGGTCTCGCTTCCTTGCTTCCACAGGTTTCTGCCCCAGCGCCTCAGGCAAACCCAGCACCCCAACAAGCCACACCGGTAGCCGTAAATCCGGCAACTGCTGCTCAATCAACAGCGGTGAATCCTGTCATTCAAAGCTCGGTTCCAAATGCAAAACCAAATGTGGATCCAAACGAAATTCCAGGTGTGAACCGCGACCGTCACATGGGAATTTCAGTAATTAACATTGATGAAATCAAGGCAAATGAATTTCAACCACGCCGTGATTTTGATGAAGTGGCACTTCAGGAGCTTGCGCAATCCATTCGTGAAAACGGTCTAATTCAGCCATTAATCGTGAGAAAAAACGGTGATAACTATGAGTTGATTGCCGGTGAGCGACGTCTCCGCGCTTCTAAAATCGCTGGACTGAAAACAGTTCCCGTAGTGATGAGAAAAAGCACCGATCGCGAGGCTCTTGAGCTTGCGATTGTTGAAAACATCCAGCGCGAAGACCTGAACTGCGTAGATGAGGGACTTGCGTATTTCCAGCTCATGCAAGAATTCCAGCTCTCACAGGAAGAGTTGGCAAAAAGAATGGGTAAGGATCGCGCAACAATCGCAAATGCATTGCGAATTTTGAAGCTTTCCGATTTTATTCTTGGACAGCTTAAAAAAGGTGCCCTTTCTCGTGGTCATGCAAAAGCACTTCTCTCGGTGGAAGATGTGACAGAGCGTGAAAGTCTTGCAAAAGAGATCCTTGAAAAGAGCATGAGTGTTCGTCAGGCAGAAAAGACGGCACAGGAAAAGAAAGCCATCACCGCTCCGAAAAAAGCAGAACCGAATAAAAAAACAGCAGCTGCAGCTTTCAGCCCGGAAAACCTGCGCATCACCCAGTTGTTGACCCGTAAATTCATGACTAAAGTGGACATCAAAGGTGACCAGTCGGGTGAAATTCAGATCCACTTTTCCTCCAAAGAAGAATTGAACCGAATTGTGGAAGTCCTTCTTGGGGACGCTCGATAAATAATGGCCAACTTTAAATTAGATCAGTTTATTGTACCGGAAGTGGTCGCGGACCAAGTTACCGGAGTTTTGGAGTCAAATGCTGCTTTTGAGGGCACTTTGGCATATAGCGGTTGTTTTCATGTGAATGGAACGGTTCGTGGAAGAGTTGAAACTCCGGATGTTCTAGTAGTTGGCGAATCTGGTCGGGTAGAGGGACAAATCCACGCGGGGGTGGTAATCATCTACGGGAAAGTTGAAGCCGAGATCCATGCTAAATACCGGGTTGAAATCAGGAAACCTGCGATCTTTAGGGGTGAAATGAGCACTCCAAGCCTAAAAGTTGAGGAAGGCGTCATTTTTGAAGGCACCAACAAAATGAGATAACTTCTTGACCGGTCAAGAACGCACGTGGTAACAAACTGGACAACCCATTTTAATTATTAAAAAAAACCCGTTAGGGTAAGTTTGTCTGGTTGATCATCATGAGTGAAATTCTTGAGCAGCTTGAAGTTAATTCCACGTTCCTAATCCAATTCTTCTTGTTCGCCGTTTTCTTCTTTATCATTTCAGGTGTTTACCTGAAGCCGTTTCAAAAAATTATTGAGAAAAGAAACAAGAGTTTGAAAAACGATGTTGAAGGAGCCGCTGAGCTTCTGAAAACAGTCGAAAACAAACTCAAGGAATATGAAAAAGCATTGGTTCAAATCAGGGCCGAAGCAAAAGCAAGCCACGATCAAGCCTTGATGGAAGCCCGTTCAGCAGAAGACGCCACTTTGTCCAAACACAAAGACGAGCTGAAAAAAGAATACCTCAAAGTTCTTGATGGTTTTCAAGATGAAAAACTGAAAGTCGAGTCTGAATTGAAGGCGCAAGTTGCTGCGATTTCAGACACCATTGCACAAAAGGTTTTGGCAGGAAAATAAGATGGAAAAACTGATTTTACCCGCAGTACATTTGTTCGGTTTGGTCGCGTTCATCATTTACAAGACCAAGGGATCGTTCGTTCAATTCATGGAAACCCGTCACACTGAAATGAGTGACGGATTGAATAAAGCTAAGATCCAAGCGGCTAGCGCAGCGGCAAAGAAAAAAGAAATCGAAGCTAAATTCGCCGGACTCGAAAATGAAAAGAATTTGATCATTGCTGAATGGAAAGAAAAGGAAGCGGCTCAACTCAAGGCAATCCGTGAATCTTCGGCAAAACTCATCGTTCAAATGACAATTGAAGCGGAACAAAACAAAAAATCACTCGAACAGCAAATCCGCAATCAAGTAATGAAAAAATACGCTGAGCAGATCATTGTTCAAGTTGAAGATAAAGTGAAAAAAGGATTGAACGAACAAACTCATAAGGGAATGGTCGAACAGTTCATCAATGAGGTGTCTGCATGAAAGCGGTCCGTTTGTACGCTCAGGTTCTGGTTGATGTTTTGTCCGCTCCGGACATGAAGATTTCCATGGAAACAACTTTGAAGGAGTTGGAGGGGTTTTCAAAGCTTCTGATCGAGTCACCGTTGATGACGAAGGTATTTGATAATCCGGTCATGGCAGAGTCCGAAAAACAAAAAGCTCTTTCCGCATTCGTTCAGAAACTCAATACCTCTCAAATGGGTGAACGATTTCTTGGAATGCTCATCAAAAGAAACCGTTTATCTCTTCTTCCTCGGATCTTGACCGAAGTGGAATCGATCGAAATCCAAAAAAACGGTGGATTGATGGGTGAGTTGATCAGCGCTGTACCTTTGGATGGAGCAACGATCTCCAGTATTTCACAGGCAGTTTCGAAAAAAATGAATAAGACAGTTCGCCTTAAGGAAAAAGTTGACCCAAGCCTGATTGCTGGCCTTAGGGTCACGGTCGGCGGAAAGACTTTTGACAGTTCCGTTAGAACCAAACTCGATAAAGTTAAAGACAGTTTTCAATAAAAACCAAATTTGAACTAAAGAAGGAAAAACAAAATGAGCTTGAAAGCCAATGAAATTGCAGAAGTACTGAAAAGCCAACTTGCCAACCTTGACAGCAAACTTGATGTTTCTGAAACCGGAACCGTTCTCGCTGTGGGTGACGGAGTTGCAAAAATCTACGGCCTCGATAAAGTGATGGCGGGTGAGTTAGTCGATTTCGGAAATAACGTTTCCGGAATGGTTTTGAACCTTGAAGAGCTCGCGGTAGGTGCAACCATCTTGGGCGATGAAACCAAGATCAAAGAAGGTGGTATCGTTAAGCGTACCGGCAAAATCGTACAGGTTCCAGTCGGTAAGGAACTGCTTGGCCGCGTAGTAAACGCCCTTGGACAACCGGTTGATGGACTTGGCGACATCAAATCGAAAGAATTCAGCCGCATTGAAGTGAAGGCTCCAGGCATTATTGACCGTAAATCTGTTCATGAACCGCTTCAAACCGGTATCAAGGCGATTGATGCCATGATTCCAATCGGACGTGGACAGCGCGAATTGATCATTGGTGACCGCCAAACCGGCAAGACCGCAATTGCGATCGACACCATCATCAATCAAAAAGGCAAAAACGTATTCTGTATCTATGTTGCAATCGGACAGAAGCAATCCACTGTTGCACAGGTTGTGGATCGCTTGAAGAAAGCTGGCGCTCTGGAATACACCATTGTTGTTGCAGCAAACGCTTCCGAGCAAGC
>JBEIKL010000156.1:0-5080 GCA_040379745.1 Bdellovibrionales bacterium | reverse complement strand
TTGATACAACACCCTCAAAGAGAGAACAGAATTACTTTGAGGGAAACTATGAATCGATATTTTTTTGCCGTTTTTATCCTTTTGGGTCTTTTCAACAACGCAGTTGCCAATCCAACACTCACATCAGCAGATAGTGAATCAGGACGATTTGAAATTTCCTCTGCAGGGTTTAACGGAGGTTATCTCGATATACCATTTTCAATTGCCTCGAAAAGCAAAGTTAGGGGTATCGACTTTCAAACCAAATTCAACGAATCCAAACTGACTTTTGTAGGAATCGTTGGACAGGATCCGAATCTTGAATCTTTTTACTATTTAAACCCCAACGATAAAACTCTTCGACTGAATGCCAACAACTATTCAGGTGTTGGAACTGGAAAAATACTTTTAAAACTTAGATTCAAATACAATTCTACACAAATCACCAATGCAGATTTGATTGACACCAAAGTTTTATTGAACGGAGTTCCGGCAACCACGGTACTGACTGACCAGCTATCAATGTTGATGACAGACGGATCAGGACATCAGTTCAAAATCTCGAGAAGCACCAATTCAATCACTGTAACATCAAGCTATGCTGCAAATCTTCAAATCAATGCAACAAGCAATGTCGTAACTACCTATAAAGCTTCGCTTCTTGCAGGAAAAGCCACTTCCGTTCAACTGTTCAATTTCACTCTTGGTGATTATTCCATCAAAATCTCAGACGGAAAACTCTCAACCGAAACCCTCATGTCCATTAAAGTCTTGGGGTATTCAACCGACTTCAATAATGACGGCATAACCAATACTCAAGACTATTTGCTACTCAGTGCAAAATTCGGTCAGAAATGTGTATCGGGATCAGCTTGCCCCACCGATATCAACGGCGACGGCGTAACTGATGTACAAGATTACCTGATCTTCATGGGTCAATTTAACAGTAACTCTTGCCCGACTGACTTGAACAAAGACGGATTAACTAATATCAGTGATTACCTCGAGTTTACTGCAAGCTATGGTCGAAAATGCACAGCTGGTAAAAACTGTGCAACAGATTTCAACAAGGATGGAATCACCAACGTTCAGGATTACTTAGTTTTTGCAGCACAATACGGAAGGAAATGCCAGTAAGCCAAATCAAAGCATAAAACACAAAGGCATCGTCAGATCATGACGGTGCCTTTTTTATTCTCAATGGGTAAACCGCACTAACTAAGCCTCGCCACCAGCGCATCAATCAAGAGCTCAATCGATCGATCCACCCGCTTACTGTCCACACCGTGAACCACACGTCCCATGAAGTTGAATGCAAAATTGGTCGCCATCAAGAGCATCACCAACGATTCCAGTTCGGTCGCACTGATTTTTTTACCGAAGTGTTTTTTCATCACTCCTATCATGATGGGGAAGCTTTGCTCGAGGGTTTTTTCCCTGAGCATGTGCCCGATTTTCGGGTCAACCAACGCTTGAGAAAGTGTAATCCGGATTAAAGATTCTTGATCCTCAAAATGACCCAATCCGGCCTTGAAGAAATCGTTTAAGGTTCTTTTAAGGTCCTTACTGGAGTCGTATTCGGGGATCCAACTTGAGTCCGTGGCAATGGCTTTGACATCGATTCCGGATGCGTTCTTCTTACTTTCGCTTTCTTCCAGCACCGCTACCAACAAGCCCTCTTTCCCGCCGAAATAACGGGTGATCAGCGCTTCGTTGACCTTGGCTTTTTTGGCGATTTCGAGGGTGCGGGTGCCATCAAAACCCTTGGCCGCAAAGAGAACCGTCGCGGCCTTGATCAAGGCGCGCTCCGAAGCGGCACGGTCTCTTTTTTTTGCGGGTTCATTTTTCTTTGCTGGCATTTATGTAATTGACTACTTACTTACAAAGAAATAAAAATGTTGGCAATATGAAATGTCACCACTGGTCCGCCTCCATCGCAACACTCTGTGCCATCACCGCGCAAGCCAGCGCTGCAACCACCTCCCTTCAACTCGAAGACTACCTCGAACAAGTGAAGGCGCAGTCCCCACTCGTGAAGTCCAGCAATCTTCAGATCGAAGGTACAGAGCAAACAGCATTGGAATCAGTCCTTCCGTTGACCCCTAGAATCAGTTTTCTCAGCAGTTATCAGGACGATCGTCGTGAAATCCCGAGTGCGTTCACCCGCGGGTCCACGAGTTCAACGGAGACCTACTCCCTCGGACTGGATCAACAATTCAAGTTCGGTACTTCGGCAAAGCTGACGTACTCACTGATCACTTCCAAAACCTTCAATTTCAACTTTGCATCGATCAGCAACCCGGTGTTCAACACCTCCCAGACCCAACTCGATCTCACTCAACCCCTCTGGCGTAACTGGCTCGGATCCGAAACCCAGGCCACCGAAAAAGCAACCGAGGCGGCCTCCTTGGCGGGGCACTTTGCCGAAAAATTCAAATTGAAACAAACGCTCGCCCAAGCCGAGTCGAATTACTTTCGCCTTGCGGTCGCCCGTGAATCCTTGAAGCTTCAGGACGAAGTCCTGGATCGTGCGAAAAAGATCTTCGAATGGACCGAAAAACGGGTTCGCAACCAATTGGCCGACAAGGCCGACATGCTTCAATCCAAGGCCGCCTATCAGGCTCGCCAACTCGAAATCGAAGCTGCAAAGAACGAGGAGCGCTCCGCCCAACTCGCATTCAACATCATGCGCGCAAAATCATCGGACGAAGTTCCTGAAGCGCTTTCCACGATCAATACCCAGACCGTCCTCTCCATCACCCTGCCTCCGAAGGCTGAAACTACGGATGACGTGAAAGCAGCCGAACAGAACGAACGTGCCGTAGTGGCCAGCAATGAATTGTCTCGCAATCGCGCCCTTCCTGAATTGGCATTGACCGGGTCTCTTGCCTACAACGGGGTGAATGCCAGCAAGCCCGAAGCACTCAGTCGCTCGTTCACCCTGAATCATCCGATGTATATGGTAGGTCTGCGCTTCTCTACCTCTTTGGATCTTTGGGATGCCGCCGAAATCCGTGCAGGACGGGTGAAGCAACAATTGGCAGCTGAAGCCTTGACTCAGCACACTCGCTTGACAAACGCCCAGACCTGGGAAGACCTTGAAAAGCGATTTGACGAGGCGAAAGGCCGTTTGAAACTGGCAGAAGAGTTGGTCAAAGCGCAAAAAGAGAAAATCGATTACGAAAAATACCGATTCAACCTGGGACGCACCACCACTTTCCAAGTCCTGACTTACGAACAGGACTATGCGCAAGCCTTACTCGCCCGTCTTCGCATTGAACAGGAAATCCTCACCATCCACGCACAAATGAAAGCCTATTCACTATGAATCTTGCAGAACTTTCAATCAAACGTCCCGTATTCATCACTTGTCTGGTTTTACTGATGCTTGCCGTAGGCGCATTCAGTATCAAGAAACTTGGGGTTGATCTATTCCCCGATGTGAACTTCCCGATCGTGTTTGTCAGCACACCTTACCAAGGTGCGGGACCGGCAGAGATCGAAACCCTGGTCTCCAAGCCACTCGAAGACGAACTCTCCACCCTTCCGGGCATCAAGCGCCTCTCCTCCATCAGTCAGGAAGGCGTGAGTAGTGTCATCGCCGAGTTCACCCTTGAAACCGACATCAAGTTCGCCGAACAACAGGTTCGCGACCGCGTGGGCGCCGCTAAGCGACTTTTGCCCAAGGAAATCGATGAGCCGGTGATCAAACGACTCGATCCAGCCGATCAACCGATCATGATTCTGGCCCTTTCTTCTGAAAAAGGAATGAAAGAATCCGAGATGTTCGACATCGCCGACGATGTAATCCGCCCCAAATTCGAACAGATCGACCAAGTGGGCTTGGTTTACATTTTGGGCGCACGCAAACGCCAGATCAAAGTGTCCATGGATGCCAACAAACTGAAAGCTCGAGAAATCAGTGCTTCTTTTGTGAATGCAAAACTCTTATCCGTCGGTGAAAACATTCCTGCCGGCAAGGTCGAAGAAGGATCAAAGGAAGCGGTTCTTCGTACTCTTGGGCAATTCAACTCCCTCGATTCCATCGGCAATACAATCATCAGCTTCTTCGGGGGCGAACGCGCCCTTCGCCTGAAAGACATCGCCACCATTGAAGACTCGATGGAAGACGAAAAATCCCGCGTGTTCTCCAACGGCAAGAAATCCCTCTTCATCTTCATTTTCAAACAAAGTGGTGCCAACACCATCGCGGTTGCCGATAATGTGACGAAAAAAATGAAAACCATCAACGAACAGCTCCTGAAAACACCGGGTGCGCCTCAAATCGAGTTGCGCCGTGACGGTTCCTGGCCGATCAAGGCCAACGTCACCGACGTGAAGGAATCCATCTTCATCGGGATCGCCCTGGCGGTTCTCGTGGTGTTTTTCTTTTTGGGTAACGTGCGCTCGACCATCATCACCGCGCTTGCTCTTCCAAACTCACTCCTGGGTGCCTTCATCCTGATGTGGGTGTCGGGCTACACTATCAACCTCATGACCCTTCTCGCGCTTTCACTTGCCGTGGGTCTCCTCATTGACGATGCGATCGTGGTTCGGGAAAATATTTATCGCCACATTGAAATGGGAAAAACCCCGAAACAAGCTGCTTTGGATGGAACCAAGGAAGTCTCCCTGGCCGTTATCGCCACTACCCTCACTGTGATTGCGGTGTTCGGTCCGGTAGCGTTTCTCAAAGGGGTTGTGGGTCAGTTCTTCAAGCAATTCGGATTTGTTGTTTGCTTTGCAATGTTGATCAGTCTTTTCGACGCGTTGACCATTGCACCGATGCTTTCAGCCTACTTCGCGGGTAAATCCGCTCACGGTAAGGGATGGCTCGAAGAAAAACTGGCGCCAATTCTGAATGCATTCGAACGCATGCAGACCCGCCTGGAAGACGGCTATGAAAACCTTCTGAAAAAAGCACTCGTCAAACCGGGTAAGGCCATCGGCATCAGTGTGGTGATTTTCTTTGTCACCATGGCGACCGGAAAGTTCGTTCCTAAAACCTTCCTTCCCACCCAGGACAACGGTGAATTTTCCGTTGAAATCGACCTTCCTCCAGGAACGTCGATGGACACCACTGCGGAGCTCGCCCACAAGG
>JBEIKL010000155.1:0-5082 GCA_040379745.1 Bdellovibrionales bacterium | reverse complement strand
TCAAGAACGCGAGTGGCGATGGTTTCGATGAATTGCAAATCGTGAGACGTGAACAGGATCGTGCCCGGGAAACGGGTCAGACCATTGTTCACCGCCGTGATCGATTCCAAGTCCAAGTGGTTGGTCGGACCATCGAGCAGCAACACGTTGGCGCTGCTCAACATCATTTTTGAGAGCATGCAGCGCACGCGCTCACCTCCCGACAAGACGTTCACTTTTTTCAACGCGTCTTCGCCCGAAAAGAGCATCCGTCCCAAGAATCCACGGATGAAGGTTTCTGACTTTTCGGTCGAATACTGGCGTAACCAATCGACCAGATTCAATGTTCCATCACTGAAGTATCCCGCGTTGTCTTTCGGGAAATACGTTTGGGATGTGGTCACACCCCAACTGAATTTACCTGCGTCCGGCTGCAATTCGCCCATCAGGATCTTGAACAGGGTGGTGCTGGCGGTTTCGTTCTCACTGATGAATACGACTTTATCGCCCTTTTGCAGGGTGAAGCTGACATTGTTCAAAACCTTCACACCATCGACCGTTTTAGAAAGACCTTCCACTCGTAACAACTGATCGCCGGCTTCACGCTCGGGTTTGAAGCCCACGAACGGATAGCGACGAGTGGATGGTTTGATGTCTTCCAGCTTCAGTTTCTCAAGTTGTTTACGACGGGAGGTCGCCTGGGATGACTTTGAAGCATTCGCACTGAATCGCGCGATGAAGGTTTTCAGTTCTTCCGCTTTTTCAGCGATTTTCTTGTTTTGATCCTGCTGGAGCTTCAGCGCCAATTGACTCGATTCGTACCAGAAATCATAGTTCCCAGTATAGAGCGTAATGTTGCCATAATCGATGTCCGCCATGTGCGAGCACACCTGATTCAAAAAGTGACGATCGTGCGATACCACGATCACGAGTTTTTCGTAGTTCAGGATAAAATTCTCAAGCCACTTGATCGCGCGAATGTCCAAGTGGTTGGTCGGCTCGTCGAGCAACAAGATGTCCGGCTCGCCAAACAAAGCTTGCGCCAACAACACTTTCACCTTTTGAGCATCTTTCAATTCGCGCATCAGCAAGTTGTGTTGATCGGTCTGAATGCCCAAGCCCGCGAGCAAGGTCGCTGCGTTCGATTCTGCTTCCCAACCGTTCATTTCGGCGAATGCGGCTTCGAGTTCGCCCGCCCGTTCGCCATCGGCTTCATTGAAATCTTCTTTGGCGTAAAGTTTTGCCTTTTCTTCGATGACTTTACTCAGTTCCGGATGTCCCAGCATCACGGTTTGCAATACTTCGACATCATCAAAGGCGAAATGGTTCTGGCGCAAAACGGCGATGCGCTGACCAGGCGTGATGAACAAGCTTCCCGACGTCGGCGACACTTCACCCGAAAGGATTTTCAGGAAGGTGGACTTGCCGGCACCATTCGCGCCGATCAATCCGTAGCAGTTGCCCGGAATGAATTTGATGTTTACGTCTTCGAAAAGTTTATTGCTGCCAAAATTAAGGCCAAGGCTATCGGTAGTAATCATGATTATTGATGCGAATGATAGCACAAAGTGCATGAAAACAGGCGGAGAATCGTATGCAGCAAGTCAACTTCAAGCTGATATGGCTCGCTCTGATCGCAGCACATCGCCCACCCCGATCTGATCCGTCCCATTCGCTACAAACAAAAAAGCCCCTGATCAGTGACCAGAGGCTTTTCTTAAACTTTGTTTTCAGTTGGTCTTCAGTCTTGCCGAATCCCAGTTCTGAAATTAGTAACGACCGCGACCACCGCCGCTGTAACCGCCGCGACCACCGCCGCCGCCGCCGCCGTAACCACCGCGTCCGCCAGCGCCGCCACTGCGTCCACCTTCACGTGGTACCATTGGCTTTGCTTCGTTCACAGTCATTGGGCGACCTTGAAGTTCCGCACCGTGGAATTTATTGATTGCAGCTTGTGCTTCTTCGTCAGAAGACATTTCTACGAATCCGAAACCTTTGCTACGGCCACTTTCGCGATCCATGATCAGGTTTGCAGAATCAACAGTTCCACACTGAGAGAAAAGATCCATCAATGATTGATCGGTTGCTGAGAAAGGAAGATTTCCTACGTATAGTTTTTTACCCATATTACCTCCATAAGGCTGGGAGCCACCAAGAGGAAACAAGGCCTAATTACCTGCAGACTCTGAATAGCAAATTAACGAACACGAACAGGTTAGCAGTATTCTGGACAAAAAGACATCATTATTTGGTGCGCCATGCATTTTAAATTAAGCAATTATTACGGGGAGATGCGCCACCACAGGGTTCAATGATCCGCATTGATCCGCTGATAGCGAATAAAACCCACCCTCGCCCCATAGCGTGTCACCCCAGACGCATTCACATTTTTTTGACTCCTACCGATACTAGTAATGAGGGGTTCAATAGTTTGACTGGGATCATGAATCAAATCAGAAAATCGATCGGGGCAGCGAGGCTGCTCTTGGTGTCGTTTACCCTGATCAATCTGATGACCGCCTGCACTCCGATCATCCATGACAAACTGAGTGCAAAAGTCGTGGATCTGTTTTCGATCACCTTGCCCGTCGCTTCCATCACTGTGAACAATCAAAACAGCTTCACGATCACTGGCGCGTGCAACGCAGGGCGCACAGTGACCATTGCCGGCGACCTGAGCGGAACCACGACCTGTAGCGGTGGCACTTACAGTTTTACCCACACTCCCCCAGCCGATGGGACTTTCCACTACCGCCTGACCCAAATCGATTCGAACAACAACAGATCGACCACTCAAAGCCGCACATGGATTCGCGATACTTTAGCGCCCAATCCGGTACAAGTCACCGCTCCGGCGACGACTCCGTTTTTCTCGGGCGATGATCAACTGATCATTGCAGGGCTTTGCGAAGTCGGCGCTACGGTTTACTTGGATGATAGCCCTACCCAGACTTTTGATTGTTTGACGGGGACTTTTAATTTCATTGCGACCCGCACAGTGAACGACACCTACACCTTTAATCTTTTACAAAAAGATGCAGCAAACAATTCATCGGCACTGACAACCATTCAATGGGTGCGCGATGATAGTTTGCCACCGACACCGACTGTGACGACACCAACGTCCTATTACATTGCTAACAACTTAAGCACACTCACCATCAGCGGCGGGTGCATTACTGCCTTAACCGTCACGATCAGTGGTGACCACAGCGACACCATGGTGTGCACGGCATCGGCCTACAGCTTCACGATCAACAAAAACACCGACAATATTTATCACTTTGGAATCAAACAAACATCACTGGCCGGCATCGACTCAGCCGAAGCGTCCGTGACGTGGGAGCGTGACACCGTCGCACCTGCAGCACCGACCAGAGTCACACCAGCAACCGATCCTTACCTCAGTGGTGATACTGGCATCACCATTACTGGCGTGTGCGAAACCGGGGCAACCGTCAACCTCACTGGCGACTCGACAGCAAGCCTGGTGTGTGCGAATTCGCAGTATGCGTTTCCGATTTCCAAAAACGGCAATACAACCTACACCTTTTCGTTGACTCAGACCGATCGCGCGGGCAATCAGTCAACTGCCACCACCTTGACTTGGACTCAAGACACGAATCAACCACCGACACCGGTGATCACCAACCCTGCAACGGTGACTTACCTCACCAACACTACTGAAATCAAAATCAGCGGCACATGCGTGACGGGTAATGCAGTTTATCTGACCGGGGCATCAACACAAAATGTGGCTTGCGCGAGCAATGCATTTGAATTCACCGTGACCGCCACGACGGGCGATGGTTTGTATCACTATGCCGTGAAACAAAGGGGTTACATCAACCAATTAGACTCGGGCGAAGCAGTGCTGGACTGGACCAGCGATACAACACCGCCTGCGCAACCGACATTGATCAGCATCACACCCACCACAACGGCAATTCTGACTGCATCTTCACTGACACCAAAACTGAAAGGCACGACCGACGCGGGATCGATCATCAAGGTTTATCGTTCGCAAACGTGTACGGGCGATGTGTTCAGCTCCGGATCGGCAGTCGAATTCACCGGCGGTGGCGTCACTGCAACCGTTACTGCAAATGACACTTATGACTTCAGTGTGAAAGCCTTCGATCTGGCAGGGAATGCATCCGCTTGCGCATCAACATCCCTCAGCTATCATAACCGCAGGGCAGTGATGATCGTCAATGATCGAGTCAACGGTAGTGATAGCTCTGCTCCCTCCAATCTATTTGAATTCAATGGATACCTTTATTTCAGGGCGTTTCACGCCAACACTGGTTATGAGTTATACCGGACGGACGGAACTCCGGGTAACACCAAGATTTTCAAAAACATCAGCGTGCAAGGCGATGGCATTCCAACAAATGCGATGACCTCGATTACCAACATTTATCTCAGCAATGCACCGATTGCTGTCGGATCATGGTTTTATTTCGCCGCAACCGACGACAATCACGGCACCGAACTTTGGAAGAGTGATGGCACCGCTGAAGGCACATCCATGGTCAAAGACATCTATCCGGATGAAGGCGGTTCGAACCCGTATGGATTCACCTTGGTGGGTAGCACGCTTTACTTCAAGGCCGATGACGGCACCAACGGCGAAGAATTGTGGAAAACCGACGGGACTGAAGCCAGCACCATGATGGTCAAAAACATCAACAGCACCGAAGCAGGAGTCGGTGCAGGCATCACCTACATGGCTGCGCTGGGCACAAAACTAATCTTCTTTGCAAATGATGGAACCAACGGGCTAGAACCTTGGGTCAGCGATGGTACCAGCGCGGGTACCCAGATGATTTCAAACTTGAATGGCACCTCGGCAAATTCATCGCCCAATTACTTGGTCACCATGGGAGGCTTTGCTTATTTTTCTGCATACGGCACTTCTGGCGGCACCGAACTTTGGAAAACCGATGGCACTCTAGCCGGTACCAGCATGCTGGATTTGCGCGCTGGCGGTAGCAGTTCGCCCACTTACCTGACCGTCATCGGTAACACCCTTTACGTCCGGGCAACCAGCACCGCAGCAGGTGCTGAACTTTGGAAATCAGATGGCACCCTTGCTGGAAG
>JBEIKL010000154.1:0-5163 GCA_040379745.1 Bdellovibrionales bacterium | reverse complement strand
GCACGCCCTTGCTTGGATCGCCAACGAACGGGCGAGCGATCACGCGGCTGACATTCAGTTCATCGCAGATTTTTCGCGCTGATTTGCAAATCGCATAAAGACGATCGAGTCCGAAGCTTTCCTCGTGGCAGGCTATTTGCCAAACACTGTCGGCGGAAGTGTAGAGGATGGGTTTTCCGGTTTTCATGTGTTCCGGTCCGAGGCGATCGATGATTTCAGTGCCGCTGGCGGCAGTGTTGCACAGATATCCCGGCAGGTTGTTTTCTTTCACCCATCGATCCACGACTTCTTGAGGGAATCCTTTTTCGAATACTTCAAAGGGCTCGGACACGACCAGTCCTGCCATTTCCCAATGGCCTGAAGTGGTGTCTTTTCCAGTCGATTTTTCAGCCGCCTTACCATAAGCGCCGATGATGTCCGAATCATGGATCCCGGAATCGTGAACCAGTGGTGTTACTTTTCCCGCGCCTAAGCGAGTCAGGTTCGGGATATGGAGATCGGAGCCACGGGCGGCTTTGATTTTTTTGGAAAGATTACCCAAGGTGTTGGAGCCGAGGTCTTTGAAGTGCGTTGCATCAGGGGCTTCGCCCACGCCGACACCGTCGAGTACAATCCAGATCACACGATTATATGGAGGAGTTTGATTGATCATCCCTTGTCCTTCAATTGGGGTTGAGACTGGATTTTGACTAAAAATACCTAGAATCGCAAGGGATTCTCGCTGTTCTGCACTGTATTTGTCGGCTTTTGTCGCCCAAGCTGGGGATTTTTGTTGAATTCTGGACCGTTTGGGTTACGCTCAGAGTAAGGTTGTGTGTAGCAACCGAAATTTTAAGTCCGAGTTTATGACAGGTACTCTCGGGCAACGTAGTTCAGTTTTAATAAAATTGAATTGAAACGTAGTGAATAAAACGGTGCAGCGTAAGCGAATTCAAAAAAAGCCGGATCGAAAAACAACTCAGAGTCAGAACGGACCAAAGTGGTCCTTGAACAAAAACCGGCAAGTATTGGATTAGGCACGAAATTACCAGAGAGAAGACGTGTTTTTTGGTCTCTCTCCCCGATGACACCAGTTTGGAATATAGATTAAGTTCAATGAACAATTTGAGATCAAATCAAAATTTTTCAATCCCTCAGGAACGCCGCTCTCAGAGCAGTCGGCTTGAGGGAGACTGTCTATTCCAATCCCGTCTCGGTTAACCGGTAAATTTCGTAATCCTTCCAATCCTGAATGTCGCTACCGCTCCCCAGAAAGAGGTAAGCATGGCAAAGGAATTAATCATTAATGCATCCCTTCCCGAAGTTCGAATCGCCCTTCTTGAAGAAGGACGAATTCAGGAGCTCCTGATCGAACGTCAGAGTGAGAAGGGAATCGTCGGTAACATCTATAAGGGTAAGGTCACCCGTGTTCTTCCGGGAATGCAGGCGGCGTTCGTGGACATCGGTCTGGATAAGGCAGCGTTCCTTTACGTGGATGACATCTATGTCCATCCGAAAGTCATGGGTGAGGATGCCGAGCTCGAAGATGAAGCGGGTGAAGAAGGCTCCGAGGAGTCCGAGTCCGCCGAAGGTGCGGTCGATTCGGAGTCGTCTGGAGAGTCTCTCGGGTTTATTGCGGAAAACGCAACTGACGAAATCCTGGATGAGTCTTCATCTGAAGATTCCAGCGAAGATTCTTTTGAGGGCAGTTCATCTGACCTCGATCAATTCGAAGAGAATTCCAACGAAGAATCCACTCCCGAAGAAGCTGCGGATGAATCCCTATCCTTAGAAAGTTCTCCAGAAACGCTTGGTGAGTCCACCGCTGAGTCCCTTGATGCATCAGGAGAAGATGCTCAGGACGATTCCGCTGAGGGTTCCGAAGAAGATGAAGACGGTGAAGAAGGAGAAGATGGTGAAGAATCTGCGGAGGGTTCTGAATCTCTTCAGGCTCAAGGAGAGTCCGCTGATGGTCAGTCAACTCCAATGGGTGACATGGCTCAACAGGCCCGTGGAGGCCGTCGCAATCGCCGCCGTCGTCGCCGTGGTGGTCGTGGTGGTCAAGAGCAGCAGAATAAACGCAATCAGTTTGCCGGTGGTGAGTCCCACGTCGATCCGAATATCATTCCTGAGTCCTTCAATGAAAAAGTAGCCGATGTCGGAAACGTTCAGAGTGATCGTTCCGCGGTGGCGGGTGAAGAAATCGGTGTTGGTTCAGAAAAGGGCGGTCAGCCACGCGGACAACAGCGTCAGCGCCAGGAATTCCGTGAGCCACGCAATCGTGATCGTCGGATCAAGGCAAAGGCCATGCGTCCTCGCGCACAAGCGAACATTGCAGATCTTCTGAAAGAGGGTCAGGAAGTGATCGTTCAAGTGGCAAAAGATCCAATCGCCACCAAGGGTGCTCGCCTCACTTGTCACGTCAGTCTTCCCGGTCGTCACCTTGTGTGTATGCCGACCATTGACCATGTTGGCGTCAGCCGTCGTATCGAGCGTGACGACGAACGTCGACGTTTGCGCGATTTCGTGGAAAAGAATCGTCCGAAGAAAATGGGATTCATCGTCCGTACTGCCAGTGGTGGAAAAGATCCTGAATCCTGGATCAAACAAGATATCGATTATCTCTCCAAACTCTGGAAAGGGATCCGTGCCCGTGCGGATGAGGCTCAGCCGGCTTCCATCGTTTACGAAGATCTCAACTCCGTGTTGCGTGCCATTCGTGATTGGGTGAACGAAGACATTGCAAAAATCGTGGTGGATTCCCGTTATCACTACAATGAGTTGCTTGAATTCTCCGAGCGCTTCATGCCATCCCTTGAAGGCAAGATCGAATTGTACCAAGGTGACATTCCGATTTTCGATGCCTATGGACTGTCTGCGGAACTTCACCGTTCCCTTGAAAGAAAAGTCTGGTTGAAAAGCGGTGGATCGATTGTGATCGACCAAGCCGAAGCGTTGGTGGCGATTGACGTCAACACCGGTCGCTTTGTCGGTAAGACCAATCTCGAAGCAACCATCCTGAAGACCAATCTCGAAGCGGCTGAGGAGATCGCCTATCAGATGCGCCTCCGCAACTGTGGTGGGATCATCATCGTCGACTTCATCGATATGGAGCGCGAGGAAAACAAAATGCGCGTTTACCGTGCATTGGATGAGGCACTGAAGAAAGACCGCGCTCGACCAACCATTCAAAAGATTTCTGAACTCGGTCTCGTGGAGATGACCCGTAAGCGTACTCGCGATACCCTGGTTCGTTCACTGTGCGAACCGTGTACTCATTGCGAAGGCAAAGGTTACACCAAGGGTGCTCGCACCGTGGCTTATGAGATCCTCCGCGAAGTGGAGCGTCTGGGTGTCGATCGTGATGCGAAGAAAATCCTCATCTCCGCTCATGACAGCGTGATCGATCTTCTCGCGATCGATCTGCGTGATGTTCTTGATACTTTGGAAAAGCGCTACAATAAAACGGTTTACCTTCAGGCGATCATGGACTTCCATAACGAACAGTTCGAAGTGGTCACCGATCGTCATCAAGGCAAGAAACAGGGGCAAGATATTGCCCGACAGTTGCGCATCGAACGTGATCGCAATGAGCGCAAGGAAAAACAGAAACAGCGTCAGCGTGAAGATCGCGATGATCGCTCCAATCGCGAAGAGCGTTCCAGTCGTGAGGAGCGGGGAAATCGTGAAGAGCGGGGTGGAAACCGCGGAAATCGCGATCAGCGTAACCAGCAACGCGATCAGCAGCGTGATCAGCAGAAGGAGCAACAGCCTCGCGATCCGAATCAGCCACCACGCGGGTCTTTTGTCGTACGTCCAAAGCCGGTGATTGAGCCGAAGGCGGAACAACCGTCTCCGGATCAGGAGTTGGTGGTGGATTCTGTCGGAAACGAGTTCCCTGCGGATGATGCGCAATACGCTCGTGGCAACAGCCCTCAGTTCCAGAATCAGGCGCCGGTTCAGCAGTCGCCTCAATCGGACGATGAGGATGTTTCTGATGAAGATCAACTCGCTTACCTCCGGGCTCAAGCGGCACAAGATGCCGCAATCGCCAGCCTGAGTCAGGACGGTGCCGGCCCAAAGTCTTTAACCCAAAACAGGGGAAGACACCAACAGCACCAGCAGAACCGCAACCGCGGAAATCCTGGTGGAAGCGGTGGTCAAAACAGTCAAAATAAGCACCCCAACCGGAACCAGCAGCAAAACAACCGGAATCGTCATCAAAACCAAGGGCAGAAATTCCGTCCTCGGCCACAGAATGGAAATGGTGCCAATCCCGGTAATCAGCAAGTCAGTGCGGCTCCGGTCAGTCAGCCAGCACCTGCTGAAAACGTTCCGGACTATGATGTGATTTCCAGAGTTGATGGTGACGGATCGAACTCATGATTTATTCGTTGAGTTTTCATGCCGGTGAACAGGTTGTCCTGAAAGATGGAACACATGTTCATTCCCGCGAGGATCTGATTGCCCGCTTCAACGATCATTGTGCTGATTTGCAGGATGAAACCGGTGAGCTGGCCTTTTATGGAATCACGGAAGGTGTTCTTCTTGCGGAAGAGGCCCATGAGAGAGGTTATGAAACCGAGTCCTGGGTATTGGATGCGGGTGAGGCTCCCCATGAACGCGATTGGCTTGCCCGTGAAAAAACATTGCACCTCATCGCTTACTTCAAGACCGAAAAAGCCGCATTGAATGGAAAGCACTGGTTGCTTGCCGAATACTCCCTGCCTGCTGATCCGATTTTGAAAGCTGAAGAAGAGCAGGATTGGAATGCCACCTGGAAGGCATCTTTCACCGGTATAGAAGTGCATGAAGGTCTTCGTGTTCTTCCTCCGTGGCATGAGGAATGGTTGAAGATCGCTGGGAGTGGGGATTCATCCTCGCTCTTCGGTAAAACCGGAATCGTGGCCATCAATCCGGGCGCTGGCTTCGGAACCGGAACGCATGAAACGACCCAGCTTTGTCTGAGAATTCTTTCCACCGTCGCTGAAAAAGGCGGACTTGAAGGAAAAACCGTACTCGATTTCGGTAGTGGATCCGGAATTCTCGGAATTGTCGCCGCCCTTCATGGCGCGAAAGTCTATTGTGTGGAAATCGATGCCATGGCGAACGAGAACGCGCTCGAAAACGCACGAATGAACGGTGTCGAGAATCGCGTTTCCATCACGCGCGAAATTCCAGCTG
>JBEIKL010000153.1:0-5166 GCA_040379745.1 Bdellovibrionales bacterium | reverse complement strand
GCCAGTAAAACCAATTGCAATAACGGAATCCATCGCATGATGACCATGATCTCATTAATTGACTTTAATTGTCAAGTTTAGATGAGAAGGTTGATTTAAAAAATAACCATTTAATTACAATTATTTAACAACAAAACCGATGACTGACACTCACCCAATTCCACACTTACCCAAGTGGATCGAGCGCACTCAACCGGCGTGACCGGAAAAAAAGAATTCGGCTCGTATGTGGCTTCGAGCGCGCGAAAATCCGGTAACCCCAACCGCTTCAACTCCTGTTTCGAATGAAACCGCATCATCGCTGGCGTGGTATGCCCCTTTTTGCGAAGAGCCGCCTCGAGCGCGTGCGCCACCCGTCCCATGGTATAGCGTGCGTTCACCTCAATGACTGGAACGATCGCGAATGAACCGGGAGAGGCGTCACTGACTTGCAAAACACCATTCTCATTATCCAGCAAAGAGCCGTTCGACCGAACCACCATCGCATCGATCCCCACTGGGCCGACATACTCCGAATCCAACAGGTGTTTCAGGATCACATCATGCGTACGCATCAGTTCAGCGCGATGGCGTTCGATCGCCAGCCAGGCACGGTGCAATTCGTGGGTCGCAGGAACCGGCCCGAGCCAGGCTCCAAGGTATTGCAAATGATCGTCAACGAAGAAAAAACGTGGGTCGAAGCGCTTGATCTTCTTCCCCTCGGGCAAGTCCAGGATTTCGTACTGGACGGAAAAATCCGCGACTTTTTCGAAAAAGGGTTCGATTACCCCCTTCAAGTCAACCTTGCGCAACAGTTTCTTCACTTCTTCGTCGATCACGGACGGCTTGAACACCACATGCCCACGGCCACTGGTACTTTTCGCCAGCTTGAAAATGAATTCTTTTTCAGAACCGGAATTGGCCGAAAGCCACGACTCAAACCCCGCCAACGATTCGATCGTTTGCCCTTGGACCGAATGCGGTGCCTGCTTCAGCAAGAACTCCTTCCAATACGATTTGGAAAAGTAGTGATCCCGCATCGAAACCGCGTCGAATGCGGGATGCTTACGGATCTGTTTTTGCCAAAGCTGATCGCGATCCCAGGCGCGCTTGCCCCATCCCCACGGCTTCAGGGATTCGATCAATTCATAGCGCACAGGAATTCCTTTTGCTGCCTCGGCTTCGGTGATCATCTCCGGGAGCTCTCCGCGGTATTCGAACATTTTTTTCTGAAAATCAATCGATGGCAAATTCGGCAACTCGACCACGTCCTCGCCATGAGCCAGCCACAACATCACCGGTGCCAGATCGCTGATCTTTTCTTTCAAGACCTTGGTCAAGTCCGGCATGGACTCTTCGATCTCGCACTCGGGATTGAAGAGATAGTAATCCGGCACTCGCCCACGGGAGCCTCCGGCGATGCGGATCGAATCAATGTAATCTTTCGTGAATCCTGCATCGTTGCGTGATTCCGCGGCAAAGAAGACCGATCCCTTTGCACGACGGGCATTCAATGGATACGGCAACTGATGCAGATACGCGCCCCATTCACCCTCGCGCTGGATTTCTTCCTGATTCCATTCGCGAAACCACTTCAGTCCATGACCGACATGCTTCACTTCATCGTCGTGCACTTGCCGCAAGAGTTTCGACGTGCGGGTGTCGTCCATTTCAGACTCAAAGAGCTGGGCGAACTCGAGGGCAAAATCCAGATTCGCTTGTTCGAACGTCATACTCATCCGGACGACAAAATCCAGCGGCGATTGCATGTCGCGCAACCGGTTCCAGAAGTAATAACTGAACGGAACATCTCCCAGATGCACGCCGTATTCCTTCATTCGGGTCAGATACAGATTCATGTGGCGTTGCTCGTCTTGCAGGGTTTTGAACACGCCTTTCTTGAAATCTAGCGGAGCTTCGGGAAAGCGAAGCAGCGTCAACGCCATCGTTTCGATCGCAAGCAATTCGTGATTGGCAAAATAATGCAACAGTCGACCGCGCTCGCGGTAGCCTTCTTCATTTTCGAGAATAAGCTTTGATTTTTTCGGAAATCCACCGGCATCCGGACGGAGCGATTCTGAAGAAACGAATGCACGGCCGGGCAGTTCTGGAATCAACGATGGCGCAAAGACGTCGTTCGTCCATTCGATCCGATCGAAAGGAAGATCGGCACCGATCAGTTTATCGGCAAGCTGTCCGCCACACAGGATCTGTTGGAACAGATCAATGTGTTTGATTGTTTTGGATGAGCTGATTGATTCCATCTAGATCATCTTTAAACTCCAGACGGTTAATTGGCAACCATACGAAATCAGGGCGCTGCCCACCCACGTAACGGCCGCCGATGATCCGGCCGGCAAGATCCAGATCGAGGATATAATCCATCTCCAGCTTGTCGAAGGCGTTTTTCTCGGTACCGACGACGGGTTGCCAGCTGGATTGATCCAGCTCATCCGCATAGAACAGGCGGGCATGAACGCGCACCCCGGTAGCTCCGGCATCCGGCTTGGCCGATCCCGTAATCTCGTATTCATAGGCAAAAGTCGGTTGGTTCCAGATTTGGTTTCCCGGATCGATTTCAGTCACAAAACCCTTCTTACGAAGACCGATCATGTTTGAAAAAATCACATGCAAGGAACCCGCATTGATGTCCTGACAACCAGGAGTCGACAGAATTCGACCTACGCCTGAACAACGCCCACCCACTTGGTGAGTGCTGACATTGAAACGACGTGCAGCCGCATAACTCATCAAGCCCTTGATGTCCGAAGCGCCGAACGGAACCATGATTCCATCCGGATTGGCCAACTCGACCGGTTGAGGTTCGGCATACTGAAGCGCGGCCAGTGACCAGCCATCGCACAATCCCGACCACCACTTGGCCATCGGAGTGGCAATGCCCTCAACTTCTTGCTTCAATGGGTAATGGTAGCGGCCCATGAGAAGATCGTATTTCTCGGAAGGTGCGAGGCGTGCCAATTCTACGTGAGTCATGCGAGCAGCTTGCGCACGAGTCGGAGACTCTGTCTTGAATCCAACCGGACGTTCTTGATTCCAACGCAGATTGATGCTTCCCTTTTTGCTGGCCCAATAGGTTTCAGCCCAAGGCTGGACATCCAGACTTCCTTTGGTCGGAAGCGCATCGAGGTGATAGACAAAATCATCGGCCATGATCGACGGCGAGTTCATTGCGTTCCAGCGTTCGGCTTTCACTTGAATCGAAAAAACAGCGATAATCGCAGTAAAAACCAAAGATAAAAAATTCATTCCAAACTGCATGAAGGCCCCCTGATCCTGTTGAAGCTTCATCCCCTGAAGCGCGAGCAGAATTATCACAGGAAAGTTTTTGGCCAAAGTTGTATTTTTTTATTTACACCCCCCCCAGATATAGTAATGAAAAATTAATGAACAACGGGGTGGTCTTCGAGGGATCGGAGAAAAAATTAGAGATCGCTTTTTTAATGCCTGCGGGTGAATCGCTCAGATCCTTGCCAAGGGCTTTTTGGGCCTCAGTCGTGCAAGCGTCAGGTGCGCAGATCCTCTCGGAACTGTCCAATCTCGAGGTCGATGCCTACCTTCTTTCTGAATCTTCCCTCTTTGTTTTTCGCGATCGAATCGTCATGATCACCTGTGGACGCACCAAGTTAATCGAAGCCGCCAAACTCGCTATCCGTAAGATCGGTGCGTCAAAAGTGGACAGCGTGTTCTTTGAACGGAAGAACGAGGCTTTCCCTGATGCACAAATCACCAGCTTCGATCAGGATGCTGCCGATCTGAAAAAGATGTTCCCCAAGGGCCAGATCCACACGGTTTCTTACCCTGCGATCGGTGGGTTTGTCCGCATTTTCCAATGGGGTCGTGATGAATTGACTCGCGAAGAAGCCCGCACGTTCGAACTCCTCATGCACGGGATTGACCCGCGCGTACTGGCCCACCTGAAAGACACAAGCAAACTGAACCGCGCCAAGTGGTCCAAGATCCTGCACTTCGAAGCCGTATTTCCGAATTACTTTGTCGATGAATTCTGGTTTGAGCCGTGCGGATATTCCATCAACGGGATTTGCAAAAACGACTACTTCACGATTCACATCACGCCAGAAAAAGAGGCGTCCTATGTCAGCCTTGAATTCAACCGT
Source organism: Bdellovibrionales bacterium (assembly GCA_040379745.1). GTDB lineage: Bacteria > Bdellovibrionota > UBA1018 > UBA1018 > CAIMNF01 > CAIMNF01. The sequence continues at coordinate 1,051 of JBEIKL010000153.1, read as the reverse complement.
TCCTTTGCCGACGATGAGGAATTCAAACGCGCAATTCAAACCGTGCTCAATGTTTTCAATCCACAACTGTCCGTGCTGATCCAGTTCAACCATCTGGATGATCCGTATTTCCAGCTCGACAGTGACAATCCGGAATACTCGATCTCACAGCCTGAAATCCTTCATCTCTATTCCAGCGTAGCGGCAAGCTTTCAAACCATTGCTCACCAACAATTGAGCGACCCACAATTCATCAATCTCAGAAAGAACAGGAAATCGGCATGGATCCAAAATCATCGACTCATTCATCTTGGGTAACTGAAACCTTTGACGATCAGGTGCATTTCGGTTTTCCTCGATCGGAAATCCTGTTTTCTGAGAAAAGTGAATTCCAAACCGTCGAGGTAGTAGCATCTCCGACTCACGGAAAAATTCTGCTCAACGACGGGTGCTTCATGCTCTCTGAGCGCGACGAAGCGATCTATCACGAGATGATGGCGCATGTGCCTTTGTTTTTACATCCAAACCCGAAGAAGGCATTGGTCATCGGCGGCGGAGACGGTGGAACGGCTCGCGAAATCCTGCGCCACACTTCGATCGAAAAATGCGTTCTCGTTGAAATCGACGAAGCCGTCGTCCGCGCCTGCAAGGAATTCATTCCGCAAACGGCAGTAGCGTTTCAAAGCCCAAGACTCAAAACCTTCATCGAAGACGGAGTTGCCTGGGCGAAAACCGCCGCTGAAAAGGTGATCAATGGTGATCGTGATGCTGAAAAATACGACGTGATTTGTGTCGACAGCACTGACCCCGTGGGTTTTGCACAACCCTTGTTCGGTGACGAATTCTATTCCAACCTGCGTACCATTCTTTCCCCGGATGGAATCATCGTGTCCCAAGGTGAAAGTCCGTTCTATGCTGAAAAAATGCAGGAAACTCTGGCAAAAGTCCTGAAAAACAATTTCAAGCGTGTGCATTTTTACAATTTCACCAACATGACTTATCCGGGCGGACTATGGTCGTTCAGCTATGCCACCAACTCGATTCACCCGATCGATGATTTCTCGCGCTCACG
>JBEIKL010000152.1:0-5182 GCA_040379745.1 Bdellovibrionales bacterium | reverse complement strand
TCGCTTCCAAGTCAGGCTTCACAGTTTCAGACGCAGTTCCCGGCCCAGGGGTCGATGCTTCGAAAAAACCGATGCTGATGAAGCTTGCTGATGCCAGCATGAAGGTGATCAGCACGGTGAAACAGTCGATGATCGGGGTGATATTCAGATCAACATCCGATTGATTTTGGGATCCATCAGGCTGATTCACGGGATCCTCCGTTTCCATTCACCGAATGGAATTGAAGGGAGTCGTGTACGGTCATTCCTCCCGCTTCCCCGTCGGCAATGAGTCGATTCGATTTGTTGATGAACAGGCTGAATACGACCATGCATGGTACGGCAACAGCAAGACCCAGCATGGTGGCATTCATTGCCGTGGAAATGCCGTTCGCCAATAATGCGGCTTTTTGCTGAGGATCCGCATGTCCCACTGCGGTGAATGATTCAATCAATCCTGCGATGGTTCCCAACAGTCCGAGCAAGGTAGCGACATTCGCAATCATGGCCAGGTAATTGGTGCGTTTCTGGATCCGCTCGGCAAAACGGTTTCTGGTGTATTCTATGGTATTCATGACCAACTCTTCTGGCTGATCGGCGCGTTCCAATGCTGCCTTAACGATTTCAGCTGTCGGTTTACCGGAATATTGCAAACACAACGCAAGTGCTTCGTTGGTTTGACCCTTGCTTACAAAATTTCGGATTTGAAGCAAGAACCCATCCGTGTTTTCAAGATGACAAGCCTTGAATAGTGTCTGGAAGCGCTCATACATGATTGCGATGGCAATGGCGGCGCATGCCAGGATCGGGGCGACGTGCAAAAAATTATTTTTCAAAAAATCGATGATATTCATTTTTTCTCCTTTTTCAGTTGTGGCGACAGGACCATTCCTGCGTGCCGATTTGGTTCCAGTTTCGGATGACCGATGAGTCGAGCAAACTTTCCTTTGTCCCAGCCAGTTTTCCGAGTTCACGGACCTTACTCTCCAGTTCGCGGTCTCCCAGAACGGTTAGTTCTTCTTCGTTGAGGAGATCATCCACTCTGTTTTCCGATTTGACCTTGCACGGTTCCCTGCAGATTTGCTTACCTGTGCAGTAGGACAACTCGATCTCCGAGTCAGGGCCGATGACCGACCCGACCCAGACTTCAGATCCGAGTTTTCCCTTCCGGATCCGATGATGAACCGGATTCCGATTCACCTTCACACACACCGATCCGGGATTCGCATCCGGAGTCACGAATGCATTGAGATCATGAGTGAACTCTTCCAGATCCCGGGTTCGATTCTGCTCATTGTGCTTGAGTCGGATCCGATGGCAGCCTGCCTGGGAATCCTCAGGACCTGCGCCTGTATCCTTCATGGAGGATGGAGCCGGATTGGTGTTGCCTGCTGTTGCTGACACTTCCGATCCCACTTCGCTTCCTACTGTGATGCCTTTTGAAGAGTGTAGGTCACCGACTGCGGGATCATTCGAAGTTTTCCTCAATCTCAGGGACAAGAGCCCGGTGATGATCAGGATCAGACTCATTGCAAATAGGATGATTTTGCGTTTCATTTTCGCTTCTCCTTGTTTCAGTTTGTGTCCAAGTGTCTGTAAGTGATTTCGATCTCATCTCCCGATGCGATTCGATTTCGAAGCGTTGAACTGAGAACAATCCCGTTCGGTTCGAGAAGGGTGTAGTCTCTTTCCGCCAGGAGCGGTTCTCTCACCTGATTTGCATAGATCAGGACCACTGATTCGATCCCGATCACAGCATGGTTCAATTGAACCGCTTCCGCACGGTTCACCAGATTGGTCGATACGGATTGATAAAGATTGGTATATCCGGTCGCATTCTGTCCGATATCGGTTTTCGCCGATTCTCTTCCGGTGAGCGCAGACAACAGATCCAGATTCATCGCAAGTGCCGGAATTCCCACTGGTCCGCGTGTGGTTTCCAAGAAGGTATTCACCGACCAGCTGGGCGCATGATCCGGTTGAACGGCTGAAAAGTATTCATCGAGATGGTCCTTGATTCCTTTTCGTGAATCCACCATCGGGGTCGATGCATTGTAGATCGGTGCATTTCTCACAACGGGGAGATCGTTTTTCCATTCCTCACGTTGCGGATCCCGATAGAACCAATTGTTTTCATCCGTGAGAATCGAGATGTTGGCAATGGAATCGCGACGGAAAAATCCGTGATACGATCTTTCGTTCAATCGGGAATCATCCCATTGTTCGAGGTTATGAAGATAAGTCACCAGTGATTTACCGACCAATTCGAGGCTGCTACCGCGCGTTCCCACATTCATTCCTTCACGGAAATCGCGAATCACGCGATCAATATGGGCGCTTCGTTGCGTAGGGGTGAGAATCGGCCAAGTGGCCGGTTTGGTGCAAGGGATGGTCATTTCCCTGCGGGGATACGGGTCACCACCGCGTCCGCGATAACGATCACTGGTGATGATCGAGATGCAGATGTCCAAATCCTCTCTCCTGAAAAAGATGTTAGCGAAGGATTCGAATCCCGACGCCAGTTTTCTCTGGTTGTCCTCCATGCTTCCCGAGTTATCGACCACGAACAGGAAATCAATTTTTTTAGTTGAAGAGGAACTGATCGGATAACGCTCTATGGATTGGATGACGTTTCTTCCGCTCGAAAGGGTCAGCTGATGACATTCATTCGAATCCGTGACCGGCATCAGTCCCAATCCTTGTTGGCAGCCGATCGGACTGGCTGGAACCAGTGATGCGGTGAGTACATTGCAACAGAGTGTTGAACCACTGCTCGTCTCCGAGGATGAGGGAAGAGAGGGAATACCAACGGTAGAATTCGACGGGTTTCCGAGATCTTCAGTTTCGGATTCCTCCATTCCGTAGTCGAAAAAGGTTTTGTTTTCTCCCATCAAGCAACCGCTCATCAGCAGGCTGAGTGCGATCGGTGACAAGCGGCTTCGGTAAACGGTCTTCCTTGATTTCATAAATCCTCCTCAATTCTCGGCGAATTTGAGTGCTTTTAATTTCCGACAAAAATTGTCAGACAATTATCAGTGTAAGGACTCTGATTCCAGGGTCAACAAATCTATTCTATAAAGTTTCTTTAGTTTTTTCGGCGAGACGTTCCAATTGCCAGATCTTCAGATGGCGAACGGTGCGTGAAATTCCTTCAAGTACGGAAATGATAAAGCCTTCTTTGCCGTCGCGATAGGAACGGTAATAAATGTAATTCTTGTAAAACATCGCCGGAAAAGAAAGGAGGATGCGCGCAAAATTCGTTCTCATTCCCGATTCATAATCCGATTTTGCTTGGAGCGTGGTGTATAAATTCAATTTGTTCAGGAACCGTTCGATCTGCAAATTCTCCACATGATGAATCGGTTCATCAATCTGGATCGTTTGAGTGCATTGACTGTCGATTCCCTCATGCACGCTCCCGGTGAACTTCAATGCACCTCGTGGATACATCCGGACATGATATGAAGGATTCCAGATTCCATAATGAATCGGACGCCCGAGGAAATATTCCTGATTGCGGATTTTGTATTGAATGCCCTGGCGATGACTTTCAGGATCAGAAGCGATCGATTGGATCTTGTTCCGTAGTTCGGGCGAACAGGCCTCATCGCCATCAATGGTGAAAATCCAATCGCAAACCGCTTTCGAATTGGCGAGATTCCGTTGTGCAGAAAATCCCAGCCATTCCTGCTCGAAGAATCGGATTTTTTTCGTCCACGATGCGGAAGGATCCTGACAGATGCGGGGAGTATCATCCGTGCTCAAAGAGTCGACGACGATGATCTCATCGCACCAGAGCAGTGAGTTCAGTGCACGTTCAATATAAGCGGCTTCGTTCTTGATGATCAGGACCGCGCTGACGGTGCTTCGTTTGGATTCGGCGACGGATTGCATGAGCTAGATCTTATCGCAGATCGGGGTGTGGCATCTAGGGCTTTTTGCCTGAATTTTCCGGTTTTTTCAGGTTACGAACGATGAATCGTGCCGGGTGGATGTGTTCCAGCAAATCGGCTTCGATCGGAACGGTTTGCCCCGTCATCATGGTTGCAAGGATTTCCGCACCATAAGAGGAGAACGTCATGCCTCTGGAGCCCATGCCGGTGAACACCCATTCTCCCTGTTCCGCAGGCAATGGTGTCGGGCCGGATTCAAATCCGCTTCTGAGCATCACTCCGAATTCCAATTTCAGCTTTTCCGGATCACAAAGCGGGCCGATCAGGGGCAACTTGTCAGGTGTGGACAGTCGGTAAGCGGAACGACTCGAAACCACATCTTCACGTCTCAATGACGCGAAAGCGGGATGGCGTTGTCGACCTTCCTCCAGCAGGGTATCGGTGTCGATCCTTTCCTGGTCTTCCAAGACCGTTTTCGCCTGGTAGGTGGCACCGATGCAGTGGGTTTCCGAACCCGAGATTTCACGCACCACCGGAGAGGTGTAACCAGAATCCACGAGGCAATAGGGAACTTTTTTGGATTCGTCCGTGGGTCTGACGAGAATCACCTGACCCCGGATCGGACGAAGCGGAATTGACTCGAGAAGCGGGTGCGCGATCAATCGGTCCAGTACCAGATTCGCGCCCGTCGCATAAACAACGTGATGACATTCGGTGATGGTCTTGTCCTGATGATCGAGGATCGAGAAACCGGTTTCGGTGCGATTCACCTGTTTCACTTTTGCGATCATCAGCCTTACCCTCGGATGATTGGAACGATCCTCGCAAAGTGTACGGGGGTTGAGGACTCCACAGTCCGGAAAGAAAAGCCCATCCTCGCGGAATTCATAAAATGATTCCGGAAATTCCGATGTGTTCACCGCCATTTCAAAATCATCACGTTCCCGTAGGGCATCCGTACGAAGAATTCCTTTTCTGTACGGAATCGATCGCAAATCCAATTCCCTAAGGAAGTGGGTCAACGACAATTGAGAAAAGCGGCTGATCGGATTCGGTTTCTTGCTCAACTGGGTATTGAACATTCCGTAGGAATTTCCCGAGGCATGAAACGCGATTCCATCGCGGTCAATGAGTTTCACCGTGATTCCACGATCGGCCAGTGCACGAGCGATGGCGGTTCCGGAAAATCCGGCTCCGATCACGGCGACCGATTCACCTGGCTTCACCGTTTTCAATGCGTTCGCAGAAAACCAAGGATGATGGATTTCGTTCCGTTCCTCGTTTGTACGAATCGAATCCGGAAATTCCAC
>JBEIKL010000151.1:0-5227 GCA_040379745.1 Bdellovibrionales bacterium | reverse complement strand
GATTCCTCCACCCCCCTTTTTTTGGACCTTTGCACATCCCCCGCTTCTAAGGTAAATTCCAGCCATGAAGTTCACCCGTTATTTGATCCTCTTCAGTTTCTTTTTCGGTACCCTGACTCAAGCTTCCACTCACCTGATCCTGATCGGCGGAGGCAAACGCCCCACAGAAGCCATGCGCACCTTTGTGGAAAAGGCCGGGGGACAACAAGCCCACATCGTGATCATCCCATGGGCTTCGGGCAGCTCGCAAAGTGCGGAATCCATCCGGAACGAACTCGCGCCGTTTCAACCCGCATCGATCGAAGTGATGCAACCGTATACCATTAAAAAGACCAATCTCTTCCGCTATTCGAAGAAGATCGAAACCCAACTTCAGAATGCGACTGGAATCTTTTTCACCGGCGGTGACCAAAACAAGTTGATGAAAACGATGAACACCTTTGAGCTACGCGATCGCATGCGTGTGATGTACCTCAACGGTGTGGCGTTTGCCGGTACCAGTGCCGGAACCGCCATCATGTCCAAGCGGATGATCACCGGCAAATCGAACCCGACCGTATTCGATGGAACTCAAGTGGTGCTTACTGAAGGCCTGGGTTTATTACCCGAAGAAATCATTGTCGATCAACACTTCATTGTTCGCCAACGATTCAACCGCTTGGCGTCGTTGATTTTGGAACACCCGGAAACTTATGGAATCGGCATTGATGAAAATAATGCGCTTCATGTGATCAACAATCGCATCGCTCGACCGATTGGCTCGACCCAACTCACTTTGATTGAAAAAGCCACGGATCAAAGCCTGAAAGTGACCTACAAAACCGATGGCGAAATCTTCAATCTTTTTGATCTGAAATCATCAGGACTATAAAACACTCATCCTATTTTACCGTCTGAACCTGGGAAAGATTTCCCAGTAGGGAAAACTGGTTGACCCAAACGTCACCCGTACTGGTTGGCCATGCGTATTGATAATTCGGTCCCCAACTGTTGCGGATCAGGTACTCGCACGATCCGGCGCGATCCCGTTTACCGATGATCACCACGGCATGCGACAAGCAATCCCGATTCACCGACGCGCCAGACGTGGCACCATAATAATTTTTCTGCGTCAGGAAGTTTGCGCAGATATTCGCCCCGACTGGCTTACCGATTTTCAAACTGGAGTCCATTACGCTGATCACGTTTGAATTCCCCTTGTTGTGCTCTTGGCAGGTCAGTGCCGGCATGGTGAATTTGGACGCCACACAGTTATTGCGAATCACCATGAAAGCCAAGTCCCCTTCAAAGGATGCCCACTTGCTTTTCAGGTAGGTATTTTGGAAAAACTCAACCAATTTTGCGGTTTTAGGAAACCGATCACGGGGAATGCCGCGAACGCTGATCAGATTCTCAAAACCATGTACGGCCGAAGTCATGCGGTCGAGGTAGGTTTTTTGCTCGGCTGTCAGTTGTTTTTCCACCGTCTTGCGGACAGCAGGATCAATCCATGTCCCCAAGATCGCTTTGAATTTTTTCTGCCCGGTCAGGTACGGCATATACACTTGTTCGACCAGAAGTCGCTGCATGGTATTGCCCAAGTCACGGACTTGATTCGCGGTCGCCCCGGAATTGGAGCAACCAAAGCCGGTTAGCTTCAAACCATCCACCACATCACAAACAGTACCGCCATCGATTGACATTTCAGCCATTGCCTTGGTCGAGATGATGGCTGACGCCAAAGGATCCGACAAATTGACCTTGGTACCGCCGTTACGGGAAATCCGATGAAAATCAATCAAGGTACTGGCTGCATGGGCATAACAGATCCCGTAATTGCCTTGATTGCGAATGGGCAGATCCTCGAAAATTGCGGCTTTTGATTTGCGCAAATCGATTTCTTCGCCATAGGTACAATCGGCATGGGCCTGCTGTCCGGCTTGAGTCAGGAAGGCTATTAAGACTGGCATGAACCACTTCATGCCGGGTAAATAACATTGGTTTAATTAAATCACAATAGTTTAATTAACTGAATCCGTTGATTTCGAAACTGCTCCCCCACCATGCGGGGTCGAACAAAAAACTCAACTATAGGGTTTCGAACACGCAGTTTCTGGTTTCGGTTGTTTCGATGAAATCTAAGAAGATGGAAAAGATGGCGAACCCGCCAGGATTCGAACCTGGGACCCCCTCATTAGAAATGAGGTGCTCTATCCAACTGAGCTACGGGTTCATTGATGAATGAACAGCCCCATCCTAAACCGAGAGGGCGCAAAAATCAAAAAAATCAAAGAGCCCCTTACTGAAGGGGGACTTCGCTCCAATCGCGAACAAGCTTCACTTCCGGAACCATGGAATTTCTCCCAGTAACGAGATCCACCATGGTGGCAGGAGTGTAGTCGCGATGGCGATAGAACAAGCCCCATTTGAAATCAAGTTTCCCTTCGCGCTTGAGACGCAAAGGCAAGGTCAGATCCAAGGAGAACACATCGCCAATCACCGCATCAGGCTTGATTTCAAGAAGCGCCTGCTCGTAGATCGGGCGATCCGTATCGGCCGTCAGCTCACCCTTCTGAGCACCGTCCACGCCGGTGGCAATCACGATCGGCTTAGGGTTCTTGCCGAGTCCAAACTTACGAGCACCACCACGGACTTGCGGGCGAGCACCTTTTTCAAATTGGTTTTGATCGAGGAATTCCTCGATCTTGTCAGTTGCAGAATTCGAAACAATGACCACCTCGTGGCCCTTGGCAATCGCATCTTGAACCCACTTTTTCGCCATCGGGTCAGCGCGTTTTTTCAAGTTCAGCTGATGAAATGCCCATTCTGAAAGCGCACCGAAAGAATCCATCTTTTCGTGGTTCTTCAATTGCTTTAAAACTGCACCGGCTTTTTCATCGCCGTCTTGAGCCAAATGGTCGAGAAAATCGGCCAATCCAATATTGCGGATGAATGGATCTTCGAAGGTGAATGCAGAGACGCGACCTTCACTTCTCCAACCGAACGAAAACGGTTTGGTTGCCTGACGCACGCGCAATTCACCGATCCAGGAATCCACTTTTTCTACGGTATCCAGGCCCACATCCTTCAGACCGAAGGAAATGATTTTCTCAACAAAGCTCTTGGCGCACGCTTCCCCTTCTTCACTGGGGTCGGTATAGACACCATCAAAATCCATGACGATTCGCATAATGAAGGATTCTAACCAAATAAGTCTTGCAGAGCAACGCTTTTAGCCAGAAAACTGAAGTAATGAAAGTTTACTTCCACGAAATCAAGGACCAGGACATCCAACACTCCTTCACCGAAACCACTCCTTGGATCATGGAAGTCATCGGAAAACTCGATGAACGCATGGACGGCATCAGCCGCCCACCGAATTGGAAACCACGCTCCCGTCCGACCGAGGTGGAGTTCACTCTTCGCCGGGTCGATGACTTGGTTCATGTGACCGGCAAAGTGAAAACACAACTCTACCTGCTGTGCAGTCTTTGTGCGGATTCGTTCCAGTTCCCGATCAACACCCAATTCCACCTTTTACTGACCACATCCGACATCTATGCCGAAACACCTCGCGAATCCTCCAACAAAGGATCATTCGACGTCGATGAATGGCTGGATGATTCCGACGATGAAGACGACGAGGACGAAGCGCCAGCGATGAACCTGAACGCATCGGACTACGAAGTGAACGTGGTACAGGAACCCTGTGCCGACCTGATGGAAATCCTGAACGAGCAGATCGCCCTCCTCATTCCGATGCAACCGAAGCCTGAAAAGAACGAAAAGGATGAATGTTTGAAGTGCGGACGCAATCAGCTCTCCTTCCTTCCTCAACAGGAAGAAATCCTGAAGGAAAACCCGTTTGCGGTTCTGAAAAACTTCTCCAACAAGAAAAAACCGGGAAGCGATTCATGAACCGATTCCGAAAAGTTTTACTTTCCGGAATCCTGTTTTTTTCCCTGATTTCTCCAGCAAAGGCTTTCGATCTTAGCCTTCTCGATCTCTCTTCTTTGAACAATCTCATCCCGCAAGACATCGCGAATGAAACCACCAAGGCATTCGGCATCTTGCTTTCCCACCGTCCTTACCAGGGAGCGGTATCGATCGCAGAAAATGATGCAGCGGAGTTCAAACTCGAGCTCACCTTGGTCAAAGTCGGCGATGGATTGCTGAACGCCTTGAGTGCCAACGGCGTTTCAGGCACATCCCTGCAAAATGTTCCTTCACTGCCCGTGCCAAAGGCGCACCTCCGAAAGGCTTTCGGACCGAAAGTCGATGTGGGAATCTCGGGTCTATTTTATCTAGGACAGTACATCGCCGGTGGTGATCTGAAATACAATTTTTACCAGCCGGAAGAAGGCCTCGGTGCCGCATTCCGACTGGGGTACACCACCGTGCATGCACCAAGACTGAATGTGAAAAGCGCTTCCGTCATCACACCGGAACTGGTGTTCTCGAGAAGATTGAGTGCGGCAGAACCTTACATCGGAATTGGCGGTCGTTTGATCAGCGGCACCATCTCAGTGACGTTTCCTGATCCGATCGGCACACTTGAAAAGTCAGGAAGTGGAACCACGTCCTATGCCTTCACCGGTGTGAACTTCGTTATCGGCTCCAAGGGACTTCGTCTTGCTCTTGAAGGGACATATGATCTTTCAGGGTATAGTTCGATCGGGACGATGTTCGGAGTGGCGTTCTAGGGGGCGCACTTTTGTGAGAAAGGAATGCTGACCTCCGGGGATTTTTAGTCGGTCATCCTTCCTTTCTCACAAAAGCGCACACACCATCACTCTCGTAGCAGAAAGAAAAAGTCGGTTACCAGCGATTACTCAAAGAATCGACCAACCACTCTCAATTAGAAAGCGGGAGCTGGCCACACCAAGTGCTCAGTCTGATACCCATCTTCATTCTCATTCAAAATGAAACTGATGCAGGAAGGCTTAACAAACCAAGTTACAGAAATCCTCCATGAGTTCGTGAAACTGCGGGCCCGTTCGGAATCGGAAGATTAAAATTATTTCGGTGAAGCAGGGCTGTACCTTGCCCCTTGACTGTGGCCACCAATTGAGTCGTGACATAAGTGCTGCAGAAGTTCGGCTCATCGAAGATTAAGCGTGAGGCGCTGTTTTCTCAACACCGAATAGTCATTCAACGAGGCATTGAACTATGTGGCTTTCTTCAAAGACAGTGCGCGCCGTTCTACGCGACCGAAAGCTCAGGAGGCACCTGCTTCGAGATAAGGAAT
>JBEIKL010000150.1:0-5242 GCA_040379745.1 Bdellovibrionales bacterium | reverse complement strand
GTCAGCGGCGACGATAGTGCCGAGGTAGCTCGGTGTCAAAATAGCACGATGCCCCCATTTTATTTACTCTAAGCCCCGATTGATTAGTTTCTGTCGGGGCTTTTTTTTATCAATTCCTCTTAGATCACCATTTAGAATTCATAAAGTTGAAGTAACCAGGATGCTTTTATTCCCATTCAAAAGAAGTAACTCGTTTTGAATGAGTTTAAGGGTTAATGGGACATTGTTTTATTGAGGTAGCCGAATGTCTCTATATCGGTTGTATTATCAATGATGACTTTAGAACTGATGGCGAATGAGATCACGAGAGGGTGGACTTCTTGGTTTCGAATTCTGCAATGGTACTTCTTCGATTTTTGTAAATAAAAAAGCCTCTCGGATGGAGAGGCTTTTTTAAGATTTATCTTAAGTATCGGATTACCGAATTAATAAGATTATTTTTTTGCAGTGATTTTACGCTTAATGCGGGCTTTTTTCTTAGCCTGGTTCTTACGGTTTTTCATTTTTTGAGCGATGCTCTTGCGTCCTTTACCCATCGAATAGTCCTTTCAAATTAATTGATGACTTGATGCTAATGAATGAGTCGCATTCGGTCAAGTCCGCCAGCACTGAAAAGACGCTCCAGAAGCACTTATTTTCCCTTTTTCAGTCATTTTTTTCGCTTTTCTTTAAAAGTCCTGCCGGAATGCTTTGCGTGAATAAAGTGCTTTAAATACATATGGTTGCGGAGCCCTTTTGCGCTTAAATTTATGCCCGTTTTTGCCGATAAGTTTAAGAGGAGGAGAAAAGCGGAGATGCTGTTTGAAGATAAAAAACTGCACTTAGAATCCATTGATCAAATGATTCAATGTCCGATTTCTTCCGTACAGCCATACTCACTCATGTTGTCGCCAGTATATGTGTTGATGAAGCTGAATAAGAAGCTGGTATCGGTGAAGGCACCTTTGGATTTTTTTACCGAGCAAGAGCTCAAACGTCTTTCCGTGAATGAAGTGTTTTATCTTCCCAAATTCGCTGGTTCATCCGTACGATTTCAAACCGCTGCAAGAGTTATTCACAATATATTTACGATTCGACAGGATCAGTTCTTGGCCAGCCCGTTCGAGATTTCAAAGGAGTCCTTCGGTATTCTTGCTCCGCTCTGGGGTAAACAGTTTCAGGTGGAGCCATTTTTCATGAGTGTCTTTGCTGAAGAACTGTGTAGCCCGCTGGATCCTCAGATGATGCTGTGGGCTCGTGAGAACGCAGTGGTACGGCACGACCATGGGTTGTTACTGTCCGGTTCCTTGGTGTTTATTGCGGCCCATCTGGGCTGGTCCAATCTCAAGGAACTGAATGAGATCAGATCTAGTGTCTATGAAAAAACAGTGAAGGGCGAAGACTGGAAAACTCCAAGAAGTGAATTGGAGTTCATCGCATCAGGTTTGAATGAGTTGTTTGAAGCACATCAGAGCCTGAGTGTAGACATCCTGAAAACGGTCCAAAGTGAGTGGTCTCAAAAGATCCTTGCAAGACTCAATCGTCTTGAAGGATTGAATACGAATCAGCAGTACGATTCGTTAACCATTTACGGAGAGGACGGATTCGCCGCATGAGTTCCTCTCAACGCATAGGTCTGGGTAATGCAGTCGAAAAGAAAACTCCGGTTTTCCACGGTGGCATCGCTTCCCGTGATGCATACGGGAGGATTTCAGATCTTGCAACGGTCTGGCTCAAGGAAACACACCGGATATCTGCGAAGCAGGCAGGTGATCTCAGGGTTCTGATTCAAGCATTGATGGAGTTCGGTTTTCCCGAGCGCAATCCCGCAACGGGACATCTTGAGTTGGCCATGGAGAATGATCGTTTGTATCTTGCCCTCCGCTTTGCCAATTTCATCGTCGATGTAGAAGATGATCCTGAAAAAACACTTGTTCAATACTGGTTGAAGTCCGATGAATCCGCTCTTCTCAAACGGATTTTGCATCATCAGGATCTGGTTGAAGTGAGGTTCTTGAAATCGATCAATATCATCGAGTGGCGAATTGTCAGAAGCCTGAACGAGTCTGTCCTTGATTTTGATGCACAGACATTCAGAGTTTTGATTGATTCCGAGCAGGGATTGCCTAATCAGCATGAAACTTTTGTCGACATGGGTGATCTCGACTATGAAAAGTGGTTGGCTGAAATCTATCAAGGCGGAAAAAACGGAAGGACAGGGGAACTTTTCCTGAATGGGGAATCCATTCAGAATGAGCAGGAGTGGGCCCGTTTGACAGTAGAGAGGGAGCGTCGGACGGTCGACGAGAGGATTGCCAAAATGATGAATGGGGATTCTCAGGAATCTGATGCCGATTCGATCAGGGTTGCGATGGAGAGGGTCAGGCAGTACGAGGAGCTTTTACTGAAAAAAGAGAAATCGAATCTCAAACATGCCGGGGAGATTGCAAGGCTCCGTGGAATGACAGACCGAAACAGCAATGAATCCTTGCTGAAAACCAATGCCGCTTCCGTCGAGGGTCAGGAAAAGTCGATTGAAGGTATGGATGCAGGTGCTGTCGGTGATGATGCAAAGCTTGCCAGGGTTTTCCGCGAGAAAGCCATGCAGATGTATGAGATGGCAAAGGGACTTCAGGCTGACAAATTACTGTTGCAGAAAGAACTGTTTGCGTTGAGGCGCAGTCAAATTCAGGATGACGGAGAGAATGAGTCTTCCTCCGGATCCATGGTGAATATGCAGATGGATGATCTGTTGAAAAAAGTGGATCGATTGAGCAGGGCGCTTGAAGCCGAAAAGCAAAAAGTGAAAATGCTATCGGATCGGGTGACTGTTGCGGAAAAAGAGGCGCAAAGTGCGGCGCCCCTGATCGAGGACCTTGAAGCAAAAGTGGAAACCACACTGAAGAGTTCCCAGCAGTACAAAAAAGAAACTGAACTGGTAAAACAGAAGCTGGTTCAAGCCGAAGCAGAAAAGAATAAAATCAAGAACGAGCTGTTGAAGGCCCAGGCACAAATCCAAACCTTGAATAAGCGTCTTGCGGGATAAACGCCAAGGGATTCATTTTTGTGATGGACGGTGCCTCAGCAATCAACTCAATTCGATTTTTCCTCGAAAGACGGTTTTTAACAGATCAACGTGAAGGCCTTGAAGACGACTCACTTCATCCAGTTGCTATGCCCCTGTGAGGCGAGAGCGAAGGCCGCGATCTTGTAAATGAGGCGCATTCCCACGTTGGCATCCCATTCGTCTGATGCCTGTTCAATGGCGGCTGGATTGCCTTCCCTATCGAGAATGGGGGCTACTTCAACCACATCGAAGCCGATGATCTTGCGACCGGATTGGGCAAGCTTACGGATGATCTGGATCGCCTCGGCATATTCCAATCCACCCGGAACAGGCGTACCGGTGTGCGGACAGTAGCGTGGGTCGAGGCCATCAATATCAAAACTGACCCAGACTTTTTCCGGGAGTGAGGAAATGACCTCGTCAGTAATCTGATCGAAGGATTTTCCAGACATTTTTTTCATGCTGAGATCGCGGTCGTAGTGCACGTGAAAACGGTCTTTTTGGGAGCGGGTGAACTCGTATTCGTCTTCGCAGAAATCGCGGATGCCGACTTGTACGAATTTTCCGATAGCTGGAATCTTGGTTGCCGCATTGTACATGATCGAAGCATGTGAGTGCTCGAATCCCATGTATGCCTGACGGGTATCGGAATGGGCATCAAAATGAAGGATACCGAAGCCGGGGTGTTGTTCGGCGGCTGCTTGGAATGCGCCGAATGGGGTGGAGTGATCGCCACCGATCAGGGCAGGGATTTTCCCTGCATCTAATACCCGTTTGATCTCCTGATAAACCTTTTGATTGAGCAGGGAGGATAATCGGTTGACTTCCGTAAGATTGGTAGTCAATTCGGTTGATCCTTCGACCACACCATAAGCATCAATGATGGTTTGAGCGAGAGTTTTCGCCCGATCGTTCATTTCTGCAATGGATGGGTCGGATTCCAGAGCATGCATTCCTGCAAGATAGGGTTTTTGAATGTCGAGATCGAAAAGATCGATCTGTGCACTTGCATTGATGATTGCTTCAGGACCGTGAGAGGTTCCACCACCATAAGAAGTAGTCGCTTCCCATGCTACGGGAAGAAAGATGATTTTGGATTCTTCAAAAGAATACGGCAGACCGAATATTCCTGCATTCGGGTCTGCCGCGCCATTAGGATCAAAAGTCTGATTAGTTGCCATTGGTGAGATCGAGGATATCACCATTTCCGTAAATCAGGTACTCCGCCGATTGCATTTCGTACTTGAGTGTGGTCGGCGAAGACCAGTTGATGATGAGTTGGGCTCCAGCGATCGGATCGTCTTCCGTACCGAAGTTGATCACGCTGGCGAGTTCGACCCGCATCTTCAGCGAGCGGTCAGTACCGAGTTTGATGTTCGTTGGCACAACGCTGATCTGGCCCAGGAACTTTCCTTTTCCTTTGAACGAACCGCTGTGGAAGTAGGTGAGTCGGTAGTCAAAACTGCCAGATATACCACCAAAAGAGTTTTTGAATTCCACGCGATAGACTTTGGAAGCCGGCTTGGACCATTTCATTAACTGGGTCCAGCTGGTGATGCCTTCCGGAACAACCGATGTCTTGAAGACTTCATAGTCGGCACCGGGTTTATTGGTCACGAGGAAGTTCCAGATTTTTTCACCCAAAGCTACGATGCGATCGATTTTCACCATCGTGTCATTAAAGCCGCCGGTAGGATTTACCGGATTGGTATTAATCGGAGTCGTGGTCGTAGTTGGATTGGTGGTGCTGGGAGTGGTATTCGGGTTGATGTCGTAAGGATTGATCACTGGAGGGTTGCCATTGGTGGTGGTGCCTGTTGTGGGAGTGGTGATCGGTGTCGGAGAAGGTGTTGGAGTCGGTGCGAATTCAGGTTCGAAACTCATGTCGACGTATTCGTGAGTGACATCACGAACTGATACTTTCACTTCTTCCTGCGCATAGCTGGAAGAACCTGCTAATAAAAGACCCAGAACAATGAACGTTTTTTTCATGAAAACCCTCGTTTCGTCGATGTTTCTATCGAAACTTGGGAGGTAACGCAATCGGATCAAAAACTTTAATTTATTGCGCGGCGAGCTACAGTCTCTGAATGGTTTCAATCATTCCGCGAATGGAAACTTGGCCTGAAAAATTCGTGAAAACCACTTTGCCGGGAGTGGCGCAATATTCTTTGTCTAGGTGCGTTATGTATTGAT
>JBEIKL010000149.1:0-5260 GCA_040379745.1 Bdellovibrionales bacterium | reverse complement strand
CAGCCAAGGGGTTTGAGATCCTGGCAGTGAATGTCGACGATCATCCCGAAGAGGCGGTTCCGCCCATGGTCAAATCGATGGGAATTCCATTCCCGATTTTCAAGGATCCGGAAAATGCCCTTTCGGATCTTTTCGACGTCCATGCTATTCCGCTTTCCGTGATGATCAATCAGGACCGTAAGATTCTGATGATCGAATCCGGCGGCCGCGAGTGGGATGACGAAGAGACCAATCAGTTGGTTCAAAAATGGTTGAATGAGTAGTTTGAAAGTTGCGAGTACATCGCCTCTAGAGCGGGTACTCGCGGAGTTGCTGCGATCATGCGGTCGCTAGGCTACATCTGTCAGGTTTCACAATCCAGTGTATGAAAAAAGCCCCGAGTCATTGACCCGGGGCTTTTTGATTTTGAGAGTTGTTTGCCGTTGATGGCGCCAGATTATTTCTTCGGCGCGGCCTTGGTCATCGGCTCTTTGGAAGGTGTGCTCATGTGAGCCATCTTTCCTGCAGGTGCAGCCGCAGCCATGCCCGGTTTTGCCACATCAGCAGCGATCGGTGCATCCGGCTGAATCGGTTTTGCACCAATGCCTGCTTTTTCAAACAGGGTCTTGCGCAAATCCTTCACGATTTCCGGATGGTCTTTCAGCCACTTGATTGCAGTGTCGCGACCCTGTCCGATGCGTTCATCCTTGTAAGAGAACCAAGAACCACTTTTCTCGACGAGATTTGCGTTGGTGGCTGCATCAAGAAGGTCACCTTCTTTTGCGATCCCTTCGCCGTAGAGGATGTCGAACTCGACTTCGCGGAACGGAGGTGCAAGTTTGTTTTTCACGACTTTCACGCGGGTGCGGTTACCGACCACATTTTCGCCGTCCTTGATCGCCTGAATACGGCGGATGTCGAGACGAACGGAAGCGTAGAATTTGAGTGCGTTACCGCCGGTAGTGGTTTCCGGGTTTCCGAACATGACACCGATCTTCATCCGGATCTGGTTAATGAAGATCACCAGGGTCTTGGAGCGGTTGATGGTACCGGTGAGTTTACGGAGAGCTTGGGACATCAAGCGTGCTTGAAGACCCATGTGAGAATCGCCCATTTCACCTTCGATTTCCGCGCGTGGCACGAGAGCGGCAACCGAGTCGATGACCAGGATGTCCACTCCGCCGGAGCGAACCATCATGTCTGCGATTTCAAGAGCCTGCTCGCCATTATCCGGCTGAGAGATGAGAAGGTCATCGGTTTTCACACCGAGCTTACGTGCGTAGGTCACGTCGAGTGCGTGTTCGGCGTCGATATACGCGGCGATCCCGCCTTGTTTTTGTGCTTCCGCCACTGCGTGGAGGGCGAGAGTGGTTTTACCGGAAGATTCCGGGCCAAACACTTCGATGATTCTTCCGCGGGCATAGCCGCCAATACCGAGTGCGAGGTCGAGACCGATGGATCCGGTTGGAACCACTTGGGTGTCAGCACCGACGAGGGTTTCTTCTCCGGCAAGACGCATGATCGAGCCTTTACCGAATTGTTTTTCAATTGATTGAATCGCGAGCTCGATGGCCTTCTTCTTGTTGGCCTGATCCGCAGTTTTGTCGTTGTTCTTGTTCAAGTCCATTTAGTTCTCCTTGGTTGTTGTTGTTTCAGTTTTTGAATTTCGCTTTTCAATATTCGTGCCGGTTTCCGCAGTCAGCACAGCCTTGCATCGCAGAGGTAATTCCACGGTAAGCAGTGGTTCTTCGTGTGAGTCTTCAGACGGGATTTCAGTCGGCATGAACAGTTCATTGCAACCGTTTCCGGCAGGTTGCGGTTCTTGAGAGATGCAATCCTTCGCGTTTTTCGGGCAAGACAATCTCACATGGAAATGTTCATGGTGACCGGCCCACGGGCGGAGTGTGCGCAGCCACGCGGATTCTTCCTCAGGAATGGTCGCACAAAGGTATGACTTGATTGCCGGATTTACGAAAATGCGTTCGACTTCCGGAGAAGTTGCAGCCGTCTTCAGTTTTAGGATCTGTTCGGCGGTGAACTTCGATGGGTCCACTTTGCCTTTTGCATTCAGCATGGAGACCATGGGCACGGAATCGCGCTCTTCGGTGGTGAGGGAGCGTTGGTTTTGTTCTGGGTGAGTCCAGAACCAGACATCGACATCCATTCCAATCTGGTGGCTGGCATGACCGAAGGACATCGGGCCACCGCGAGGTTGACTGATGTCACCGAGCAGGATCCCGGATTTTTGAGCCGAGAGGCTCGAGCCCAAGTTCTGAATGAATTGAAGAGTGTTCGGGTGACCGTAGAAGCGATTGCGCGAAGTGCGCATCACTTGGAAGCCGGGTCCATCGAGAGGCAGTGCTTGCGCACCATCAATGCAGCCGTGAGAATAAAATCCGATCGGCTCTGGCATTGCGGACGTAGGCTTCACTACGTCTCCCCATCCTAAAAACATCATTCCCCAAAGAATCCCCATAGCAATGAAGTAACTTTGGGTTGAGGAATTGTAAAGTTGGCGAAGGGAAAAAAATGAAAGCCAAATGCCTTATTTTTAATGCGCTAAATCATAATAAGGTTTGTCTTTTTTAACTCTATGAAATGTATAGCATTGTGTTTTTCGATGTTCGGTTTTTGTTTGGCATCAAAAAGCCAAGAAAAGCAAGGAAGTATAACGCAAAGCACCTTAGTGGAGAGGTGCTAGGAGAAAAACACGATTGGGCGTACAATGTGAATATGAGAATCCTGGTCGTGGAAGATGAAGGGGCAGTTCGGGAAAACATTGTCGATTTGCTGCAAAGCGATTCGGTGGAGGTCGCATCGGTCTCCAACGGCCTCGAAGGCTTCAATCTCCTGAAAAAAGCGAGTTTCGATCTGATCATCACCGATTATCAGATGCCCAAAATGACAGGTCTCGATCTTTTGCGTCTTTGCAAGGAGGAGTCGATCCGCGTCCCAACCATCTGTCTCACTGGCAAGGATCATCCCGAACTCCGGAAGTATGCTTGGGAGTATGGACTTTACGATTACATTGAAAAATCGGCGAACACCGAAGAGTTGATCGAAAGCGTGGAAAACTTTGTCCGGATGAAGAACGAGATCAAGAAGAAGTATCTGGGTGATTACAGCTCGGAACTTTTCCGCGTGCCGTTCACCACGGTTGCGCCGATGATCCACAAGACCACTTACCGCGGATTCCTGGAGTGGTGTGAATCCGAGAACAAGAATCCTTCGGATGTGGTGAAGTCCCTGATCTCCCGACAGTGATTCCAGAATCAGTTTTGTGAGTTACGGAAGTAATCCAGGATCCCGGTTTCGATTCCCTGTGCGACGTGATCAATGCGTGAAGGGTAAGCGATTGTTTCGGAATTATAATTCAGTGTTCGGTCCTTGATCGCCAGTCGTGCGTGTTCGTCCACGTGATCGTAGTGCAGGCACTCCAGATAAACCATCAATCCGTTCATCAGTCTCTGGTTCAAATAGAGATTGCGGGTGTAGACGCCGTCCCTCACCCGGAATCCGGTGAACGCTTCCGGCTTGTTCAGTCGCGGAATCGACAGAGTCTTGGACATCGCGCCCGTAACCGCATCGGCGAGCTCCACCGTCTGGTTCCAGCGGCGCACTTCGAGCAGATGTTTCAATGCCAATGCCTTTGCTTTCCGTGATCCGGTTTCGTTCGCGCGGAACGCACCGGGGATGAATGCTTCCAGCGATTGCACCGAGTTCTGAAGCTGATTGTTCTTGCTGGCATCGTAATGGATCACCAGAGTGATGTCAGGGTTGAACTGATCCATCAGACGCGCTCGCGCTTCGAGGTCCTCGCCGAAAATGTAGAACTGCAGACGTTGGATTTCCGTGTAGGCTTTGCGGGTTTCCGGTGCGGAAACAATCATTCGTTTCAGTTCTTCCAGCGGTTTGTCCAGATAAGGTGCCATCCAGTCGTCGAGGCTCTTGTGAAAGTAGCCGCGCAGAAACGGGGAAGAATCGAAATTTTCGAGAGTGTTCTGTGAAACGGTGCCGAATCGATCGCGTGTCAGTTGAACGGTGGCCCCCAGAGCGACCAGTTTTTTCGCAGTGACCAGAGCGGTCCAAAGAGTCAGTTCGCCCTCGCTGACCTTGCTTCCGTTGACCGAAACGAATTTACCGGTCCGTCGATCCCAATCTTCGCCACCCATGTGTCCCGGATCGATCAGTACCTTGAGTCCGTTCAGTGGTTTTGTTTCACCGGCACGAACTTGCGCCGAAACCTGGCGGAGTTTCTGGATGAGTGCATCGGAGTCCACACTCGGATTTTTTTGAGAAAGGCTGCGGGAGAATTCCAAATAACCCGTTCGGATACCGCTGGTGAAGAAATCGCGAAACAGTTCTATCCAGCCGTTCTTCAGGGAGACATAACGGAATAGTCCTTGGTCCGGATCAATCCAGCGCGCATTCTTTCGAAGATCACCTTCGTTCACTTCGTTGTGCTGAACGAATTCCGAGAAGTCCGGAGTCTGTTCCGTGGGGATGCTCAAGGCTTCCAGAGCGGCTTCGAATTTCTCGAGTCGGGTCGGAGTGAGGGAGATGCGGGTTCGAGCCGGGGTGGGGGTCGACTCTGAAAAATCACTGTAACCGTAAACCATGTCCTCGGATTCATAAGCCATCACAGAAGGAGTAGTGGCAATCAGGGTCAGAACGGAAAGAGTTGCAATCCGGAACATCATGGTCAAGTATCCTAACTAAAATCGGGAAGATTTCAACCGAGAAACGAATTCAAAAGGGGTTGAATCGCGAAAAAAACCAGAAGTGCAATCAGTCCGGCCAGCAAATCATCGAGAATCACGCCCAGTGACTGCATTTTCCCGATGGGAAAGCGTTTTCCCCACTGATCCAGTTGACGGATCGGCGGCGGTTTCAGCGCATCGAAAATCCTAAACAAAATGAATTGAATCCAGAGAACAGCGGTCGTCTTCGGGGTGAATGAGGTGGCGATCATGTAACCGAGCACTTCATCGATCACAATGGCTTGCGAGTCCTTGCTCTGGTGTGCACGGCTCCACTCGAGGGTTGCCCACCAACCGATGAGGAAAATCACCAACCACAACGATGCGTACTCGACCGCATTCCAATCGCGGATACAGTGAACTAGACCCACGGCTACAATGCTTCCTGCAGTGCCCGGCGCTTTTGGAGAGAATCCCGAACCCAGTGCGGTGGCGATCGCGGTGACGCAGAAACGTTTGAGTTTTCCCATAACGACAATTTAACAGAGCGAGTGTGTCAAGTCGATGAAGTTTTCATTGTG
>JBEIKL010000148.1:0-5316 GCA_040379745.1 Bdellovibrionales bacterium | reverse complement strand
GAAAGAACTGATCGCACTTCTTTTTGAGCCGGTCAGGAAACCGGATTGGAAGCCATCGACATGGAAACTTCAAGAACGGATCAACGATTTGCTCGGATCGGACAAGTGGAACTTCCGAACAGCTGGACCGCCTTGGTTCCTGATGCTGATCCGTGGATTGAACGGCTGGCTGAATGCAATGAAGACCCTGGAAGCGGATTCGGAGCCTGAATCCTCATTGATCGCCGGAAAACTCAAGGTACTGGTGAAAGAAAACAATCAGGAAAAAGTAAGTCTCGAGTTTCCTGCACAAGCTGTGATGGATCTAGAAATGCTGATGCCCTCGGGAGTTTCTGAGAAAATACGGGAGCAAGGCATTTCACTCCGTGAGATCAGCGAAAACTCCATTCGCAGCGGCTATCAACCAGGAACACTTTTCGAATCTTTTTCAGATGGAAAACTGTTCCGGGTCTGGATTGAATGATCAGGTTTTCGCTTTTGCTTTTTCCCACTCACGAAGACGATTGCTGCGAACTACTTCCCCGATTTGCGGCTTGAACTCACGCTCAAGCTTCCAAACTCCGGTAATTTCTTCAACTGAATTCCAGATCCCCGCTCCAATACCGGCGGCAAACACCGCTCCTAGTGAAGTCGTTTCCGTGATGACCGGTCTTCTGAGACTGCACCCCAACAAATTGGCTTGGATTTGCATCAGCAGATCATTGCGGCTGGCACCACCATCGACATTGAGACTGGAGAGTTTTCCTCCCAGATCCTTTTCCATCGCATGAAGCAGATCGACATTCTGAAATGCAATTCCTTCCAATGCTGCGCGAGCGATGTGGGCGCGAGTGCTTCCTCGAGTCAACCCGATGATGACCGCTCGTGCATCGGGATTCCAGTCCGGCGCACCCAGTCCCGTGAATGCCGGAACCAACATGACTCCCTCAGCGGAATCGACTTCAGAAGCGAGTTTTTCAACTTCAGATGAACTACCGATGATTTTCAAACCGTCACGCAACCATTGGATGGTCGCTCCTGCCATGAAGGCACTTCCTTCCAATGCATAAGTGGTTTCGCCACTGCTGGTAGTCCAAGCGATGGTTGACAGCAAACGATGCCTGCTTTTCTTCAATTTGCTACCGGTATTCATTAGAAGGAATGCGCCTGTACCATAAGTGCATTTCGCTTGTCCTTCGTGAATGCATGCTTGACCGAGCAAAGCGGATTGCTGATCACCGATCATGCCGGTGATGGGAATCCCGTCAGGAAGAAATGCCAGCCCCTTTGTCACACCGAATCTCGAAAACGACGGCTGAACTCTTGGCAACATGTTGTCGTGAACGCCGAAAGTTTTCATGAGTTCCGCGTCCCAGAGTTGGTTTTTCAAATGAAAAAGCATGGTTCTGGAAGCGTTAGATGCTTCAGTTGCGTGTGAATCGCCGGCAGTGAGCTTGGCCAAGAGGAATGAGTCGATTGTTCCCAGTGCAAGACGTCCCTCTGTTGCCGCTTTCGCCACTTCTGCATTGTTCTTGAGCATCCACTCGATCTTTGTCGAGGAAAAATACGGGTCGAGTAAAAGGCCCGTTTTTTCCTGAACTGTGGCTTCAAAGTTCCGTTCTTTCAATTCCTTGCATCGATCCGCAGTTCGACGATCCTGCCAGACAATGGCTCTCGAAAGAGGTTCGCAGGTTGTCCGATCCCAGAAACAAATGGTTTCGCGCTGGTTGGTGATGCCGATGGCTACGATTTTGGACTGGTCGATTCCACTGACTGCGTACTTCACTGACTCCTGAACTGCAGACCAGATCTGATGGAGATCATGCTCCACCCAACCTGGTTGTGGAAAATGCTGTTCAAACGGAACCGTCTTTTCCGAAACCACATTCAGGGAAACATCCATCACCAAGGCCTTGACCCCGGTGGTACCTTCATCGATCGCAAGTATGTATTGGGACATGAATTGATTTTAAATCAATCAACCGCGTTTGGATGGAAAAAACTTCGCATTCAGGAAATGCCACGCAGCTTGAGCGGCCACTCGCGTGGTTTGATCCTGATGGTCGAGAGGGGGCGCGAGCTCAAAGAACCCGATCGATGTCACTTTTTTGTCGGCACCGGCGATCTCGAGCATTTGATAAAGTTCCGATGCGGTGAATCCCTCCCCTTGTGGTGCGGAAACACCGGGACAAAAGGCGAGACTCAGGGAATCGAGGTCGATCGAGATCACCACTTCATCGCACTTCTTCTTCAGTGACTGTAATTCCTTGCGAAAAGCCCTGACTGCAACACCGTTGCGCAATCGATTGAACGGGATCGTTTTCACTCTCTTCGCTTTTGCATACTCCCAGAGCTCAGGAGCATTGCAATGATCCTGGATCCCGAATTCGACGAGCGATGAACCCAGCAATACCCCCTCCTCAATCAACCGGCGGAAGGGAGAACCGCTGGTCATCACCGGTTCATACGCTCGGAGATCGAAGTGGGCGTCAAGATTGATACAACCGATCTTCAGATTTTTTGAACCCGTTTTCTTCCTGTCTTCCACCATTCCGGAAATCCATGGGTAAGCGTAATCATGTCCTCCGCCGATAGCGACAATAATTGAATTGCCGGCATGATCACGGACTGATCGAACCGAAGAGGCATAATTCTTCTCCAAATCATCCCCCATTGCGACCAGCTCAGAGCCGAGTTTCCTGGAGATAACCGGATTCACCCCGTTCATACGCTCAAAAACACGGAAAAAGGATTCTGGCCCCGCTTTCGCACCAAGTCTTCCTTTCACCTGGGAGACTCCGATCTCGTCGGGAAAACCAATGAGATAAAAACCCCTGCAAAAATTGCTTCCTGATTTCTTTTCCCTTAAAATCACAATGAACGGACAAAACTGAAAAATGAACACAGAACTTCAAAAAAAGTGGTTTGTTTACCTGTCGGATCACCATGAAGGCCCTTTCGATGCGGCTGAATTGAGTGAGAAGAAATCAAGCGGTCTCATCAGCCAACAGAGCTATGTCTGGGCAGAGGGCATGGCCGACTGGAAACCGCTTGTGGAAGTTACCGAGCTTTCAACGGCAATGCGGAAAATCGAAACAACCCGTGAGGGAAAGAAAACCGGAAATGCCGGCAGCCGATTCGCACACTCATTGAAGGCATTCCGGAAAATCCGTTTTTTCAAACCGGGTACGGTTCTCACTGTTTTCGTATTGATCTCGATCATCAGTGTTTCCCTGTTGAGCCGTTTTGCAGGAGAAGAACTCCACTCGAAGATGAGACCGATCCTGAATCGCATTGTTTCAAAGGCACCGTTCCTGTCTTTTGCATTCAATCTGATTCCGAATGCACGAGAACTTGATTCGAATTCAAGAAAAGAAATGGAAGAGGCTCTCAGTGGAGATCCTGCTGCGGGTGTTAAATTCTCTGCCACGCTTTTACAATCCGACCCGTCGCGTCCGATGATTTATGTGGCCACCAATCTTCCTGATCGAACCCGTCTCATCGCATACGTGATTGGTAACAGCGAAACACTTTTGAACCGATTGAACCATCAATCACAGATTCAAATCCAAACGTTCCGGGGCATTGGAAAATCAGAAGTCCTGCTTTCCGATGACGGTCAACCGCTTGCCAAGGGCGAATATATCGTCTGGATCACCGAATCCCTCGACCAGGAGGAAACGGTTTTGAATCAACTGAACTCCTATCCAGCGAATCGTCCATCGGGCACCCTTCCGCAACCGATTCCGAACACCAGTAAGTTCGTACTCAGAAAGACTTTCTTCATTGGTGGAAACAGGGATGAGAACTACCTGACCCGGCTCAAGGCTTTTCATGAGAAAATCCGCCAGAATTCCGAAAAGGAAGTGGTCGAACTCAGACAGTACTCGGACACTTTGGCCCTACAATTCCAAACCCTGACCGCAGAATTCGGAAAAATCGTGAAGACGAAGAAACTCAGCAACGGTCAGAAGGAAAATTGGAAGTCCACTTCGAAGAAATGGATGGAAATCAACAGCCAATTGGAACAGACCATCCAGACCTGGTCGAAGGAAACCCTTCAAAATGAATTCTTTCATGGTAACGCATTCGAGTTGGTGAAAAGCACTTATGAATCGATCCGTAATTTGCATTCGATCGAAAATGAATTCGTGGACAAACCCACGGACCGGAATGCATTCGAGATCCAATATGGGAAAGCAGTGAACGAATGCCGGCTGAGCCTGAATCAGTTAAAGGCCAAAATCGATGCGATTCTGAATGCTCCGAAATCATCCACAGGTCTTCCGAAAAGAGAGGGAGTATGAGCCAATTGCCTGAAAGAAGAAAAACCAGAAGAAGAAAGATGCTTGAACATTTTTCTTTCTACATCCAGATTCCCAAATTCGGTCCCGGTCGCCATAAGATCAATGACCTGAGTGAGTTCGGACTCGGCTTCGAAGTGGACAGCATCGGCGGCACATTCACCTTGAAAAAGGATGAGAAGACCGATCTCAACTTTTATTTGAATCAGAGTCTTTATCTGCCATTGAAAATCCAAGTCGTCAGGCAGGAGGAAAAAGAGGGACTTCAGTCCATCGGAGCGGTATTGCTCGAAACCAAATCGAACCAGTACCAGACCTTCCTCTCACTGGTAAGGTTTCTTGACCAATTGAGCGAGTTCGGAGAGGAACAAAAAGACTGAATCAGATGTTGCCGACGCCGATGTTACCGGTGTCACGCTCTGAGATTTCAGAAAAATACTTCAGGAACGAGACAAAACTCTTCCATGCGTCATAACTTTTCTGATCTGCAACAACTTCGCATCCGTATCTGACGTATTTGGATCCACCTTCGAGAGTCGGTGTAGAGTTTTTCACATCAACCATCACTTCCATGAAGCTTTCCGGACTGAAATAAAGACGGATGGTCAGATTGATCGAGTCACGAGGCCACACCCGTTCAGCAGAAGTCGAACTTCCCGGGTAAGGTACCTGGATCGCAAGCCCGCCCTCACTCACATCAATGAGTTGGATCGGGATCATTTTTTCCGGAGTGATCAGGCCATAAACTCCAACCAGATCATTGAAGAAAATACGCTCGGTTTTTCTTTTCTTCTCCTCCGATTTCCTCATTCGGAACTGATCGAGATTGATGACTGAATCGTTTGTATCGTCTTGGCCTTCCATCATGAAAGTCTCCTTCAATGAACTCTCTTCGGATTCCCCGTGGGAAACTGAAAGATTTTTGAAAGACGCAACTGGGCAAAGATTTACCATTCAGATTTA
This sequence comes from Bdellovibrionales bacterium, assembly GCA_040379745.1. Lineage (GTDB taxonomy): Bacteria > Bdellovibrionota > UBA1018 > UBA1018 > CAIMNF01 > CAIMNF01. Next base: position 70 of record JBEIKL010000148.1, on the reverse strand, counting down.
CCGAAATCCTCCGAAAGGATTGATGTGAGCGGGGAATGAACCCCGCCGAATCCAGGAGGGACACATGACT
>JBEIKL010000147.1:0-5362 GCA_040379745.1 Bdellovibrionales bacterium | reverse complement strand
GCTCTCGTTCCAACCGTTGATCCAACTGACCGCCTGTTCGTCATTCGTGTGTTTCAGAAAAAAATTCGCTTCGGCTTCGAATGCTCCGTCGACTTCAAGCCACTTCAATTTCAATTCGGAAGAAAAGGATTGGGGTTGTAGGATCGTCTCGATCGAACGCTTCAAGGAAGGCGTCAGCCCGAGATCACGCAATCCCTCAAAGAACTGGAAATTGTTCTCCGGATCCCCTGATGCGCGCACCGCGGATGCGATCGAAAGCAGATGTTTTTCCCTGCGCTCAGGCAATACGCCACGAAGAGCGAAGAGCAGGCGTTTCCATTCCTGTTCTGCGGGAAAAAGACTCAGTCCGAGATCGACTTCTTCAGGGTCGAAGGAAAGGAGTTCCAATGGCATCGCCGGATGCGGATCCGGAAGTGTGAAGATCTTGTTGAGATAATCCTCAAGCTTGAATTGGCTTCGGATTTGAACTTGCGAAATTGCGGATTGATACACTTGGGACAGCAATGCATCCTCAAGAATGCGATCGCGATGCGATTCCAGTGAGAGCTGAAAATCGATCGGTTGGCGACAGATGCGTCCCAAACTGAAAATCGAGGCAAACAGGATTTCAGTGCTCACGGCATGAGGGGAAGACTTCAGGAACGAAAGGATTTTGGGAAGGGCATTGAAGGCTTTCAATTCACCCAGGGAAAGAACGATGTTTCTGAGCCAAGCGTTGTCCTGGTTCGAGATTGCCACATCCCAATCCTGGATCAGTGCCGGAATCGAAGCAAAGTCCTGCACGATTCCCAATGCATGGGCGATGCTTGCCCGCAAGGTATCCGGTGCTACCGAATGAAAGTTGCGCAGGAAATCGCGCGAAGAAACATTCTTTCGCCGAGCCAAAGAGGAAACGGCGAGTTGCTGTTCCGCAAGGTCCTCGCCGCTTTCAATGATCTGGGTAAGAAAATGGAACGATCGCGAATCCTGGAATTCACCCAATTCACGCAAAACCCGAAGACGGGTGGTGCGCCATTCACTCTCGCGATAGTTCCGAATCAACTCACGAGGATCGCGAGTCATTCAGATCAGGCCTTTTTCTGCTTGATTGAGTAGGAGCGGCACCAGCCGGCAGAAGCGACTTCACCGCTCTGGATCAGCTGACACTTGCCGATTTTTGTTTTCGCATCGGTCTCTGTGTAGAAATTACAGTTTCCGCAGATCGCTTTCTTGTCTTTGCGATCCTTGGAGTCCTTGGCATTGGCCACATAACCCAAAGCTTTGACCAGTGGATCATCCAGCTTCACCATGTCGGCAAAAGCGTTCTGAACCTTGGTGATCGGAGCCATGACCAACGCTGCTGCAGAGCCGGCGATGATCTTCAAAAACGAGCGACGGGAAGTTAAATGTTTCATGTTTATATTGTCGGCATCGCTTCACCCAAAATCAACCCCAATTACATCATTGCTTTCGTTTTCAATGTCAGTCACAATTGTTGCGAATGAAACTTCCTTCCCTGCACGACCTGAAACGACTTGGTCATTCCGCGTTAAAAAAAGGGTTAGACCCCTCTGCACTGGAGCGCGGGTTGCAATACCTTCGTGACGGGGGCTTCAGCGACATGGAATTGGCGATCCTTGGAACCAAAGGTCACCAGCTCGAGTTCAAGCTTTCTGAAACCACCAAGACCCGAATTGAAATCGGAGCATCTTCACAGCCAACCTACTCGGACTGCGACTGCTCCATGGCCGGCTACGGAATCTACTGCAAACACCAGGCTCTGGCGACCTGGGTACTCGCTTCCATCGCATCCAAACAATACGACCTGATCCGCATGCCGGAAGAAGTGGTCGAAAAAATCAAATCCTACGAATCCGAATTCGAGAAACTGAAACCGGCATCCACTGAATCCGCCGCGGTTTCTCACGCCTACTCTGCCGGTCATTCTGCACACATGGAACGACCCACACATTTTCTGGGGCACTTCGAAGGTTTGATTTTCTGCTTTCCACACCATCCGGTTTCCCAGAGTCACGCAAAATCGGAATATGCGTTTCACAAGACTGTCGATGCTCCGCCATCGCATCAGGATCATCTGATGCCCGACCTGGCGATCCCCTACTTGCGTGAATCGGACTTGCCCCACCCTCTGTGGCGTTCGCCGAAATCATTCCGCGGCACCACCAACAATCTTTTTCAGAACCCACACGAGATTCTCCGCAAGAAAAGCATTTATTATCTCTTTTCGGATCACAGTCGCATTCCGGTTTCTGAAATCCTTTTCCATCCGTACTGCAATGCTGTTCCTTCGGAACTGTTGCCTACGACTTCGCGCCTGCTCGATCACGACTCCACCAGCACGATCCAGTTGCGTCGTCACCGTTTTTTCCAGGAATCGAAAGAGACCCCGGTCTGGGACTTGCTGGCAGATCGCAAGCTTGACTCCATCCTGTTGGGTGTGACCGAAGAAGCAGTGAAACTTCACAAGAGACAGAAGCTTAAACTTTTCTTCTCGACTGTTGAAAAACTCGAAACCGAGAATACGGTCATGGAAATCGACGAAATCGAGATCGCACCGCCAGCACACCTGAAATCGGGTTATTTCTTCGGCGTGATCAACAACAATCATCATGACTTCGAAGTCGAGTCTTCGCTTCGACTCCATGATGACTGGATCTGGTATCCAACACTCGCTTTCCATCCGGTGAAGCGCCAACTGTTCTTCCACCCTTATCACCACTGGCTCGATCACTATCCTGCGACGATGACCCTGAAAAGCCACGGTGATTTCGAAACCGTATTCGAACGCGTGCAGACCGAATTCCATGGTCACCTGAACGACATCCAAACCGATCCGAAATTCGAGATCCTGCAAAAGGAATCCTTTCTCTCGCATATCCGCGTCTACTCGAACGGAACATTCTCGGTTGAGCACGACTTTGATTTCGTGAAAGTCGATGGAATGCCGTTGCCGATCCTGAAGCAATTGCAAATTCTCACCCTCGGCCTGAAAAGTTGGGACGAAACGCTGAGTGAGGATCTGTTCGCCGTGAAAAAACAGGCGAAGCGCGCAAATGATCTGCGTTTGCTCCGTCACATCGGCATCGCCGCTCTGGTATTCCAGGAGTCCGTACGTCACTTCATTCGGAACGACAAAACATTCGAACAATTCTTCGAAACACTCAAGAACCGCATTGCGCTCCTGATGAACAAACTGGAAGGCGCACCATCCTCGCAGACCATCTCGCTTGAACTCTTTTGCTCCAAGCCCGCAATCGAGTATCTGGAAGCGTACGTGATGGACCTGAAGGACATCTTCGAAGAAAAACTCTTTCCTCTTCTGACCGGGTCCGACACCGACTCCCAACCAAGAAGTGCGCTGGTGCGTGGAATCTACCCATTCTATCTCAAGGTGATTTACGCTTGGATCACCCTTTCCCAAAGTCAATCCCAAGGTGCGATCCTGCTCAAGACCAAAGACGGTGTGATCCAAAATGCGACATTTGAAAAACCGGAAGCAATTAAGGATCTCCAATTCCTGAAACCGAATGCAGAACCAGTGCATCACCCGCTAAAATGGATTTTTTCGCGCAAAGATGCCAGCGCCGAGAACCTGATCCGCGCATTCCTTCCCCTTCAGAATGACGGGATTACGCTTTCCCTTGACGATCAGATCATCGAGGAGCTGCAGGAAGAGGACTTCGTCTCGGAATTCATCCTCGAAGAAACCCCGGATTCCCAAGGCCGAATTGACTGGTTCGAATTGCACCCGCAATTCTTCTTCAAGGGAGCTGAAATCTCAGAAGAGGCGGCGAAGAAACTGACCGAAACGGGGATGATCACGTTTCAGGGGAAAATCTACCGTTTGAACAAAGGTTCGATTCCGTCACTCGACAAACTCACTCACTTCTGGGACCAGATCTCTGCAAGTCAGGGCCCGAAACGCGGTGGAAAAAAACAGGATCGCATCTACCGTCTTTCCAAACACTACACGCTCGAACTCCTTGCACTCCGCTCCAGTGGCGTGAAGGTCAAGGGCGGACCGATTTGGGAAAAGATCTGCGCATTTTATGACTCACTCGGAACGGAACGTCCGCCGGTTCCACTGCCGAAAAATTTCAAGGGAGACCTCAAGCCGTACCAGAACCGCGGTGTTCAGTGGATCAATGATCTCTATCGCCTGGGTATGGGTGGGATTCTCGCCGACGACATGGGTCTCGGTAAGACAGTTCAAACACTTGTGTTCATCGAATCTCTCCGCGAAACAGGAGAACTCGGCCACTCGTTGATTGCCGTACCGACCTCGCTCACTTTCAACTGGTTCAGCGAAGCCACACGTTTCACTCCCGACTTGCCTATTCACATCTTCAACTCGAAAGAAATCCGAGAAGCGAAAGAATTCCTCGAGAAGAACGAAAATGGCATCCTGATCACCACATACGGATTGATGGCGGAGCACGAACAGTTCTTCAACACCATCCGCTGGAACATGCACATCTACGATGAAGCGCAGAATCTGAAGACGATCACGGCGAAACGCACGACGGTTTCCCGTAAAATTCCAGCGCGCTTCAAACTCTGCCTCACCGGTACACCGCTTGAGAACCACATGGGTGAATTCTACTCGCTGATGGATCTTGTGGTTCCGGGATCGCTCGGACCGTTCGACCAGTTCCGAAAGAGCTTCATGCAATCGTACTCACCGGATCCGGATCGAGTGCAATTCCTGAAATTGAAAACAAAACCCCTCGTTCTGCGCAGAACGAAATCATCGATTTTGAAAGAGCTCCCTCCGAAAACGGAAAGCACGGTAAAAATCCCATTCTCGGAAAAACAATTGGCGATTTATCGCGATATCGCGCTCTCGTGGAATTCCAAAGTGCGTGAAAACATCATGGAAAAGGGCGAAAACAAGAGCCAACTGATCATGCTCACCGCACTTCTGCGACTGAGACAGGTGTGTTCTGCGCCGGGCTCCATTCCGAACATCAACTATACGGAAACACCACCGAAAGTCAGTTTGCTGATCGACAACCTGAAAGCGATCGTGGAAACGGGCGAGAGTGCACTCGTGTTCACCCAATTCCTCGGCACCTTCGATCTTCTTGCGAAAGAAATGAAGAAGGCGGGAATCCCGTTCTTCTCCCTTCACGGTAAAGTCAGTCGCAAGGATCGTGAAATCGCACTGAGGAACTTCCAGGAACTGAAGTCCGGTGGAGTCATGCTGATGACCCTGAAAACCGGGGGCGTCGGTCTCAACCTCACGAAGGCAAGCTATGTGTTCCATTTGGAACCGTGGTGGAACCCTGCGGTCGAGAACCAGGCAACCGACCGAACACACCGGATCGGGCAGACGAAGCCGGTGCAGGTTTACCGCTACATC
>JBEIKL010000146.1:0-5386 GCA_040379745.1 Bdellovibrionales bacterium | reverse complement strand
TGTTGATGATATTACGGGGGTAGAGACCGAGTCCAGAGGTGAGGTAGTGAAGGGATTCGGCGATTTTCTTGTTGGCCGGGTCATTCAAGGCCACAAAATTTTCAATCGAAGCCTGATCGATCGTGGCGCGGAAAAGCCAAAGGTTCACCACCATGAGATTGAGAGCCCCCTGTTTGGTGCAGTTCGAAATCATGATGTCGCTGATCTGTTTCGATGCATCGAGGAATGCCTTGGAAATCGCCGTGAGTCCGCCACCCTTGAAAACGCCGCTTGCCGTGTTCGTCGAGTTGGGAAGATTCAGGAAAAGACAAGCGTCACTGGCGGTGCCGGTGCCGGTCAGTGGAATGCACACGACTGGAATGTTGAGATTGACGGTCTGAGCCGGGCTTCCGGGGCCGTTAAAGTATTTTTTCGGATAAGGGTAGTCGCCACTGGCACCGCCGGCGTTCGGAAAGCCAGGCGCACTGACATTGCCGATGTAAGTATAGCGATGCATGAACTTCTTGAACTGGCGTCTCATGTCGTAGTTCAGGAAGGAAATCGCATTGAGTTGGCGGGCTTGAGTGGCTGCACCCGCATAGGCGGCGGCATCGGCTGCGGATTGGACGCTGATTTTTGCGGTGACCAGGACCCCGGTGTTGATCGCAAAGCCCATGAACAGCAGGAAGCTCATGATCACCATGGAAATCAGGATGACCGACTGGCCGCTGTTCGAGCGAAGGTACTTCGAAATCGATGTGGGCAACTCCATCCGTGGGTGAACCATGTCCTTTTTTAAATTGTATCAGTTTAACGTGGAAGAGATCAAGTCCGTGTCACTTTTCTGTCGGTAAAAACAATCCCTTCAGGCGCATTTTCATGTTTATAGGATAGCGTGGGCGGTGGTAAAAATAAAGCATATGCACACCCCTTCGTTCCGCTCCCTGGTCCTGGTATCCACTCTGTTCGCAGGCGCGTTCTTGACGGACGCCCACGCTCAACTCAAAGTGGGTTTGGTTCTCGAAAAATCAGGCAAGGACGACAAGTCGTTCAACGCTTCCGCGTATCAGGGGCTGAAGCGCGCCGAGAAGGAATTGGGCGTGACCGTGAAGACGGTCGAAGCGCCCGACAACAGCGCTTATGAATCCCTTCAGCGTGCGTTTGCCGAAAAGAAATTCGACCTCATCGTGGCGATCGGGTTCCACCAGCTCGAAGCAGTGAAGAAGAATGCCGACCGTTTTCCAGGGCAGAAGTTCCTCCTTGTCGATGAAGATGCGAAAAAACCGAATGTCCGCTCAGTTCTCTTCGAAGAACACGAAGGCAGTTATCTCGTCGGAGTGCTTGCAGCGATGCACGCGCCGTCCGGTAAGGTTGGCTTCATCGGCGGAATGGATGTTCCGCTCATCCGCCGTTTCCAACTCGGTTACGAAGCCGGCGTGAAAAAGATCAATCCCAAGGCGCAAGTCATCGTGAATTATCTGGGCGTGACCGGCGAAGCGTGGAATAACCCGCCGAAAGCGAAAGAGCAAGCACTCGACCAGTACCAGCGCGGTGCGGACGTGATCTATGTTGCTGCCGGAAATTCCGGATTGGGTGTGTTCGATGCGGCTGCGGCCAAGAAAAAACTCGCCATCGGCGTGGATTCGAATCAGAACTGGCTGAAGCCGGGATTCATCCTCACCAGCATGGTGAAGCGCGTGGACGATTCCGTGTTTGAAGCGGTGAAATCACTGAAAGACGGCTCTTTCCAGCCGGGGCTGGTGCGCATGGGACTGAAGTCGAAAGGCGTGGACTTCGCGCTCGACCAGCACAACGCGAAAATCGTGACCGACGCGGACAAGAAGAAAATGGAATCCGTTCGCAGTGAGATCATTGCAGGCAAGATCAAAGTGCCGGATTACTATCTGCAGATGAGGAAGAAGTGATTCACCGATGAATCCGAACCCTCCTGTCGCAATCGAATTCAAAGGCGTCTCCAAATTCTTCGGGAACTTCCATGCCAACCGCAAACTCAGTTTTTCGGTGGCGAAGGGCTCGATTCACGGTTTGATCGGGGAGAACGGCGCCGGAAAATCCACTGCGATGAAGGTGCTGTTCGGAGTCCAGCCTGCCGACGAGGGGGAGATCCTGATCAACGGCAAACCGGTCGTGATCCGAAACCCCGTTCATGCGATGAAGCTGGGGATCGGCATGGTCCACCAGCATTTCATGCTCGCCGAATCCGAAACCGTTCTCGACAACATCGTACTCGGCCACGAACCCGCCCTGTTTCCGGGCATCTTGCTTCGGAACAAGGCCCGCACTCAGCTCGCGCGCATCTGTGAAGAATACGGCCTGAAATTCGACAAGTGGGACGTGCCGGTGCGCGACCTGTCCGTCGGCGAACAACAACGCGTAGAAATCATCAAATTGCTTTATCAGCAGTCCGATGTGTTGATCCTCGACGAACCGACCGCTGTGCTGACTCCGCAAGAAGTGAAGGAATTGTTCACGAACCTTCGCAAGCTGAAGCAAGAAGGCAAAACGATCATCCTGATTTCGCACAAACTGAAAGAGGTGTTGGAGTTCACCGACGCGGTCACCGTGATGAGGCGCGGAGAAGTCGTGGGCACGAAGGTCACTTCCGAAACCAACGAAGACGAATTGGCCGAGATGATGGTGGGACGCAAGGTTTCGTTCACTTATCAGGGGCCGAGAAAAATCCTGTCGGCGCAAGCGCGCGAACCGAAACCCGTGTTGAAGTTCGTTTCCGAACGCGTATCGATCGAGTTGAAGCCGGGTGAGATCTTGGGCGTTGCCGGAGTTCAGGGCAATGGCCAGACCGAATTCCTGAAAGCGCTCTCGAATCCCGCTGTTTACGGCGAAAAATACTTCAAGGGAAAATACGATTACCACATCAACGGTCGTGAGATCGGCGATGCTGATCCGATCCGTCTGCGTCAGATGGGTGTAGGGCTGGTGCCCGAAGACCGCTTGTCCGAAGCGCTCCTGAAAAAACAGGACATGACCGAGAATTTTCTGCTCGGGCAACACGAAGATCCCCGTTACACGTCGTGGGGGTTTTTGGGTCGCATGATCGACCGGGGCAAAGCCAAAGCCGCTGTGGAAAAGAACATTCAGGCATTCGACATCCGTCCATCGTTCAGCACCGTATGGGCGGGACGCATGAGCGGCGGTAACCAGCAAAAACTCGTGATGGCCCGACTGCTCGATCCGCAACCGTCGATCCTGTATATTGCCCATCCGACCCGCGGTGTAGACGTCGGCGCGATCGAAAAGATCCACGATGCGATCATGCACGAACGCAACATGGGTAAATCCGTGATCCTCTTCTCTTCCGAACTCGATGAGTTGATCGATCTCTGTGACCGCATGGTGGTGTTCTTCGACGGTCGCGTGCACGGCGAATTCGCGCGCAAGGATTTTGATCCGTGGGCGATCGAGAAAGTGATGGGTGGCGCATGAAACGCCTGATGAAATCCCTCTTGAAGCCGATAGCGGGTGTGTTGCTCGGTCTTTCGCTGGCATTGATCGTCACTTGGTTTGCCGGTGAATCTCCGCTGAAAGTGCTGAAGGTGTTGTTCCAGAGCAGTTTCGGTTCTGGCTACGATTTCGGCATGACCCTTTTCTATTCCGCACCGTTGATCCTGACCGGCCTTGCCGTATCGATTCCGATTCGCGCAGGTCTGTTCAATGTCGGGGGGGAGGGGCAGTTGTTGATGGGGGCCATGGCCGCCGCGTATGCCGGTGTCGTGGGCAAGAACATTGCATCGCCCCTGGTTGCCATCGCTTTCGCCTCGGGAATGGCATTTCTCGGCGGTGGACTCTGGGGCCTGATTCCCGGTGTATTGAAAGCAAAACGCGGTTCGCACGAAGTGATCACGACGATCATGATGAATTTCATCGCCGCCGGTCTCACTTCTTACGTCACGCTTTACCTGATCAAGGATCCGGAAAGTTCTCAGGCTGAAACGATTCCGGTTCCGCCGTCCTTCCACTTGAAACCATTTGAATCCTTTGCCGGCGCACCGATGGGTTGGTTGATCGTCGCGCTGATCGTCCTTGTGGTGATCGTTCATTACTGGATGTGGAACAGCGTGCGCGGTTACCAATTGAAGGCTGTGGGTGAAAACGAAACGGCAGCCGAAACTTACGGAATTTCCCGCCAAAAAGCGTGGATGTTCTCGATGTTCCTGGCGGGCGGAATGGCCGGCTTGGTCGGTGTGGTCGAAGTCCTCGGCAATTCGCACCGGTTCAAACTCGGGTTTTCCGCGGATTACGGTTTTGTCGGAATCGCCGTCGCACTACTTGCCCGTGGCAACATCCTTGGCATCATTCCGGCAGCATTCCTCTTCGGTATTCTTCAAAAGGGTGCGGCGAGCCTGGATCTCGAAACCGACAAAGTCACTCGCGATTTGTCCTACATCATTCAAGGGCTGATCATTCTCGGTGTGGTTTCCGAAGGGTTGTTCGAATGGAGAAAGAAGGCTAAAAATGCTTGAATCATTCATTCTTCCCGTCCTGCGCGTTTCCACTCCGCTGATCCTTGCGGCCCTGGGGGGCATGTGGTGCGAACGGAGTGGTGTGATCCAGATCGGTCTGGAAGGATTCATGCTGGTCGGTTCGTTCTTCGGCGCCGTGGTGGCGTTGAACTCCGGTAATCCCTATCAAGGCTTGTTGATGGCCGGCGTGGCCGGCATGGTGCTGTCCGCGTTCTACGGTCTCGTGGTTCTGCGCTATCGTGCAAATCAGATCGTTGCCGGCACGGCGATCAACCTGTTTGCGATGGGTGTGCCTCCGTTCTTTTCCAAGATCTGGTTCGATTCGACGGGTTCGACTCCGCCGATTCCGACCGAATCCCAATTCCAGATCGCGCCGTTGTGGATCATGATCGCCATCGTCGCGTTGAGTGCGCTGGTGTTTCACTACACCCGTTTCGGAGTGCGCTTGCGATTCGCGGGTGAACACCCTGAAGCCCTGCAAAGTGCCGGCGTTTCGATCGCCTGGAAGCGCTGGCAGGGAATCCTGCTCAGTGGATTTCTCGCCGGAATGGCCGGCGGAACCCTCTCCACGTTTCTTTCGTCTTCCTTCATCCGGAACATGTCTTCCGGTCGCGGATTCATTGCGCTGGCCGCGGTCATTCTCGGAAAATGGAAACCGATTCCCACCGTGCTCGCCTGTCTGCTGTTCGGCGTGACCGAAATTGCGCAAATCCGTTTGCAGGGCGTGACCCTGTGGGGAACCGAACCGGTTCCGGTCCAGTGGATCCAGATCTTACCGTACCTGATCACGATCGTGGTGCTTGCCGGTGCCGTTGGAAGATCCGAGTCACCAAAAGCACTGGGTAACCCATGAAAATCCTCGCCTCACTTCTGCTCTGCCTGATGCTTTCTTCATGCAAGGTTCC
>JBEIKL010000145.1:0-5400 GCA_040379745.1 Bdellovibrionales bacterium | reverse complement strand
GTCCGCGGCTCGGGTAAGGCACTCGAAGACCTCGATCTTCTCCGTAAAGTCACGGTCATGTAATTTCAAACGGGGGCTTCTGAAAGGGAGCCCTTTGTTCTGAGCGGGACGTACTCATCATGGCTTACAATAAGCGAGATCATTATTACCACAAGGCGAAGGAAGATAACTTCGCCGCGCGATCCATTTACAAACTCGAAGAGATCGATCAGAAGTACAAGATCATCAAGGCCGGCATGAAGGTGCTCGACTTGGGTGCTGCTCCGGGATCATGGTCCCAGTATCTTTCTCAAAAAGTGGGCGAAAAAGGCCGGGTTCTGGGGGTGGATCTGATCCGTGTCGCCCTCACGCTTCCGAACGCCGTATTTATTCACGCCGATTTGCGCGACATCAATCTCGATCAGATCTTCATCGACAATGGTTTTGCCCCGTATTTTGATGGCGTGTTTTCCGACATGGCTCCGAAAACCACGGGTATTCGCTTTACGGATCAGGCCCGCTCGATGGAGCTTTGCGAATTGGCATTGAATGTTGCCGATCGGTTCCTGAAACCGGGTGGAAATTTCGTCTGCAAGTTCTTTCATTCGGACGAATTCGCCGAACTGAAAAAGATGATGGAAGCCCGTTTCGGCCGGGTCGAAGTCCTGCGCCCGAAAAGCACCCGAAAAGAGAGTAAAGAGATCTTTCTGATCGGGATTTCGAAGAAAAACCCCAATCCTTCCGCGCCGGTAGCAGGTTAAATACTTTTAATTTAAAAATTAATTGACTTCAGTTGAATCCGCCCTTAGATTCGCCTCACTGTGAACAGCAGGAGAGGCAAGGATCGGATGAAATTCACATTTTCCAAAATCAGAATGGTCGTGGCGATGTTGCTGGCAACGTCGTCCGCATTCGCGGATGGGAACCCGGAACAATCCCTTCGTCCGGTCCGCCTCATTGAAATGAAAGCCCAGTACTATCCGGGCGAAACTTACTACCTTGGTTATTACGAAAAAGAGGACCATTCCTTCGAAGGCTTCTTCTACGAGGGGAACGATCACAAATACATCAATTTTTCCAACAGCGAGATGATGAAAGGTGTGGCCATCATCCAGACTCAATACAAGGACACGGTGTATGACCTCGTCCGTGCAAAGTTGATGTCCGATCAATTGATCGAGAGTTACAGCGTGAAGCTGAGCTACTTGCACAATGGTCTGACCGGCAAACGCTACTTCATCGAGATGCGACTGGTGTTCAATCCGGTTCTGAAAAAATACGAATTACAAAACGACGACGGAGTGGTCACCAGCGCGTACGTCACAACTAATTTCTGGGGAAAAATCCCGGTAGGGATCGATCAGGTCATCTTGCGGAACTGACTGGAACCAATGGAAACCGATCGGAACAAGAGAAGGAGAGAAGAGAGCAAATGAAAACCATCCTGAAATCCATGACACTGATGCTGTTCGGCCTGGCTGCCCATGCTGAAACTTCCACGCTGATTGCCCTGAATTCGGAGGCCGTACCCGGCAAGACCGCTTATTTGGGCGTGAACACCAATGATCACCATCAGATCACTTCCATTTATTACAAGGGTATTTATGGAACGGTTGAACAGTTTTCGCTGACCACCCTCTCTCGAAGTCAAAAAGTGCTGTTCTCCCAGTCGGGCTACAATCTCATCACCCTGGGGGTTGGATCGGTATCCGACCAATCGGCGAATCTGAAGTTGACCTATACCAAGAACGCGATTTCGGGTGCGAAGGGGATCAAGAGCTATCTGTTGGGATACAATCCCGCCGTCAGCAGATACGAACTCAAAAACACCGATGGCCGAGTGATTCAGCATGGTTATCTCAGCACCAACCGCAACGCGTTGGGCATGGAAGTGGGCATTGCCGACGTCAAAACATGGTGATCTGAGGCTGTTCCGGTGATAGGATTCACCCATGTCTCAAAAGCTAGAATGTAAAGGATGGATCCAAGAAGCGGCTCTTCGCATGCTTCGTAATAACCTTCACCCCGATGTCGCTGAACGCCGCGAAGACCTGGTGGTCTACGGTGGAATCGGTAAAGCTGCGCGCAATCACGAAGCGTATGCGGCGATTGAAGAAACGCTCAAGACGCTGAACGACGACGAAACCCTCCTGATTCAAAGCGGTAAACCCGTAGTGGTGTTCCGCTCCCATCCGGATGCACCGCGAGTGTTGATTGCAAACAGCCTTCTCGTTCCGAATTGGGCCACATGGGAACATTTCAACGAGCTCGATCGCAAAGGGCTGATGATGTACGGTCAGATGACTGCAGGATCCTGGATTTACATCGGGACCCAAGGGATCGTTCAGGGCACGTACGAAACCTTTGCCGAAGCCGTTCGCCAACACTTCAATGATGATCTCGGTGGTCGTGTGATCCTGACCGCCGGCTTGGGTGGAATGGGCGGAGCTCAACCGCTCGCCGCTTCCATTGCCGGTGCAGTATCGCTGAATATCGAAGTCGATCCTTCTCGCGCCAAACGCCGCATTGAAACCCGTTACCTCGACGAACTTTACGACAACCTGGACGATGCGATCGCCGCAGTTGAAAAAGCGAAAAAAGCAAAAGCCAACACATCCATCGGTGTGATTGGGAATGCGGTGGACGTATTCGCCGAACTCCTGAAGCGCAACTTTCACGCCGACATGGTCACGGATCAGACCAGTGCACACGATGAATTGAACGGCTATGTCCCGCATGGCATGCCACTCGAAGAGGCCTACGCACTTCGCCAGTCGAATCCGGAAAAGTACAAAGCGATGGCGATCGCCAGCATGGGCAAACACGTTGAGTTCATGTTGGAGTATCAAAAGCGCGGTGCGATCGTGTTCGATTACGGAAACAACATCCGCGCGCAAGCAGTGAAAGCCGGCGTGAAAAACGCATTCGACTTCCAAGGATTTGTTCCGCTCTTCATTCGTCCCCAGTTCTGTGATGGCCGTGGACCGTTCCGTTGGGTGGCGCTCTCGGGCGATCCGGAAGACATCGCGGTCACCGACCGTGAACTGAAAAAACTCTTCCCGCACAACGAAGGCATGCACCGTTGGTTGGATGTCGCGCAAAAACGAATCCAGTTCCAGGGGCTTCCGGCCCGCATTTGCTGGTTGGGATTCGGCGAGCGGGTCAAAGCCGGTTTGTTGTTCAATGAATTGGTGCGCACCGGAAAAGTGAAAGCACCGATCGTAATCGGTCGCGATCACTTGGATTGCGGATCAGTCGCATCACCCAACCGCGAAACCGAAGCGATGAAAGATGGTTCCGATGCTGTTGCCGATTGGCCGGTGTTGAACGCCATGATCAATGCCGTGAATGGCGGGTCCTGGATCAGTCTTCACCATGGTGGCGGAGTGGGCATGGGGTATTCCATCCATTCTGGAATGGTGATCGTTGCGGATGGTACCGAAGCGGCGGCAAAACGCCTCGAGCGAGTGCTGACCAGCGATCCGGGCATGGGTGTCGTTCGTCACGCCGATGCGGGATACGAACGCGCAATCGATAACGCCAAAAAACAACTTCCGGAATACGGCGCACGAATGCCGATGATCAAGTGATATGAGCAAAACAGCCCAGGTCTTCATCCATGCGTCTTTTATCCACACTTGCGAAAAAATCCTGAAGAAAAAGGGGCGGCATCTCGAGCCTGATGATGCATCCTTGATCGAAGACGGAGCGGTGGTTTTTGATTCCAAGAAAATCATCTGGGTGGGGAAAACCGCTGATCTTCCTGCAAAGTTCAAGAAGCTCAAAACCACGAATCTTCGCCTGAAAAAAGCGATCATTCCGGGGTTGGTCGATTCGCATACACACCTGGTGTTTGCCGGCTCTCGAGCGCATGAATTCGCGCGCCGTTGTGCGGGTGCGACTTATCAGGAAATTGCGAATGAAGGCGGTGGAATTCTCACCACGGTGAAGGCCACTCGGGAAGCGACGATCGAACAGTTGTTCGAATCCGCCCTGAAGCGCGCACTCATTGCCTATCGGTTTGGAATTCGCACCATCGAGTGCAAATCGGGCTATGGTCTCGATCATGAAACTGAAATCAAGTGCCTCACGGTGGTTCAGCATCTGAAAAAGGCGTTGCCACAAATGACTTTTGTTTCGACGTATCTCGGCGCCCATGCGATTCCGCATGACCAAAAGCGCAGTCACTACATCGACGAGATGTTGCACCGTACGCTTCCATTGGTGGCGCAAAAAAAACTCGCCGAATTCTGCGATGTATTCATCGATGAAGGGTATTACACCCTGGCGGAGGGTGAGCGGATATTGCGAACAGCAAAAAAACTCGGTCTCAAGGTTAAAGTCCACGCTGACGAGTTGACCAACACCGAATCCGCGCGTCTTGCCTGCAAGCTCGATGCGCATTCGGCCGATCATCTTCTGAAGATTTCGGATAAAGGAATCCAGGCGCTCGCAAAAAGCGATACGGTTGCAACTCTTTTGCCAGGGACCGCTTTCTATTTGAAAGAGGTGCACGCGCCTGCAAGAAAAATACTGGATGCTGGTGGACGAGTGGCGATTGCCACCGACTTCAATCCGGGGTCGAGTTACACCCTTAACTTGCCATTGATGATGAATATGGCGGCTCTTTATCTCGGGATGAATTCAGCTGAGATCCTCGCCTCCGTTACCACGAATGCGGCCGCAGCCTTGGGTCTTGAAAATCGCAAGGGAGCGGTATTGCCAGAATACGATTCTGACTTTGTGGTTCTTCCTTACGAACATTTTGAAGAGATGTATTACCGTATGGGTTGGTAAACGATTCTGGTTTGCGTTACTTGCAGTTCACGCCGGAGCGAGGAAGGGCGTTTTTCACGGATTCGGGAATCTCACACTTCGGACAGGCGCGAGCCACGTCACAAAGCATTTGTTTCCAGAGCTTGTCGCGGCTCTTCTGGATGCCACCGATCAGAATGCTTCCCAGGCTCAGCATGATGATCAAGAGCAGAATGTACTCGAGAATTGCCTGACCGGAATTCTTCTTCAGCGGGTTTGAAAGGCGCTTGCGGGCGGGTGTTTTTCCTTCCACTCCCCCCATTTTAGGCTACAATCGGTCATTATGGAAGAAGCGGGCCAGTCAAAATTCAAAAGTAAGGTTTTTTTGCCGATCATGATCATTCTCGTGATCATTGTAGGTGCTTTGATGGCGGTCAAAATGTCCATTCAGAATGAGGCCCACCTCAATGCAGCTAAAGTGGAAATGACCGAAGGGGCAAAAGTACCTGATTTCGAGCTTACGTTTCTTGACGGCTCGAAAAAGAAGGTCAGTGAGCTTCCGCACAAGTTGATGCTCGTCAATTTTTGGGCGACCTGGTGCGATGCCTGCATCGAAGAAATGCCTTCTATGGTTTCTCTTCGCAATAAGTATTCAGCCAAGGGGTT
>JBEIKL010000144.1:0-5432 GCA_040379745.1 Bdellovibrionales bacterium | reverse complement strand
CGATACCCGTCACCGAATGGTCCTCGACGAATTGGTTTCCAGCGACTTCCGGAGACAGCGTGTTTCCTTCGCTACCGATGGTGACCAGGTGACGAGGATCGATCGACTTGATGAATTTTGCAGAAGTTTCCACCCAAGAAAGGAATTCCGGGCGGTGGGTACCTCCACGCGGCTCATTGGCCAATTCCCACGAAAGGATGGTCGGATCGAACGAATAAGGAATTCCATTGACTGTGTTCACGCGAGTCAGGATCTTGCGAACCGCTTCGCGTTGAGCCGCAATCGCTTGGGGCATCAGATAGAAACGGGAAGAGTATTCTTGAAATGTGGACCAACTTCCACCTGGATGAGGCGGAGGATAAGGAATGGAACTTCCCTCAAACCAGCTCACATATTGGGCGAATCCGCCTGACCAAGGCCAGAAGTTTCCGAGACAAACCACTGCGGTCATGTCGCGTTTTCTCATTTCATTCAAAAGGAAATCCAAGCCAGCAAGGATGGATTCATCCATTTGCCCCGGGGCATTCTGTACGGCGGGTACGATCCGGTAGGGCTGATCGCCTGGTCCCTCACTCAGACCGAGAATACGAAGTTGAGTCACACCGGTCAATTTCAGCAGATCCAACTCGCGCTTCAACTGCTGACGATTTGCCGTGGAATGCTTTGCTCCCAAATTCATTCCCTGCCAGAAATTGGCTCCCATGAAAAAATACGGTTTACCCTGACGCTGAAAGTGACCGTTCTTGATTTCCACAAAAGCAGACGCCCAAGCCGTGGTCGACAAGAAGAGGCAAGTCAGAGCTGAAACGATGAAGCGTTGCATGTTCATGACAATTTATCCGAGTGGTTTTGTTTTTCAAGCGTAATCCGGTAACCAACCCCCCGGACAGTCTCAATCAGTGATGAAAACTCACCCAGTTTTTTTCTCAGCGAAAAGACATGGGTGTCGATTGCCCGGTCCACCACGGCCACTCCGGTCCCTTGGACTTCTTCGATCAGTTGATCCCGAGTAAGAATTGACCCGCGATGTCTAAATAGAGCTTCCAAGAGCTTGAATTCACTGGGGGTAAGGTGGGTCCGGATGTCGCCCTGATAAAAGTCAGAGGAATGCAGATTGAGACGGAATTTACCTAGAATATACTGCCCCGAGAGATAAGCTTCTGTTTTTTCAAATGTTTGAAATCGGTTGTTCAGGGCTCGGACTCGGCTGAGCAATTGGCCCCGCTGATAGGGCTTGAAAAGAAAGTCATTGGCCCCCTTCTCAATCGCCTCGGCAACCCATCGATCTTCAAGCGGTTCTGAAATCATCAGGACGGCAAGCTCATCGGAAGAACGGATTTTACGGATTTCCTGAAGAAGCGAATGTCCGGATAGTTCAGGCAAAATATGACTGAGGACAACCAACTGAAACGATTCGTTTCGCAGTTTTTGAATCAACTTCAATCCGTCTTGAACGAGACAAATATCCTGACATTCCGATTTCAGTTCGGACGCAAGAATGGCCCCCATTTCATGATCTCTGTCCGCGATGACAATACGATTGATCATGCAAATATCCCCCCTATCCGGTTCAGAAGGTAGCACCATCAAAAGAATGACGAAACGAAATTCATCGCCCCGCGATTACGCATAGCAACAAGAAGTGCGACCTTGTCAGAGTCCATGCAACACTCTACAATAATTTCATGTCTTTATATCAGGAACTGAAAGAACGGGACATCCTCTACCAGGTAACCGATCCGAACATCGAACAGGTTTTGAATGATGCCGCGCTCAAGGGTAAATGCCTGACCCTCTATTGCGGATTCGATCCGACTGCAGATTCTCTGCACGTGGGAAGCATGTTTCCACTCCTCACCCTTCGTCGATTCCAGCAAGCGGGCCACCGCCCGATCGTGGTCTTGGGTGGTGCAACCGGAATGATCGGTGATCCAAGCTTCAAGGCCCAGGAACGATCCCTGCTCACCACCGAACAAGTAGCGCACAACCTTCAAGGAATCCGTGCCGTTGCGGAAAAATTCCTGGATTTCAGTCCGGGCAAACCGAACAGCGCACTGATCATCAACAATTACGATTTCTACGAGAAGATGAACGTTCTCGATTTCCTGCGCGACATCGGCAAGTACTTCACCGTGAATTACATGATGGGAAAGGATTCGGTCCGCGCACGCATGGAAGACCGCGATCAGGGAATTTCCTACACGGAATTCTCCTACTCTCTTCTTCAGGCCTACGACTTTTACCAGCTTTACCGCAAACTCGATTGCGTTCTGCAGATCGGTGCATCCGATCAATGGGGTAACATTACCGCGGGAACCGAATTGATTCGCCGGAAAATGGCGCATGAACACGGCGGAAACGAGGAGCGATCGCCCGCTTTCGGCCTGACTCACCCGCTGATCACCCGTGCGGACGGACAGAAATTCGGAAAGACCGAACAGGGAACCATCTGGCTTTCCGCTCACAAGACCTCACCGTATCAGCTTTACCAGTTCTTCATCTCCTCACCCGATGAAAGCGTGATCCAATGGATGAAATACCTGACGTTCCTGCCGATGGCGGAAATCAGCGCACTGGAGGAAAAACTGAAATCCGAGCCTGAAAAAAAGGCAGCACAGATCGCATTGGCCCGCGAAGTGACCCGTACCGTTCACGGACAGGAAGCACTCGACCGCGCGGAAGCGGCGACCAAGGCGCTGTTCGGAACCGAAATCAAGGATTTGGATGAACAGACTCTCGGCGAAGTGTTTTCAGACACACCAAGCACTGAAATTCCAAAATCATCGCTGAATGAAAGCATTCCACTGATCGACCTGTTGGTGACCACCGGGCTGTTCCAATCCAAGGGTGCAGCTCGCAAGGAAATTCCCGCAGGCGGTGTTTATGTGAACAACGAACGGGTAACCGACGTCGCTTTCAGTGTGAGCTCTAACCATTTGATTGCGCAATCGGCGATTGTGATCCGAAAAGGCAAGAAAAACTACCACGTGGTGAAATTCAGGTGAACAAACAATGCTGAGAGTCCTACTGTTTCATGATGATTCCGCTGTTCTCGACAAACTCACGTTCATATTGGAAAGCGTGAATGGCGTGATGGTGCACGCCACTGCTGACGTCGATCAGGCCACCGAATGGGCGAACGAGAAGAACAAGATCAACATGATCGTGGCGAACACGCTCAAGACCCGAAAAGAACTGGAATCCATCCAGAAAGCTGCACGGGCAATCGACTGCATCCTGGTCGTGGACGATCTCAAGGATCACGAACCGACGATCGGTTGGAAGGTACTGGAAAAGGTACTACGAACGGAATTCGCCACGAAATTGCGCGAAATCATCGAAAAAATCATCCATGACCGATACGGATACATGGAGAAGCTGAAGTTCTGCCGGATCAAGACTTCCATCCTTCTCGAAACCAGCCCGCTCCATTCGGATATCTACGCAAAGCTTTCTGATCAGAAGTACATCAAGATTTTCCTTCAGGGTGACGTTTTCGATGCGGATGACTTCACCAAGTACACGACCCAGCGGAAGATCGAATACATGTATCTTCGCGAAGACGACAGCAAGACGTTCATCGACAAGTACATTTCCCATATCGATGACTTCGCCAAAAAACAGCAGGATGCGACCTACGAACAGCTTGCGGTGATGAACAAGGTCGCCTTCGACACCGTTCAGGAACTCATCAATGTCGTGGGCTTCAACAAGGACGTGCAACGCCTCGCCCGAAGCCACATCGCCATGATGATTCAACGTACGGACAAGAAACCGAATCTACAGAAGATGCTGGCAAGGATTCTCAAGATCCGTGGCCAATACATCGCTGATCACAGTTACATCCTGAGTTACGTGACCTGTGGAATCGCGACCCACCTTCAATGGGGGTCTGAAGCGACGTTTTACAAGCTTTCCCTGGCCTCCTTCTTTCATGACATCGCCATCACCAATGACCGGCTCTCGGCCTGTGCATCCATCGATGAGGCCAAGACACTGGGGATCACCGACAAGGATCTTGATGGTTTCAAGAATCACCCTGCCGTTGCAGCAGAACTGGTTCGTCGCATGAGCGAGATCCCTGCCGACGTGGACATGATCATCCAGCAACACCATGAAATGCCAAACGGAAAGGGGTTTCCGAAAGGCCTGACTGCGAACTACATTTCCCCGCTCTCCACGGTGTTCATCATCGCTCACGATATGGTTCGTGAAATCATGAAAACCAAGGAAGGCAGTACTTTTGATCTGGGACGATATCTGATTCAGGCGCAAGATACCTTCCAGCACTCGAATTTCCGCCGGATCCTGATTGCCGCGAAAAAGCTCGAGATTCCAAGCTGAATTAAATCTCAAAACCGATCGAAATTGAAAAAGCCCCGATCCTGTTGGACCGGGGCTTTTTCAATCCGTCTCACCTGATCATCAGTAGAAAGACTTACCATTCGTTGCCGGCAATCGCGGCATCTTCTGTTCCGGATATTTGCCGGTCAGGCTTTCGAGATACGCCACGATGTCATTGACCTCTTCTTGCTTGAGATCCTTGTTCAGCTGAGTCTTTGCCATGACTTTCACCGCTTCGTCGAGAGTCTTGACTGCACCGTTATGGAAGTAAGGCGCAGTGTGAGCGATGTTCTTCCAGGTGGGCACACGCCACACGTTCTTATCCGAAGCATTCTTCGTCACTTCGTAACGGCCTTGATCCTTGGTCAGCTCGTACTTCTTGTCGTACTCGGAACCGGGATAGACCGGAAACTTCTGATAGAATCCGTTTCCGACCGGTAGTTCCGGACCTGCGAAATTCGGACCCATGTGGCACGACGTGCAACCCACGGACTGCACGAGTCCCATTCCGCGAACCGCTGCGGGGCTCATCGCTTTCTTGTTCCCCTTCATGTATTGATCGTATGGGCTGTCCTTGGTGATCAAGGTACGTTCATAATCGGCTACCGCAGATGCGAAATGATCAATCGTGATGTCTTTTTCAGATTTGATTTCTTTCGGGAACGCCTTCTTGAATTCTTCAACATAGCCCGGGATCTGCTGAATCCGCGCCATCACTGCCCCATGGTCTTTCATTCCCATCTCGATCGGATTGGTCAAAGGCCCTTTTGCCTGATCTTCCAATGTGTTCGCACGGCCATCCCAGAACTGTACCGAGTTCAAAGAGGAGTTCCAAACCGTAGGAGCGGAACGTCCTCCATGCTGACCGGCAACTCCGACCGAATTGGGGCGATTGTCATCCCCACCCGCCATCACATTATGGCAGGAGTTACAGGAGATCGTGCCATCCACAGACAGGCGCGGATCAAAGAACAATTTCTTACCGAGTTCAACCCGTGCAGGACTCAGCCCCTTGTTTGCCGAACCGGCAAATGCGATCGCCCCCATCACCAAAAATGCACTCATGCTCATCAGAACCGTTGAATTTT